>CAJCIT010000131.1 GCA_903970405.1 Acidobacteriaceae bacterium | reverse complement strand
CAAACTCGGAGGCGGCTCACTCACCGCTCTGCCCATCATTGAAACCCAGGCCGGTGACGTCTCGGCATACATTCCGACCAATGTCATCTCCATCACCGATGGACAGATCTTTCTCGAGACGGACCTGTTCAACTCCGGCGTTCGTCCCGCCGTCAACGTTGGTCTTTCTGTCTCACGCGTAGGCTTCTCCGCGGCGACCAAAGCCACCAAGCAAGTTGGCTCAACACTGAAACTCGACCTCGCCCAATATCGGGAACTGGCCGCCTTTTCACAGTTCGGCTCCGATCTTGACAAGGTCACGCTCCAGCAGCTAAACCGTGGTCAGCGCCTCACCGAACTGCTCAAGCAGCCACAGTTTCAGCCGTTGTCAGCAGAGAAACAGGTTGCTATCCTCTTTGCCGGTGTTAATGGCCTCCTCGATGACGTCGAAGTCAAAGATTTGCGGGCCTTCGAAGATGGCTACTATCCTTATCTTGAATCGGCGCAACCTGCAATCCTGACCGATATCGCTTCCAAGAAGGCTCTAGATGACGATCTTCGTTCCCGCCTTACAGCTGCGATCAAAGACTACAAGGGAACTTTCCTCTCAAATTTGAACGACAAAGCAGAAGCCGACAAGCGGGATCTCTCCGCGGCCCCATCAACCCCGGCAACGGCAATGGTGGGCAACAAGTAACCTATGGCAAACGTCCTCGATCTCCGGCGTCGTATCCGCAGCGTCAAGAACACACGGCAGATCACCAAGGCCATGAAGATGGTCTCGGCGGCTAAGCTGCGCCGCGCGCAGGAACGCGCCATTGCGTCACGGCCCTACGCGCAGATGCTGAGCCGCATGCTGTCAAATGTGGCGGCGGCCGCCGCGGCGATGGACGATTCGTCGGAACTGCCGCTGCTGGCGGTTCGCGACGAGAAGAAAATCCAGCTCCTTCTGGTGAGTTCCGATTCGGGCCTGGCGGGCGGCTTCAATGCCAACCTGTTTCGGGTGGTTCGCAAGTTCATCGGCGAGCACCAGGGCGCGGAGATCGGAATTGAAGCGGTGGGCCGCAAGGGCCGCGACTACTTCCGCCGGCTGGGCTCGAACCTGACTGGATACCACCACGGCATTTTCGATAAACCGAAGTACGAAGAGGCGGCGGCGATCGCCCGCACGCTGAGCGAGCGTTACGCCAAGGGCGAGATCGATGCGCTGTACCTGGCTGTGAACGAATTCAAGAACGTGATGGCGCCGGCTATCTCATTGCGCCGGATTCTCCCCATTGAACTGCCCGAATCGCAAGAGCAGCACGACTACATTTTCGAGCAGCCGCCGGCGGAGCTGCTTTCGAAGCTGCTGCCGCGGTATGTGGAGCTTCAAGTGTTCCGCGCGCTGCTGGAATCGAATTCGGCGTACAACGCGGCGCGCATGACGGCGATGGACAAGGCGAGCTCGAATGCCGCCGACGTGATCGACACATTGACGCTGAACATGAACCGTGTTCGCCAAGCTTCAATTACACGAGAAATCATTGAGATTGTGAGCGGCGCCGCAGCTCTATAGCGCCGTATGGAGAAGGACATGGCCACAGCCCCCACGACCCTGGTTGAAGGCAAGGTGATTCAGATCGCCGGCCCGACAATCGATATTCAGTTCCCGGAGGGGCACATCCCCCGCATCAATAACGCGATCCGCGTCACCAGCGAAGGCTTCGATGTGCCGGAGAAGATCGACATCATTGTTGAAGTGGCGCAGCACATCGGCGAAGGCCGTGTACGCACGGTGGCCATGGAAGCGACCGATGGCATGGTGCGCGGGATGAAAGCCGTCGACACCGGCGCGCCGATCACGATTCCTGTTGGCAACGAGACCCTGGGCCGCGTTCTCAACGTGCTGGGACAGCCGGTGGATAACATGGGCCCGGTAACGTCGGCTCATCACCTGCCCATTCACCGCCAGGCGCCGGCCTTCGATGAGCAGTCAACGGATTTGCAGCCTTTTGAGACGGGCATCAAGGTGATCGACCTTCTGGAGCCGTATCTTCGCGGCGGCAAGATCGGGCTCTTCGGCGGCGCCGGCGTCGGCAAGACGGTGATCATTCAAGAACTGATCAACAACATCGCCATGAAGCATGGCGGCGTGTCGGTATTTGCGGGCGTGGGCGAGCGGACCCGCGAAGGGAACGACCTGTGGCTCGAAATGCAGGAAGCGGGCATCGTGGATCCGCACGACTGGCGGAAGTCCAAGGTGGCGCTGGTGTTCGGCCAGATGACAGAGCCGCCCGGCGCCCGGTTGCGTGTCGGATTGACCGGCCTGACGGTGGCGGAATACTTCCGTGACGAAGAGGGCCAGGACGTACTGCTGTTCATCGACAACATTTTCCGGTTTACCCAGGCGGGTTCGGAGGTTTCGGCGTTGTTGGGCCGCATGCCGTCGGCAGTGGGATACCAGCCAAATCTGGCGACGGAGATGGGCGACCTGCAGGAGCGTATTACATCCACTAAGAAGGGTTCGATCACATCGGTGCAGGCGATTTATGTGCCTGCCGACGATTACACCGACCCCGCCCCCGCAACGACGTTCGCGCACCTCGATGCCACCACCCAGTTGAACAGGGCGATCTCCGAGCGCGGCATCTATCCAGCGGTCGACCCGCTGGCGTCGACATCTCGCATTCTCGACCCGCGCATTGTGGGTGAGGAGCATTACCAGACTGCCCAGCGCGTTAAGCAAGTGCTACAGCGGTACAAGGACCTGCAGGACATTATCGCGATTCTCGGCGTCGACGAGTTGAGTGAAGACGATAAGCAGATCGTGGCGCGGGCACGCCGTCTGGAGAAGTTTCTGTCGCAGCCATTCAACGTGGCGGAACAGTTCACGGGCCGTCCAGGCAAGTACGTCAAACTGGCCGATACCGTGCGCAGCTTTAAGGAAATCGTGGATGGCAAGCATGACGAACTGCCGGAGCAGGCGTTCTACATGCAGGGCACGATCGACGAAGTGCTGGAAGCCGCGGAGAAGCTGAAGAAGTAACGATGGCGGATACGTTCAAGCTTCAAGTTGCGACGCCTGCGGCGTTGGTAGTGGATGAAGACGCCGCTACAGCGGAGATTCCCGGAAGCAGCGGATACATGGGCATTTTGCCGGGCCACGCCGCGCTGATGAGCATTCTGGCGCCTGGCGTGCTGACTTATACGGCCGGCGGACAGACGCATGTGCTGGCCGTCGACAGCGGCTTCATCGAAGTGTTGGATGACGTCGTCAGCGTCATGACTGAGAGCGCGCTGCGGTCAAAGGACATTAAGCTCGAGGAGGCGCAACGGCAGTTAAGCGACGCGCAAAACGCATTGGCGGCGCCGCCGGTCCCTGAGGCGAATTATGAGGAGCTCGTTTTGGCCGTGAGCCGCGCCCAGGCGAAGGTGGACGCGGCCGGGAAGTAAGATGCTCGCGGCACCAGCCTAACTTCAGGCGGCTTGCTTCGCGTGCTCTTCGATCTTTTCCCACTCTTCCGGTTGAAGCTTCAATCCGGCAGCCTCGACATTTTCTTCCAGGTGTTTCACCGAGGATGTCCCGGGAATCGGCAGTATGACCGGCGAACGATGAAGCAACCAAGCCAGAGCCAACTGTGAAGTGGTGGCCTTGTTGGCCTTGGCCGCCTGATCCAGAACTCCGCCGGCTTGCGTCAGTTTGCCGGCGGCCACGGGAAACCAGGGTATGAAGCCCAGGTTGTGCTTTGTGCAGTACTCAACCACATCTTCATGAGCCCGGTCGCCGATGTTATAGCGATTCTGAACACTTACAACCTTAACGATCTTGCGCGCCTGTTCAATCTCCGCAACCGAGGTTTCGGAAATGCCGATGTGGCGGATCTTGCCTTCGTGCTGGAGCTTTTTGAGTTCGCCGAGCGATTCTTCGACAGGGACTTTCGGATCGAACCGGTGGAGCTGATACAGGTCGATACGGTCCAGCCGCAGGCGGCGAAGACTCATCTCGACGCATTGGCGCAGGTACTCGGCCCGGCCCACGGGAACCCACTGGTTGGGACCGGTACGCGTCAAACCGCCCTTGGTTGCGATGAGAAGACCCTTGGGATAAGGGTAAAGGGCCTCCGCGATGAGTTGCTCGCTGACTTCGGGCCCGTAGGAATCCGCGGTATCGATGAAGTTGACGCCCAAGTCGGGAAGGCGGCGCAAAACACGTTTTGCTTCTTCGCGATCCCTGGGTTCGCCCCAGATCCCTTCGCCTGTGATTCGCATGGCGCCAAAACCGAGGCGGTGGATTCGGATGTCGCCGCCCAATAAAAATTCGCCGCTTAACGCTGCATTTGGAGTTGCCATGCCCATGGGATTCGGATGCGGCATCAAGAGTTTCAGCGCGGCTCGCCTAAATCAGACTGACGAATAGTGACGATTCCGCGCCATCGATCGCTTACCGCCGCCGCGAGTGCCGCGCGAACCCGACCGAGCCACCGGGCGCGCCCCGGCTAATGCGCGGCAACCCCGCCGCCCGGCTTCGTTTTCTTCATCACGAACGCCAGCGGAATCAGGCATCCAAAAACAATCGCCAGCAGATAGAAACAATCGATGTACGCCAGCACGCTGGCTTGGCGCTGGACCACGAACATGATGTTTCCGTACGCTTGTTTGGACGCGTCGGAGATGGTAGCTCCGTGCTGCACCAGTGCATTTTGGGCGCCCGCCAGCGCCTGACTCATCTGCGGATTCGTCGAGTTGGTGAATTCCGTCAACCGCGCCTGATGGAACTGCGTCCGGCGCGTCAAAATGGAAGTGACCAGCGAAATGCCGACGCTGCCGCCCACATTCCTCGCCAGGTTCACTAAGCCGCTGGCCGCGTTGTTCTTTGTTCGCGGCACAAAGGCGTAGGCCGCGGTATTGATGGGAACGAATAGGAACGCCAAACCCAGCGCCTGATAACACCGCGCGAAGATAGCTGTCCGCAGGCTCATCTCGGTATCGAAGTTCGTCATGTTCCAGAGAGCGAGCGACGTGATAATCAGGCCCACCAGGATGAGCCACCGGGCCTCAATCTTGCCCAGCATGAAACCCACAAAGGGTAAGACCACAATAATCAGCACGCCGCCCGGCGAGATCGCCAAACCCGCGTCCGTGGCTGAGTATCCCATCACTAACTGCAGATACTGCGGAATCAGCACCGTGCTTCCCAGCAGCACCACGCCCACCATGAACATGAAGAAAGCGGAGATCCTGAAGTTCCGCTCCTTTAGGAGACTGAGGTCCACCACCGGGTCCTTTACGCGCAGTTCCCAGACAATGGCCATCACCAGGCCGGCCGCGGCCAGAAACGCGCAGAGCCGGATGAAATCGCTTGCGAACCAGTCATCGCGCTCGCCCTTATCGAGCATGATCTGCAGGAACCCCAGCCCGATGGCGATGAAAATGATGCCCCAATAATCCACCCTGAGGCCGGCGCGCTTATTCTCCTTGCGTTGTTTTTCAAAGTAGGGCGGGTCCTGCACCATGAACCGCGTCAGAAAGATGGACACGAAGCCGACTGGAATGTTGATGAAGAAGATCCAGCGCCAATCGAAGTTGTCCGTGATCCAGCCCCCAAGCGTAGGCCCGATGGCCGGCGCGGTGACCACGGCAATTCCATACACGGCGAAGGCCATGCCGCGCTTCTCCGGCGGGAACGTGTCGGCCAGAATGGCCTGCTCACTCGGCTGCAAGCCGCCTCCGCCAATGCCTTGAATAATGCGAAATAAGACCAGCGCGCCCAACGTCGGCGCAATACCGCAAAGGAAAGAACTGACGGTAAACACGGCCACGCAGGACATGTAAAAGTTGCGCCGCCCGATCATCATCGACATCCAACCGCTCAACGGCAGGATGATGGCGTTCGAGACCAGGTAAGAAGTCAGTACCCAGGTGGCCTCATCCTGGCTCGCCGACAGGTTTCCGGCGATATGGGGCAGCGCCACGTTGGCGATGCTTGTATCCAGCACCTCCATAAAACTGGCCAGCGTCACCGTCAGCGCAATCAGCCAGGGGTTGTATTTGGGCTTCCAAACGGCCTCCTGCCGCTGCGGAATCGCGATGGCGTCCGCGGTGGCTGCGTTGCTTGCCATTGCTCGTGGTTCTCCTGTCTTCGGATGCCGCCTGAGTCTGGGCCTTAGTGGCTGTCTGTGCTGGAGTTCAACAGAACCACTGGGGACACGGACATGCCCGGCCGCAGCAGGTGATCCTTGTTCTGGCCCTTCTCAAGCACGATCTTCACCGGAACGCGCTGTACAACCTTGACGTAGTTCCCGGTGGCGTTCTCCGGCGGAAGCAGGCTGGTTTTCGATCCGGAGACGGCAGCGATGCTATCGATGTGGCCTTCGTACTTCCGGCCGCCGTACGCATCCACTTCGATCTCCACCTTCTGTCCGGCGCGCATCTTCTTTAACTGCGTCTCTTTAAAGTTCGCTGTAACCCACACATCGTCCAGCGGCACCAGAACCATCAGATCCTCGCCCGGCTGAACACGCTGCCCGGGCTCGGCGCTCTTCTTGGTGACAGCGCCGCTGACAGGGGCGTAGAGAATCGTGTATTTCACATTGAGCTCGGCCATATCGAGAGCCGCCTGCTTCTCCTGAACCTTGGCTTCCGAAGATTTAGCGCGCGCGGCAATGGCGGCCTGTTGATCCGGCGCCGTCTGCCGGCTCTGCTGCGCGGTGACATCAGCCGAACCGAGGCGCGCCTCCGCCTGCGCTAATGTGGCATTCCCGGAGTCCACATTATGCTGGGCTTCGACGACCGATGCCTGGGCGGAAGCAACGTCAGCCTGATTGGCTTCGGCCTGCGCCACGGCTGCATCGTATTGCTGCTTGGAAATCTCGTCCTTGTCAACCAGTTCCTTGTAGCGAGCCAGGTCGCGTTGCGCTTTTGTGTTGTTGGCCTGCGCCTGCACCAGACGCGACTTCGCATACTCCAGCCGGGCCTTGGCGGCGTTCAACTGCTGGTCGGCCGCCACGACGCCCGCCTTCGCCTGGATCACTTCAGATTCGGTGGTGCGGATGGAACTGCGCGTGTTGACGCCGGTGATCGGCACATTGCTGAACGCCTCCGTGGTGCTGGCGCGCGCGTCCGCCACATCAGCCTTCGCCTGCGCCAGTTGCGCCAGATAGTCGGCCGGATCGAGCTTCACCAGTTCCTGCCCCGCCGTCACCTCTTGGTTGTCATTCACCAGCACCGAAACAATTGTTCCAGAAATGCGCGGGCTGATCGGCACCACGTGTCCATCCACCTGGGCGTCATCCGTGGATTCGCGGGCCGCGTAGTACGAGTAGATAGGGAAGGCAGCAATCGCAGCCACTACCAGCAATGCCAGCAGGACCAGGCGCACTCGCCCGGTTCT
>CAJCIT010000130.1 GCA_903970405.1 Acidobacteriaceae bacterium | reverse complement strand
CGGCGGCACGGCTGTCTACACCTCCAGCGGCCTGACTTACTACCGTCATCCGGATTGGCTGGGCAGTTCGCGCATCGCCTCGACTCCCTCGCGCACGCTCTATTACGACGGCGCCTACGCCCCCTTCGGCGAAAGTTACTCGGAGACCGGGACCACGGACCGCAACTTCACCGGCCAAAATCAGGACATGGCGTCGGACCTATACGACTTCCTCTATCGCGAGTACCATCCGACGCAGGGACGGTGGGTGCAACCGGACCCGGCAGGGATGGGAGCAGTCGATATAACCAATCCACAAAGCTGGAACCGCTACGGCTACGCGCTGAACAATCCGATGGCGTTGGTGGACCCGGACGGCCAAGATCCACAATGCGGGAGCGGGACCTGGGACGGCGAAGGTTGCACGGGATTGACCGGGCCTGGCGGCGCGCCTTTGAATACAACCTGGGGGGACACCTGTGCCTACGCATCCACAGGGAGCGGGGACGCGTCATGCAGTGCCCTGCCGGGCCTTTGGGATAGCGGCGAACTGATCTACCCCACTAACACGTCCACTGGATCGGGCCCGGCTGGCGGGTCCAGCGGATTTCAGCCCGCATCGAGCGGCGGAAATGCACAACCGCAAACTGCAGGGCAGTTCTATCGTGCGTACTGGAGCACACTGGGATTCTTTTTCAACTGGCTTAGCGGAACGGGACCAAGGTTGCGCTACTACGGAGCCGACGATTATCGAACGCGGGACCTCATCGCCTCGGCGGGATTCCAGCAAGTGAACTCTCGAATCCAAATTGCATGTCAGGCAGGCGTAAGGAGCGGCAAGCTCGCGCTCGACTCCTGGGACGCGCTCTACAATGTAGACTACGACCGACGAAACTCACCTGTCGGCGGGCAAGTTGGGGGCTATGTTGGCGATTGGAGCGTCAGCCACGGCACCGCGGTTATTACCATAACAAACGTGGCTGGCACCCACTCGTTCTTCTATCATGCGGTCCCAGACCGTCAAGGGACGTCAGGCCCGATGAGGAATATCACTCAGACATTCGTAATCAGGGAGCCCAGTCCGTGCGGAACAAAGTGATCGTCTTACTTCTTATTTTCGAACTGGTCGGGTGCGCGCCGATCAGCGACGAGCGCGAGGTTTACGGTGACTATGAGCTCAGGTCTGGCGGCACGAAAATCGCACTAAGAGTGGCACAGGACCACTCATTCTCCGAGAGCATTACCTTCCCAAACGGGCAGGAGCAGCGAAACTCCGGCAGGTGGGAGTGGCAACAGGGCGCGGTGGGGCATGCGTGCATTAATGGGCTGCTTATTCCAAAAGCGTTGATGACATACCTTTCGGGCAATTGGCAGCCGAAGGCGGTCGGCGAGTCGTACCAGTACGACGATTGCCTTGCGGCTGGGAAGGAATATGGCAGAACGATCTTAGAGATTAATCCTGACGGTGAGAATTTCGTGAAGGTAGGATCGACTAAATAGAAGGGCCCAAACGGAGCCCAAATGAAAAGGGGGCCGAAGGGACGGGCCGAATCAAGGCGTTCGTGGGCGGACACCCGAAGTGGGCCAACGCGCCATAGAGATCCGCCACTTCCTGCGCTTGCCTTCTGGCGTCGTCCCAGAGCCCGGCGGTCACAGCCTCGCCAATAAAGATTCAGGCTCCACGGCAGGTAACCACGCCCCGTCCCGCAACCTGCCCCGGTCCTTCCGATGTTCCGTTTTGCCCGCGCCGTAGCCGTCGGAGTAGCGCACCACATCACCCAGCGCGGTATTGATCGCCAGCGCGTCTTCTTCACAGATGCCGACCGGCTCACCTACCTCGATTGCCTCGAAACCTACGGCGTCCAGGCCCGGCTCCGCGTGCTGGCTTACTGCTTACTGAGCAATCACATCCACCTGGTTGCGGTGCCCGAGGAGCCTGCTTCGATGGCCGTCGCGCTCCGTCGCACGCACAGCCGATACGCGCTCTACTGAATGCACGCCGTCTGAATACACGCAGACCCCGCGTCGGGCATCTCTGGCAAAACCGTTTTTGCTCCTGTGCTCTCGACCACCAGCACCCCTGGGTCGCACTCCGTTATGCCGAGCGGAACCCGGTTCGGGCTAATCTGGTAGCAAGACCGGAACAGTACGAGTGGTCCAGCGCGGCCGCTCACTTGACTCCGCTTTCGGATGGCATGCCCGGGTCCAGACTGCTCGACTGGGAATTTCATCGTTCGTCGGGCGGCGCCGCGCGCTGGTCAGGTCTTCTGGCAGAACCGGACGAACTTATTGCGATTCGGGCACTTCAACACGGAACGTTCACCGGACGCCCGGTCGGAAGCCCCGAGTTCGTGGCTAACCTCGAACAGCAGTTGGGACGGCGGCTCGCAGCCCGTCAAGGCCAAAGAAGCGATCTCGCGGCGGCCGTCGCCGGCACTCTATAATCAACTTCGTACCATGTCTCTCCGTCCCGGAAGTTCCTATGGATGTTAATAGCCAGCCTGCCTTTTCAGGCCTAGCCGGACAACTGGGAGCAATATCGGCCTACCCTTACGGTCAGCGTTACAAAGCAACAGCGGCTCCATCGACCTCGTCGGCTACAGCGGCGGAGCCGGGGCCGTTACCTGGGCCTACAACCAACTCTCCCCGTCAGAACAGAGCCGGATTGGAAACATTCTCTACGTGTCTCCCGGGGCTGCCGGCACCGTGACCGCATTCTCCGATACAACACAAGTTGTTAGGGGGGAAGGCGGCGCAGACTTCGCCGCCATGGTCGGAACCGTCATTCCTTTAGGCATCCCGCTGACTCCCACGACATGTAGCCACACCGATTTCGCGTGTCTTATCCAGGCGCGAGCTGCGCAACAGAAACTAGCCGCTATGAAACAGAATGGGCCATGCACCAGTCAGAGGACAGCTGGTTTTTTGTCCTTGTGACAGTGCCCGCTTGGGCGTCCATTTCGTATTCCGCAGTTATGGCGCTAGGTTGGAATAAACGGAACGGTCGAGGCAAATGAGCGGGGGCGAAGGGGACAGATCGCTGCTAGCGGGGCGGCCCGCTCATCCCATCTGTCCACTTCGGCGCCCTCGACTGTCCCCCTCGGCCCCCTCTGAGCTGGGCTCTCCTTCGGCAGAGACCAGAGGTTCCACTTCCGACTCCAGATGTGGTATTTTTCCAAGTCCCCTACCCGGTTACCTCATAGGCAGAGAGCGCACCTTAGTGAGTGCCGTTTATCTCTGGCGCGGACTTGGTGCGTTAGTTGCGCTGCGTCCCTCAAGTTCCTGAATAGGACTTGACTTGCGCGCTGGCGGCGGCGAGTCAAACGTTGCCCGCAGGTTGGTCGAAAATCGAGCCCCCGGTCAGTCACCGTGAAGAGGCAATTCGCATTTCATCCGGCTTCACGGCATAGCGCGGGGGAAGTTGGCCGGAGTCACGCAAGCTCTCCCACAATTCCGCCGCCCGTTTGAAGTAGGCCAGAGCCCTCTTTCTGTCGGTTGGAGCAATGGCATCCGCCATCAAGCCATAATCGAGTGCAAGGTCAACTTGGTCCTTCACTTTAGTTGAACCAGCCAACAAATCGACGTTCGCGCGGTAAAGAGACATGGCGCCACCATAGTCGCCGACCGCAAGGCGCTGTCCCGCCAGCCAATCGCGCGACTCCACAACCAGCTTGTTGTCGCCCTCTTCATACGGGATCTGCTGCTTGATTCGCTTGTGACCAGCCAGCGCTTTTTCAAACTCGGCCTTCGCCTCCTTGGTGCGATTGCGCGCGGCTAGAGCCTTCGCCAAGGTCCAGTGAGCAACCACCAAATCCCCCGCCGCCTCCACATTTCGCGGATCGCTCGCGGCGATTTCCTGGAATAACCTAAGGCTTTCGCGGCCTGCCTCCTCGCCTTGTTTGGCGTCGCCCACCATGGACGCGATGCGGCTGAAATCGATGAGGCAGTCGGCCATGATCCGCCGGTAGCGATCGGGATGGATGGCATAGATGGGCCGCACAATCGCAACCATTTCCTGCATCAAAAGCAGGACCCGCGTGTAGGCCTGATTATCGCCCGTATACCAGGCTAGATCGTGAACGATGTAGGCCAGATATTGGTCCGCTCTGGCCTGCTCCACGGCTAGTTGTTCGTCCACCGGGTTCGACGCAGCAAGCGCTCGCGCCCGGTCCCGCGCACCTTCGGCTTCGGACTCGGCTTTCCGATATCGGGACACGCCGCCCTGCGCATTCGCTACTTCCAATCTGGCGATGGAAAGATAAACGCGGCCGTCCACGGCCGAGAAGCCGATATCCCGCGAGACTGGAGCGAGCGCCAGCGCGCGGTCCAAAAGGGCCACAGACTTTTCGCCTGCCGCTACGGCATCACCGGGCAAGCCGCGGCGCAATGCAAGGCGAAGTTCCCGGGAATAGAGCGTTCCCCATTCCTGGAATAGCTTGGCATCCCCATGGCCGGACGCATCGATCATCGCAAACACGGCGTCGGCTTTTTGGTAGTTGGCCAGTGCCCCCGCCGTGTCGCCGAGGTTCGCCGCCCAAGGCCGTCCCAGAATATCTCCGAGCTTGATGTACGAAGCGGCAAGATCCCTGCGCAGCGCAAGGTCGGAGGAGCGATCGGCGGCCAAGGTGTCCAGATACTGCTGCGCGCGTTGCGCTACCAGCAGGCGCGCCTGGGTGGCCCCCGGCAGATCGCCCAGTGCGTCATACACATCGAACAAAAACGAGTTCGCTACGCTGCGGACTTCGTTGAAACGCTGGCGGGCCGCGCTGTATTGCCGGTAAGCCACCACCACTGCCGCGATCAGCGCGATGGTCATCAGCAAGACCATCCCCACCTCCACGGGACGGCGCGTCACCAGCCGGCGTGCACGATAAGTCAAGGAATCAGGCCGCGCCCTCACGGGATAGCCGTCCACCGCACGCCGCGCATCCTCCGCCAGATCGCCGGCCGACGCATAGCGCCGTTCGGGCTCGCTGCGCAATGCCTTCGCGACCACGTTTTCCAGATCGCCCGGCAGGCGCTTGCGTGGTGTGGCGAACTTTTCGCCGGCTGCTAATTCATAGAGGATAACGCCCAGCGAATAAATGTCCGAAGCAGTGGTAATCGGGTTTTGGGCTAGCTGCTCAGGGCTGGCGTAGGCCGGAGTCATCCAAGCGGCCGAAGTTGACTGCGGATCCGAAGCCTCGCTCAACAGCTTGGCGATCCCAAAATCCAGCAGCTTCGGAACTCCTTCCCGCGTGACCAAAATGTTGCGAGGCTTCAGATCGCGATGCACGATCAGGTTTCGATGCGCAAACGCCACCGCATCGCACACCGCCTGAAACAAGGCGAGTCTCGCCCGCATGGAGAGGCTGTGGTCGGCGGCATAGCGATCAATCGGAATGCCGTCGACATACTCCATCACCAGATACGGCATGCCGTCCGGTGTGCGGCATGCATCCAGCATGCGTGCGATGTTGGGATGCTCCATGCGGGCCAAGATTTGGCGCTCCTGGCGGAAGCGGCGCAGCGTGTCGTCGTCCAGCATGGCCCACGGGATCACCTTAATCGCCACCTGGCGGCGCACGTCTTCGTAATCGCGTTCGGCCAGGTAGACGGCGCCCATGCCTCCCGTTCCAATGCGCGAGAGAACGCGATACGGGCCAAGTTGGGACGGAACCATTCCTTCCGCCGCCTGATGCCTGGCTTCCACTTGGAGCGCGGGGAAACTCCAAAAGGTGCGCGAGGTAGCGTCAAGGTGGGCGCCCAGCAGCTTCTCCAAAGCGGTGCGTAGCGCCGGCGATCCCGCGCAGTTTTCATCCAGGAGGCGTGTGCGTTCCCGGTCTTCCAGCTCGCACGCGACGGCGAACAACTCCCGGAGCCTTTCCGGGTCGTACCTGTCCTCGGTAAGCGCCGGGTTCATTTTGCGATTTCACTCTGCAGCCAGGCTCGAGAAAACTTCCAATCGCGCTCCACAGTGCGTAGCGAGACGTCTTCCCCCGAGGAATTCAGTGCTTCCACCGTCTCCTCCGCGGTCAGCCCTCCAAAAAACCGGAGTTCCACCACCGCGGCTTGGCGGGGGTACTGCTGGGCCAAGCGGCCCAGTGCCGCGTCCACCTGGAGGATGTCGGGGCCGGGGACCAGGAAAGCCGCTCCGTCCAGTGGTACGAAGTCGCCGGCATTCCGCTTGGCGGCAATGCGCTTCCGCGCATGATCCAACAAAATGCGCCGCATCACCTTGGCCGAAATGGCGAAAAAT
>CAJCIT010000129.1 GCA_903970405.1 Acidobacteriaceae bacterium | reverse complement strand
GACTTAAGTCACGCGCCGATTTTTTCGCGGCTCGGCCGGCGCGCCGACACGCCCGCCAGGATCGAAGATCGTCTAACTGAGCCCCGTCGTCAATTCGGGTCGGTTTCCGCGGCCTTGCCGCGAGCGTACGTAGATTGCTTTCGCGATGGCAATCACAGGCACCGCGAAGAACATGCCGGGCACGCCGCCGATCCTCTCGCCGGCCAGAATGCCGAACAGAACCAGCAGCGGATGGACCTCGACGCCTGAACTCATCAAGAACGGATTCAGGACGTAATCCTGGAACAAGCGGAAGCCGATCCAGAACGCGACAATCCAACCCAATCCGCCGCTGCCGGAGACTGCCGCCACGATCAATACGATCAGGGTGGCCGCGGACGGACCGATGACGGGGATGAACTCGAGGAGGCCAGCCAGACCGGCCAACAGCAACTGGTAGGGCGTCCCCAGGATCTGGAGGAAGATGAACCAGGCCGCGAAGGCCGCAATTGAAAGCGTCGCCAAAGCCTGAATATATTTACTCAGCACCGTATGGACGTCATCGAGGATATCTCGCAACATGGCGCGGTCTCGTTCGTTGTCCCAGAAGCCGATCAATGCTTCGCGAATGGCGCGTGCGTCCTTCAGCAGGAAGAACGTAAGAATGGGAATCAGGATCAGCGAAATAATAGAGCCCAGTCCGGAGAGCAGTTGCCCTCCGGCTCTCTGAAGGAAGGGGACAGCGCTGGTCGAAAGCGCTCTCGCTTCCTTTTGAGCTGCCTCCATGACCTTTGCTTTATAGGGCACGGCCCAGTCCGGCAAAGGAATCTCCGGCATGTGAGGATTCTCGATCATTGCCGGCAGCAGCGCCGCCAGACTCGCCGCCTGTTCGGCAATTCGCGAAACCAGATTGATGCCCGCCGTCACCAGCAACGCCAGAAGGACGACGTAGACCAGCGCCAAAGCGAGCACGCGGCGTTTCGGCACCAGCCGTTCGACGAGACCAATGACCGGCGCCAGCAGATACGCCAGGAAAATGGCGATGGCGAACTCCACCAGCGTCTCGCGAATCCAAAAAGCGCCCACCACTACAATGGAAAAAAGAAAGAGGGTCCAGGCCACTCGCAGCGCTCGCGGATCAATCCCCAGCATTTTGTTAGCCTACCAGCCCCTGGGTGCACAATAAACACAGGCACTCTTTATGGCTGACAACTCCTTCGACGTCATGTCGAAAATCGATCTGGCCGAGGTCTCGAACGCCATCGCTCAGGCGATGAAAGAAATTCAGACTCGGTACGATCTTAAAGACTCCAAATCCTCCGTGGAACTCAATGAGAAGGATCGCAAGATTCTACTGGCGTCCGGAGACGAATACAAGCTCAAGTCGGTGAACGAAATCCTGGCCCAGAAACTAGTCAAGCGCGGCGTCCCCATCAAAGGCCTCACCCATGGTCCCGTTACTCATGCCACGCACGGTAGCGCCAGGCAGGAGATCACGCTGCAAAACGGCATTCCGATTGAGAAGGCGAAAGATGTGGTACGCATCGTCAAAGACAGCAAGGTGAAGGTGCAGGCCTCGATCCAGGGCGACGTTGTGCGCGTCTCGGGCAAGGACCGTGACTCGCTGCAACAGGTGATGGCGCTGCTTAAGAATCACGATTTCGGCATTGACATGACGTTCGGCAACTACCGGTCGAACTGATGGCGCGCCGGATTGAAACGCTTTTTATCCCCGGCCCGGCCGGCAAGCTCGAAGCGCTGCTCGAAGAGCCGGAAGATCGGGCGCCGGTTGAAGCGGCCCTGGTCTGCCATCCGCATCCCCTGCACGGCGGCACCATGCACAACAAGGTGGTATACCGTTTGGCGCGCGGCCTGCGTCACACCGGCCGCGTCGTCCTGCGTTTCAACTATCGCGGCGTCAATTTGAGCGAAGGCGAATACGACCACGGCCGGGGCGAGATCGACGATGCACAGGCCTGCCTCGAAGAGCTTCGCCGCCGCTACCCGCATCTGCCGGCGATGGCCGGCGGCTTCTCTTTCGGCTCTCGGATCGCGCTGAAGACGGCGCTGGCCCATCCAGGACTCACGCGCGTCATCGCCGTCGGCTATCCCACCACTTATCGGAACCGCACCTATATCGACAACATAACGATTCCGAAGATCTTCATTCAGAGCACCCACGATGTCCACGGTCCGCGCGAAGACTTCGAGCCCTTTTTCGAAGCGTTGCACGAACCGAAGCGCCTGCTGTGGGTCGAGTCGGTGGACCACTTCTTTAAAGACGCGCTCGACGCCTTTGAGCAGGCCGTTCTTCAATCTGTTTCGTCCTGAACGATTGTCGCAGCGGCTGCCTTATACACTGAGTGAGTCGCAAAGCGATGCTCCCACCCGTCCACGAGGATTCCCTGTGCTGAAACTCTCACATCTCCGCCGCGCAAGACGGTCCTTAACCCGCGTGTGCGCGGATCTTAGCGCCGTCGTCCTGCTGACTGCCATTGCCGCCCCCGCCGCCGACTGGCCTACCTTTGGCCACGATTCGCAGCGGTCCGGTTGGGCAGCCGAGGAGCGCACGCTCAGCGCCGCCAACGTCTCCGGCCTCGAACTTAAGTGGAAGACGAAGGTCAAGAATGAGAGCTACAGTCTCTCCGCGCTCACGCCGCCCGTCGCCGCCGGCAACGTTTCCACCGTCAAGGGCGTGAAGAACGTGGTCTATGTCTCGGGCATCGGGGGAACCGTCTTCGCCCTGGAGACAGAAACCGGCGAAGTAGTTTGGAGCCACTCGCTTCCCACTCACACCACGCCCAAACCAGGCGGTTTTCAGGGAACATTCCTTTGCCCGAACGGCATCACCGCGACGCCAGTCATCGATCGCCACACCGAGACGCTCTACGAACTCTCCGCCGACGGTCTACTCTATGGCCTCGATCTGGGCAGCGGCCGCCCGCGCTTTGCACCCATTCAGTTCGTGCCACCGTTTTCGAAAATGCTGAGCCTCAACCTTTCCGGCAGCACCATTTACACAACGCTCACGCAGGGGTGCGGCGGCGCGCTTTCCGGGATCTATTCCATCGATATTTCCGATCCACACCGCCCTGTCATTCGGGAAGCGCTCTTCTCAAACACGGATACCGCCGGCCTCTGGGGCCGGGGCGGCGCGGTGATCGGCGCCAATGGCCGCGTCTACGGCAACACCGCCGACGGTAAATTCAACATGCAGTTGGGCGACTACTCCAACACGGTCATCTCCGTCTCCCAGCACCAACTCGACGCCATCGATTACTATCTGCCTCCCAACTGGGTCTATCTCGACAAGAAGGATCTCGATCTTGGCGCAACCAGTCCCACTTACTTCGGTTGGAAAGGGCGTAACCTGATTGCCGCGGCTTCGAAAGAAGCGGTCATCTATTTACTCGATGCCGATTCGCTGGGCGGCAAAGATCATCAAACCGCGCTCTATACGTCGCCTAAGCTCGGCAACGCCTCCGATATCTGCTGCGCCGGTCTCGGTATTTGGGGCGCCATGTCCACAGCGCGCGACGCACAAGGCCGCACGTGGCTATACGTTCCAATGGGTGGCCCGATTGCGCCCACCGCTCCGCTGTTCCCGCTCGCCAATGGCGACGCCCCGCATGGCAGTGTGATGGCCTTCCTGGTTATGGAGGATCCGAAAACGCAGAAACCGGTTCTCGATCCGCAATGGATCTCCGGAGACTTCAATATTCCCGATCCGTCCGCGATTGCGAATGGAGTTCTGTTCGCGCTGGCGACCGGCGAGAACGCCAACCAGCACGGCGGCGAAGCCCAACGATTTAAGAACACCCAGCCCGCCGTCTTGCGCGCCCTCGATGCCTACACGGGCAAAGAACTCTTCAACAGCGGCAGCGCCTTTACGACGTGGGTCCACTTCAGCGGTCTGGCGGTCTCAAACGGACAGGTCTTCGCGGTGGATCACGATTCCAATGTCTACTGCTTCGGATTGAAAGCCCCCGCCTCTCGATAGGAAAGCGCATAGCCGGTGAGTTGCCGCAGCCTGGGTTCCAGGGCGAATAGGGTGCTGGCGCGCACGGTTACATGCTTGGCGTCGAGATGCTCTGGGTTCAACAGCACGTTTCGAGTCGCCGGAGCAATAACGGACGGCACTTCAAGCAGTGCGCTCCGGCGGTTGCCCTGCCAATCGTCGCCGATATCTCGCGTGATGCCTTTGGAAAGAACCCAACCCTCGGGAAGCCCAGATTCGTCCGCAACCTCCGGCAACAGAAATTCAGGATACTCGACCTAACGCTCGGGTCATTCCCCGGCATTCCCACCGTCCCCGGCATTCCGGCATTCGTCCCCCCGCATTCGTCCAGGAGGTCCGTTCCGGGGTTCGCGCGTTAGTTGTTCAACCAGCGGAGCGCGGTGCCATCCGGATGCCCTGCCGCCCGCATAACCCGCAACACTGTGCAATACGGACCATGCAACTACACTAGCTGCCATCGCAGCCGACTGAGAATCGTAACGCGGCGCAGATCTCGCCCATTCGAAATGGACTCAGCCGTCCTAGTCTCTTGCCAAGCCGATCCTGCGAGACGGTGACGGCGTTATGAAGGTTCACGGCGCACAGCGCCTTCATTCCGTCTTCATGGCTCAAGACCACTTCCGAGGGCACACCGCGGATATCCGAGCTAAAGGAACTGGGACCTTTCGATCCGCCGACATAGCTTGACCATTATGGCTTGTGTGCGAGTGCACCCTCGCGCACGATCATGGGAACTTCGGGAACGCAGAGACATGCTAAAGAGTGAATCCTAATTGCGCAAGAACGGCGTAGATACGCCGAAAGTAAGATCACCGAAGTTGCGAAATCAGCCGACAGTCGATGAGTGTCCCCTTGTGAGCACGGCCGCCAGATACCGGAGTTCGGATTCCACGTCCGCGGGATCGGCCACGGTATCTGCGATTTCCTGGCGAACGAGTTCGCGATAGCGCTTGCGAAGCCTATGAATGGCCACCTTGATCGCTCCCTCTGAGGTGTTGATTTTGAGTGCCAGCTCGGCATACGGTGCGTCCGCCTTCCCGAGAAGGAACGGCTTCAACTGCTCGAAATACTCCGGGCGGCCGTGCTGCACGAACTCGCTCCGCAATCTCTCAACGACCCGGTCGAGCATGGAAAGGGCCCAGCGCCGTTCGAAGATCCGCTCGGGAGTCTCATCGTGCGCGGGCTCGCGCTGGTAGCGCTGTTCGCCAGTCGACACTTCAATAGCCACAAGCACTCCGCCGCCGCGTTTGAGCGCGCCACGGCGGTCTTCTTCGTCGGCCAGGAAGAATTTCAAGGAAGTCAAAAGAAAGTATCGGAACCGGCCCTTTTTCTGGTCGGCGCGATCGAGATATCGCCCTTCCAGCACGCGTAGGAAGAACCCCTGCGTGAGATCCTGCGCCTGATCCGTCGGATAACCGCGCCGGCGCAGATAGGCATACAAGGGATACCAGTATTTCTCACACAGGGAAACCAGAGCAGACCGGGCTTCCTCTCCATGTAGATCACCGGCAGCCACGACCAGGTTCCAGAGCGTCGTCGGAAACCGGGATGATCCGGCTAGCGTGTGCATGGTCTGGTCGTTCGTCGTAATTTAAACCTCACGAGCGTTCCGCTAAATAGGATAAGGAAATGCGGAGCGTAAAGTTACACGCGATTAGATTAGTTTGGCGGACTCAGCCTTGGCTTCCTGCACAACCGGAATGCCGGGATCGGCATCCTTCCAGAGCGCGAGGAGATCCTTGTAGACGGCGGCCGATTTCGCGCGATCTCCGGAAGCGGACAACGCCCTGGCCAATTGGAGACGCGCCATGGGTCCGATGGGATCGTTCAGCACGATACTCGGATGATCCAGGATTTTTTGAAACTCAGCCGCAGCCTCACGGTGGCGGCCCATTCTGGAATAAGCGAGACCACGTGCATAGACGGGGTAGAGAGCGCCGAAGAAGGAACCATCCCAAAACGCTGTACCCGGAACAGCAAGTTCGTATGGAATCGCGCGTTGTGTCATTTCCAGCGCTTTTTGCGCGTCGCCCTGGTTGAGCGCGTTGAGCGCCCTGAGTGCGGGCAGGTAACTGAACTGGACGGATGTGTCCTCCGGGTAGCGCTTTTCGAGGTCCGCCTCGATGGTGTGAGCTTGCGCGGAGTCGTGCAGTAGCGCTAGCGCGAAGGCAGGGCCATAATCGGCATCGCGGCTTCGATAGAGCGACAAGGCCGACGCCGCGTTTCTTTGTGCCTCCTCCCGAATCCCGAACAGTGCGCTCCAGACTGCCCGGGCGCCTTCATACTGGGCGGCCCGCTCTCGCAAGCCTGCCTGGCGAGATAAGATCACCGCGCCGTCCGATAACCGCGCAGCTTCTTTCAGGCGGCCGTGGTAGGCACAGGTCAGAGCTTCCTGGTGCTCGAACAATCCCTGGGCTTCCAACTTTGCCTGACGGTACGTCACTTCCCGTTCCATCGCCGCGCGGTCGTTTCCGAGAAAAGCGATGAAGTACCGGAGGAGTGAGAATGCAACGACTTCGATCTTACGTTCCGATGCCTTACGAAGCACTGCCTCGGCTTCAGGCAGGCGGTTCAGGTAGACGTAGGCCCAAGCGATGTTTATGTAGCCGACGGCGTAATCCGGATCGAGGCCGATCGCCTTTTGACCTTCTTCCGCGGCTTTTTCGTAATGGCCCGACCCCTGTGTCGTGAAGGCCGCCAAAAATCCGAGGGGCTCGATGTCCCGGGGGTACTTTTGAGTCCACGATTCAAGGGTCTGTCGCGCCTGTTCCAGGTTTCTGGTTACCTGCCGGTGGTAGTTGAAACTGATGAAATAGTTCTCCTGGTCGCTGACCCCATCCCGTAGTTCGTAGGCCTTGGCAATATTCTGGGCTCCAAGCTCGGACGCCCCGAGGGCGGCATAAGTCCGGCCCAGGTAGGCATAAGCCATCGCGAACTTCGGGTCGATCTCGGTGGCCCGCCTCAGGAGTGAAACGGCTTCCGCTGTCTGTGCTCCCCTCTGCTGTAGTGCTTTCATTGCAGCGCTGTAGGACTTCCAGGCCTCCAGGGAGGGCGTGGTTGCTTCCGCGGGTAGACTAGGCTCCTTTTCCACGCGAGGAAGCGCTTCGCCGGCCCGAGTGCCGAACCGGTCTACCATCTGGCCCAGTGCCTTGAAGACATCGTCTTTCCTGGCTGCCGACGTCTGCTCCTCGTCCAGGGGCTCGCCGGTCCGGCAATTCTTTGCGCGCAAGCTCAGCACGTACTCCGTTCCGAGACTTGCGATGGAGCCCTCGACGACCGCGGCACTCCCGGTCCGCTCGCAGATTTCGGACGCAATCTCCGGGGTAAGCTTCGCATCTGGGGGCCGGACCATCAGGCGCAGCGTCTGGCTGACGCGCGCATCGGAAAGCACGCTCAGGTAGGGCGAGTTCTCAAGCTCCGCCGCCATCGCCCGGCGCAGCGTTCCATCGAAGACGGGGTCGCCGGTGGCATTGGCGAAATCCGCAAGAACGATGGCGCCCTTACCAGTCAACCTTGGCTTGGGCGAAGAATCGCCCCCGTGCATGAGCGACCAGACCGTCACCCCTCCTAGAACGAGGAACGCCAGCCCGGCAGTTGCGCCGAGAGCGGCCGGCCTGTGCCTGCGAATAAACTTCCGCGCCCGGTAGAGGCCGCCCGGCGGAGATGCCAGCACCGGACGATGCTCAACATATCTCTGGATATCGGCGGCGAACTCAGCTGCCGACGCGTAGCGCCGCCCACGCACCTTTTCCAGAGCCTTCATCGTGATCCAGTTGAGGTCGCCATCCACCAGGCGGCGCAACGAGGCTGGGTCGGTTTGGCGGCGCGCAGCAATCTCAGGCGCTGCCGCGCCCAGGGCCGTCAGCCTGCGCGAAAGCGGCGGGGCCTCCTCTTCACGGATGATGCGGAGCATCTCGACGAATCCTGCCTGCCGCATTCTGCCCGCGTCGAAAGGGACAGCCCCGACCAGCAACTCGTACAAAAGCACCCCGAGGGAATACACGTCGGAGCTTTCATCAACGCCTCCTGTCATCGTGTCCGCCTGCTCCGGGCTGGCGTACTCCGGTGTCCCGACGACCTGGCCGAACTGCGTAAGCAGCGTGTTCTCAACCGCCCGCTGGTCGGTAGCCTTCGCGATGCCGAAGTCGATTACCTTCGGGACCGGCGCGCCGTCCTGTTCCGTCACCAGGACATTCGACGGCTTCAGGTCACGATGGATCACGCCTTTCTCGTGCGCGTGCTGAACGGCGCGGCACACCGCAAGGAACAGTTCCAACCGCTGGCCGATGGTCATCCGCTTGCTATCGCAGTACTGCGTGATGGGTGCGCCCTCGATGTACTCCATGACGAAGTACGGCCGACCCTTGGGCGTGGCGTCTGCGTCGAAGATTCGCGCGATATTCGGGTGGTCCATCATGGCCAGCGCCTGCCGCTCATTGGCGAAGCGCGCGAGTACCTGGCCAGTGTCCATGCCGAGTTTCACTACTTTGAGGGCCACACAGCGGCGAATGGGTTCGCGCTGCTGGGCCAGGTATACAGTGCCCATACCGCCTTCGCCTACCGGCCGAAGGATCTGATAACGGCCGAAGTCGTCATCACTCGTCTGGGTTGCACCGGCATCGATGGTTTGAGCGCCGGATCCGTCGTCCGCGCCCAGCGAGGTATCGAAAGCGCCCCGGATCAGGCATTTTGGGCACAGTCCCAAGGGATCGCCAAAACCTAATTTCTCTCCGCACTGAGGGCAGTTTGGCATCTGGACCAGAGACGCAGTCGCTATTGTACGTCTTCTGCCCGACATTCTGTAACCTTCAGCCACGCGATTCCTTACTCGTGGTGAGCCGGGTCGGAGCCGGCCAAACAATGCTTTTTCAGCGAAGACTGATCTTTTCGTTAACGCTGCTGGCTGCTTCAGCCAGCGCCAGCCCGCTTGTCAATGTAGTGACCTATGGGGGGCAATTCGGCACTCTAAACGTAACCACTGGGGCGTTCACGCAAATCGGCCCCACTACCACGGATCCGCTCGGCGGGTTGGTGCATGGGCCGAATGGATCGCTGCTAGGCGTCTCGTTCGGAGGCAACTTGGATTCGGTCAATCCGGCAACCGGGGCGGTCTCCGTGGTCGGCCCCACGGGCCTTGGACCTGCGCTGGCCACTGCGCCCTTTTCTACCGGAGCACTCAATGGAACGGTGTATGAAACCGATGGGAGCAACAATCTCTACGCCATCAATACGACTACCGGAATCGCGACAAAGATAGGCGCCACCGGTCTCCCGCAATGCCCGTCCGTCACCAACCCTGACGATATTGGCGACGAGGCGCTTTTTTCGGCTGACGGGAAGCTGTATCTCACCTTCGATGCTTTTGATGCCGTTACCAATGCCATTGTGGACGCTCCGGAACTCTACCAACTCAATCCCACTACCGGAGCGGCGACGCTGATTGGGCCGACAGCCTTTGGGCTTGACGCCGGACTGGACCTGAACGGCACGGTCTACGGTTTCACGTCGGCCAATACGGTACTCTCGTTGAACCTGGCGAATGGCAGTACCACTTTCGTGACGAACTATGATGCGGGTGCTTTGGACATTACCGGCGCCGCCGCCGCAACCCCTGAGCCAGCGTCGTTCGGTCTGGCCGCTATCGGAATAGCCGCTGCTCTTGCTGCCGGACGGCGAAGGTTCTATGGCCAGCGGCGCTGAAGGCGGGTCCTTTCGT
>CAJCIT010000128.1 GCA_903970405.1 Acidobacteriaceae bacterium | reverse complement strand
TGTATCCGGCGCTGCATCGCATGGAACAGAACGGCTGGATCGGCTCAGAGTGGGGCTTGACTGAGACAAACCGCAAAGCCAAGTACTACAAGCTAACCCCCGCCGGGCGCAGCCGCTTACAGGACGAAGAGAAGAGTTTTGAGCAACTGGTGAAAGGCGTCCGCGCCATACTGCGCTACGCCTGAGAGGACTAATGCCGTTATTCCGCCGTATTTCAAACCTCTTTTCACGGAGGGACCTGGATCGTGAGATCGACGCCGAACTGCAATCGCACCTTCAACTGCGAATGGACGATAATCTGGCGGCCGGCATGCATCCCGATGACGCCCGGCGCGATGCAGTCTTGCGGTTTGGCAATCGCACTGCCTTAAAGGAGCGGGTTCCGGAAGCCGATGCCGCGATGGCGATTGAGAGTTTGTGGGCGGACGTGCGGTGTGCGCTGCGCCGGCTTCGAAAGTCGCCGGGCTTCGCAGCGACAGCAACCATGATTCTGGCGCTGGGGATCGGCGCCAGCACGGCCATCTTCAGCGCGGTGAGCCCCATTTTGTTTGAGCCGCTGCCGTATCCGCATCCCGCCCGCATCATGATGATCTGGGACATCTTTGAAGGCGCGCATTCGGACGTGACGTTTCACACATATCGCGAGGTATTGACTCGGAACCGTCATTCGAATCGGTAGCGGCGGTGGAGGCCTGGCAACCGGCGATGACCGGGCGGGCGGAACCGGAGCAGTTCGACGGACAGCGCGTGACCGCCGGCTATCTGCGCGTGCTGGGTGTACGCCCGGCACTGGGGCGAGACTTTCGGGCTTCAGACGAACGCCTTGTTTGGCGGTCCGTCTGAAAGTATCCATGCGATCATCTACGAATCGCCGACAACGAGCCATCCCCAGCCTCGCATTCCCTGCGCCGTCACCTGGGCCTGCGCGACCTGATTCTCACCCAAATCCTTTGCGTGGTGGGAAACACTTGGGTGGGCATTGCCGCCGCCTTGGGAAGCGGACAGGCGCTCACCTGGGTGCTGGCGATGCTCGTTTTTTACATCCCGACCGGAGCGGTGGTTATCTACCTCAGCCGCGAAATGCCCCTGGAAGGAGGTCTCTACAAGTGGGCCAGGCGGTCGTTCGGAGATCTCACGGGCTTCATGATTGCCTGGAATCTCTGGGTCTACGCGATATCGATGGTGGCGGGCATCCTCTTCGAACTCCCCACCACTGCCGCGTTTATGCTGGGCCCAGCGGGCGCATGGCTGCCCGGAAACAGATTGGCCTCCCTATTGGTGATATTCCTTGTTCTTGGTGCGGTCACTGCTTTTACCGTTCGCGGCTTAACCATAGGCAAATGGATTCACAATGTCGGCAGTGTCGCCATACTTTCCGTGTACGTGGTGCTAATGTGCCTGCCTATTTGGGCAAGACTCAGAGGGGTTCCCATCGCCTGGAATCCGTTCTCCTTTCATCTGCCGCCCATAAACCTCTTCTCGTTCGCCATTTTTGGACAGATGATCTTCGGCGCCCTCAGCGGCTTGGAATACCTGGCGTTGCTGGCGGAGGAGACGAAATCGCCGGCGCGCGCCATCGGCCTTTCGGTGCTCTTCGCGTCTCCGGTCATTTGCGCTATGTTCATTCTGGGCACTGCATCGGTAGTGTCTTTTCAGGGCGCCGATAAGATTAACTTCATCGCCCCCATACCGCAGACCTTACGTTGGGCTTTAGGCAACCAAGGCCTAGGATCGTTGTTTGCCGCCGGCGCCATCTTACTCTTGCAAATGCGGGTACTGGGCGTGGTCAGCCTTCTTTTCACGGGCGCCACTCGCTTACCGCTGGCTGCCGGCTGGGACCACCTCATTCCCGCCTGGTTCGCCCGTCAGCACCCGCGTTGGCTCACGCCAGTGAACGCCATCCTGTTTTCAGCGCTGCTGATCTTCGCATTGTTGGTTCTCGGCAGCGCCGGCGTGGGAATACAGGAGGGCTTTCAAGTGTTGGCGAACGCGTCTAACAGCCATTACGCTCTTGCGTATCTGACGATGTTCGCCATTCCCGTAATCGGCAGTAAGACGCTGAGAGCCGCGTTTCCCCGTTGGCTGAAATGGGTCTCCCTTACAGGCTTCTGGGCTACCCTCTTCAGCTTCCTGATTTCCGCCTATCCGTTTGTCGATGTGGTCAATCCGCAGGTCTACGCCATCAAGGTCCTGGGCGCTACCCTCGTAAGCAATATTCTGGGCTACACGTTTTACCGGATGCGTCAGCGGACGTGGGCGCGCCAGTCTGTCGCCGGTTCGGCGCGGGCCGATTGACAATCGATCGTTCTCAGGCTGAAGCCTGTATTACCAAATCTTCAGAATCTACAGGTGCGGCGAAGATTTCGGTCAGGTTGTGAAGGCTGCTCGCTCACGCGAAACTGCGGTTTCGTGCTGGCTACCGGTGAGGAGCCTTTTCCGGTGGTTCGCAAAACACAGTAAGTCCCTTTGCATCAGTACCTTCCCAGGGAAAGGGGACAGACCCTTTT
>CAJCIT010000127.1 GCA_903970405.1 Acidobacteriaceae bacterium | reverse complement strand
TTCCGAATCGTTGTGGCAGTGGATGCCCAGAATGCCGTCGAAGCGCGCGCGAACATCGGCCACCATCTCTGCAAGGCGCATGGGCAGCGTTCCGCCATTTGTGTCGCACAGGCAGAGAACATCGGCGCCAGAGCGCTTCGCCGCTTCAAGCGTCCGCAACGCAAAGTCGCGATTCGCCCGATAGCCATCGAAAAAGTGTTCGGCGTCGTAGACCACCTCGCGGCCATGGTCCTTGAGGAATGCCACTGTGTCCGAGATGAGGGCTAGATTCTGGTCTTCGGTGATGCCAAGCGCGCGGTGCACGTGGAAATCCCATGTCTTGCCGAAGATGGAAATGACCGGCGTCTCCGCCTGGAGCAGAGCAGCGATATTCTCATCTCGCTCAACGGGATTTCTGGCAAGGCGCGTGGCGCCGAACGCAGTCAGCTTTGCGTGTTTGAGACGCAGCGATTTGGCGCGGGCGAAAAACTCCTTGTCCTTCGGATTCGAGCCCGGCCAGCCGCCCTCAATGTAGTCGATACCTAAGTCATCCAGCTTCTGGGCAATGGCGAGCTTGTCGTCAACGGAAAAGGATATGGCCTCGCCCTGCGTGCCGTCTCGAAGTGTGGTATCGAACGTAAAAACTCGCATAAAGACGTCCTGGTCTGGTAACACTCTCTTCCTGAAATGGCAAAGGCCACCGGGGGATTGCTTTCCCTGCCGGTGGCCTCAGAAATGGTTGCATTACACGAGGGTCTCAGGCAGGGCCGGTAATGGCCACGCTAATAAGGATCTCGCCCTGGAGGAGAGTCGGCATGAGACGATCGAATGCTGCTCTTGAGTATAGCTCAAGGCCGCAATGCCGTGCAAACGCGGCGCTTTTTACTTCCGGGTAAAGTGAAGCCGGCGGATGAGCACGCAGCAGAATGTTGGTATCGATGAAAATCACCATCTACAAACCGCGATCAGCGTAAACGGACTCCCGGCTCATCGCTTCATCCGGCAAATCCACGCGCCTGCGCTTCGGCAAGCTCCACCGGCTAAAGCCGGTGCCACTCAGACACAAGATTGATAGAAAGCGGCTAGTCGCCCATCGCGCCGACTTCTTCCGGCGCTTCCACTTTCTTGGCCGGCGCCGGAGCAATACCGCCGTTCATGAGGTTAGCGACGGGAACGAAGCCTTCCAGACGCTTCTCACCGAGAACCTGTTCACGGTAGAGCTGCATCATGCGCTCATTCTCCATCTTTTGCTTGAGGGCTTCGTCACGCTTGCGTGTTTTTTCCTCGCGGGCCGTCTTGGCGATGCCCAGCGCATCCAGATCTCTTTGAAGCCCGTGATTGACGTCGTCTTCACGCAGGACGAGATGATGCTCCAACTTGTCAAGGGGCACAGCCTTGTTGCCTGCGAAGATTTCGTGGCGGCCATGCTCCTCATACCACTTTGTGAGCGTGGACGTCATGTGCATCTTTTCGATGATGTTGCGCCAGCCCACACCAGTGTTGTAGGCGCAGAAGCTGATTTCGCCTTCCTGCGTCGCATATGGGATGATGCACTGCTCGGTTCTGCGGAAGTCGTAGTTGAAAAGATCCTGGAACCACATGCCGGCGACGAAGAGGAAGTTCCAGCGGTCGGCGCGCCGCTTTTCGATGTCGGCGATTGTACGGTCGCCTGACACCTTGCCGTAGCCGCCGGTGCGGGCCTTTTGGCTCATGCCGAAACACTTGTCAAACTTCGCCACCATATCCGTGAGTTTGAAGTGAGTGGGCGCCTTGAACGGGTCGTAGTTGCGCAGCAGCGCCAGAGTGATGCCGGCGACTGAGAGAAACCGCCCTCGGGCTGCGTCATTGATGTGGGCAATGTCCTTTACCAGACGCTCGGCGTTCAGAAACGCAGTGACCGGGACATATTCCTTCGTTTCCTTGTCGCACATGATGGCCATGCCGATGCCGCAGTTCGGGTGGCAGCCGCACGAAACCTGTCCCCATTCGGCGGCGGGTCCGTGGATCAAGTCGGCAAAGTCGCTGAACGTAGACATGAAGGAGATGGGGAACCAGTCGCGGACCGGTTCGCCGATACCGGTCTGGTTCTTGACGTCATGCGCCAGATGGGAAAGCGTATAGCGCTGAGCTTTGCGGCGCTCATCGGTGACGGCTTCATCGCGGCCGGTGAAAGACACGGGTTGGAACGAAAGGAACGGAATTTTCTTTGGATTGTCGAGGGCGAAGCGGACCACCGAGCCCACTTGCTCATTGTTGATGCCGTTGATGATGGTGATCACGGGCACGATATCAACGCCGTTCGACCACAGATTCTCGATGGCCTTGATCTTGACGTCGAACAGGTTGCCGACCGCGCGGTGAGAGTTCGCCAGATTGCCGACGCCATCGAACTGCAGGTAGGCATAGCGCAGGCCGGCTTCGGCCGCCGCCTTGCAGAACTCCGGGCTCTTGGCGAATTCGATACCGTTGGTGGCGGCCTGCACGCTGTTGTAACCCACTTTGCGCGAGTAGCGAACGGCGTCGAGGAAGTACGGCGATAGCGTCGGCTCACCGCCAGAGAACTGCACTGACATCTGCCGGCGCGGCTTGATGGAAATGGCGTTGTCCAGCAGCGTCTGAATATCCTGCCACGACAGTTCATGGACGAAGCCAACCTGGTTGGCGTCCATGAAACAGGGATCGCACATCATGTTGCAGCGGTTGGTGAGGTCAACCGTCAAAACGGAGCCACGGCCGTGAGTAATGGTCGATGACCCGTGGTTATGGAGTTTGTCGTCGTTGTGGGCGCGAATGTCGCGGCCCGGGAAGACGTCTTCGAGGTGCTTTGAGAAGGCGGGGTCCATCGACATGAGATCTTCGAACTCGCCGTGCTTCGGGCACTCTTTCACCATGAAGATCTTGCCGTCGCGCTCAATGATTCTGGCCTTGATCTCGCCGACGGGCTCATTCAACAAGATCTTGTAGTCGATTTCTCCATCGACAATCTTCTTGCGAATCTCAGGAATGCACTTGGGGCAGAGCGAATCGGTCTCGCGCGGCCAGCCCAGCGGGGGCTTCGATTTCTGATAGCTCTTCAGAAGCGGTTTGTCAGACCACTTCGGGGTAAAAGAGGGATTCTGGTTGATCTGGTTCAGACGATCGAAGATCGTCCAAGCCGCATTTGCCGCGGTCGTGACCGCTTTTTCAACGTACTTGATTGGTTTTTGCATTCGCGATTTGACCCGTTGTCACAACTTGGTTAGTGCCGAGATCTTCTCCCCGTGGAATCGGTACAACGTAATGCCTCAAGTATAGGGATGGGATACTGCCCCCGTAAGTGAAAGAAATCGAATAGCAAGGGAAGGGGGTTGACTGGCGAAATCAGGATGCCAACGGCGAGCGGCGCGAATCTGCCCAGAAGGGCGTAAGATAGCTTTACAATCAGTAGTTTAGCGAGGAGAGGCCGGGCCGGTGGACGGCTCTCGCGGGAATGCGAACAGGGTGAAAATGGGCGTATTGTCCGACTGAATCACCACGCATGATAGAAGCCGTCCCGTTCAGCCACCTGCACCCGCACTCCATACATGTCCGATAGCTCGAGGGCGGTGAGAATCGAGGCCTTGGGACCGTCCCGGTATACCTTGCCGTCCCGGAGCAGTATCACGCGGTCGATCTCCGGAATGATATCGTCCAAATGATGCGTAACCAGCACAATGCCCGTGCCGGCCTGTGCCAGCGTGCGCAGATGCCCGCGGACCTGGTGAAGCCCGGCAAGGTCCAGGCTGGTGGTCGGTTCGTCCAGCAGCAGGGTTCCGGGCCGGTGGATGAGCGCGCGCGCAATCAGCAGGCGGCGTCCCTCACCGGATGAGATCTCATCGAGCCAACGGTCTGCCAAGGCCAACACTTCCAATTGCTCCATGGCTGCGGCGGCAATGGCTTCCATCTCCTCCGTGACGCGGTGGTTCGGCCCAATGCCGATGCTGCCGAAGAAACCGGAAAGAACCAGTTCGCGGCCAGTGATATCGCGCGACACTTGCGCCATCAGATCGTTCGACACGACTCCAAGATGTGACCGCAACTCGAAGATGTTCCAGACAGACTGGCCCAGAATGCGGAACGACGTTTCGGGACGAAGCAGCGGGTAGCACTCGCGGGTAATGGTCTTGATGAGCGTCGATTTTCCGGAACCGTTCGGCCCCAAAATCGCGACGTGCTCACCGGCGGGGATGGTCAGCGAGAGGCGATCAAGAACGCGGCGCTGGCCTCGCTGGACGGAAACATGAATCAGTTCGAGAAGCGGTGGGGTCCTGGAAGACAATGAAGCTACGAAGGTAGCATCCCGCGCAGGCTGGGCTCGGCAGGCGTTCTAATAAGACTGGCACGCCGACGGAGCCGCGACCGTCAGGGAGCGACCGGTTGCTGGTCCTGACGTTCCCGGTTCATCGCCCCCTCCTTCTGAACCGCGCGCGTAAGCAAGCGGGTAACGGGCGGCGCCTCACTCTGAGAACTTGAATTAGAAATGTCCGCCTCAATCACTCCTCCGCGCAAGACCGCGTTGACGACCGAGCGCGCCATCGCTATTGCACAGGAATGCGGATTTGAGCTGGCCGGGATTGCCGCCGCTTTGCCGGCTGCGGACTACGCCCGGTTTGAGGCCTGGCGAGCAGGCGGGTACGCCGCTGAGATGACTTACCTCACTGACCGCCGCGGCGACCTGCGTAGCGATCCGCGGAACCTGATGGCGTCAGCCCGAAGCATCCTTTGCGTCGGGAAGCTCTACAACACCGCAGCCCCCTACTCGACGGAGTTCTTCTCGGTGCAGGAACATGAGTCTCGCGGTTGGATTTCGCGCTATGCCTGGGGCCAGGATTATCACGACGTCATGCGCGATCAGTTGGAGCGGGTGGCGGCGCGCCTGCGTGAAGAGTCGCCCGATCCCTTCGAATCGCGAATCTGTGTGGACACCGCGCCGCTGTTGGAGCGCACCTATGCCCGCCTGGCCGGCCTGGGTTGGATTGGGAAGAATACCTGTCTCATTAACCAGCAGAGCGGTTCGTGGTTCTTTCTGGGTGAGATCCTCCTATCGCTCGATCTCCTTCCAGGGACGCCGCCGCCGGACCGCTGCGGCACGTGCCGCCGCTGCATCGATGCCTGCCCGACAGCGGCCCTGGTTCCGTCTGAAGACTCGGCCGAAGCTGGCGGCTTCACGCTGGACGCGGCTCGTTGCATCTCATACCTGACAATTGAGAAGCGCGGGGCATTCTCGGAAGCCGAACGCGAGGCGGTGGGCCAACATCTGTTTGGCTGCGATATCTGCCAGGACGTCTGCCCCTGGAACGGGAAAGCCCCCGTCACTGGCGATCCCGCCTTTGCCGCCCAGCACTACGCGCCGGAGCTGGCCTCTCTTGCCACTCTGACCGAGGTCGGCTTCCACCAGAAATTTCGCGCGTCCCCCCTGCGGCGCGCCAAACATGAGGGCCTCGAACGCAACGTCGAAGCGGTTGCCGCCAACCAGGCGGCTGGAATCAAGCCCGGCACGCGCCCTTTCCGCTAAATTACTTTCAGGAGCCCAATTCTCCTTGTGATTCGCCCGTCCCTTTCTGTTTGTACTCTGCACTTTACCTAAGCTAACTGCCACAATTACATCCCAAACTTTTATAATTCCTGGATTCTTGCTGCCCACTCGCGTGGCGCGGACGTCCAAGATCCGCACCTTTCCGGTTGCCGGCAAGCGGCGCACCGCGCCGCTCCGAGCGGGCTATATTCCACTCGCGCGCATCGTCGGAAGGGGGACTCATCTACTCTGGCGTAGGCGCGGGCCACGTCCAGTTTTGTTTACCGCTCCTGACGCGCCGTGTGGCCAGAGCAGCCTGTCCCCAGACGACCGCGTTCCATTCCAGCGCGCGGCGCCTCGCACTCGACGCACTCGCCACCCATGATGACTAAGTCATTCGGCGCCGGTCCACACCTTTCCGGTTGCCGGCAAGCGGCGCACCGCGCCGCTCCTGAGCGGGCTATATTCCACTCGCGCACATCGACGGAAGGGGGACTGGCTACTCTGGCCTAGGCGCGAGCCACGTCCAGTCTTGTTTACCGCTCCCGACGCGCCGTGCGGCCAGAGCAGCCTGTCCCCAGACCACCGCGTTCCATTCCTGCGCGCGGCGCCTCGCACTCGACGCACTCGCCACCCATGATGACTAAGTCATCCGC
>CAJCIT010000126.1 GCA_903970405.1 Acidobacteriaceae bacterium | reverse complement strand
TCAATATTCTGTTTCAACGTCCTGACAGCCGGCTCGCAGACCTTCAGCATAACGGAGTTGCAGCCAGGGGGCGGGCCAATCGCCAGAGGCGATCCAGGAGGAGTTCCCACTACTGAAACTCGCCCAGATCTACGGCGCGATCGCATTTTACCTTGATCATCAGGCAACCCCCGCCTCTATCTCGGAGCCAAAGAACAAGCCATAGAAGAGTCCTGAAAGTTCCGCATGCCCGAGCGAATCCTGAACTGTGGGCAAGATTGGAGCTTGCGCGCCAAGCGATGAGGAAGCCAGAACTGTGGACCTCCGCTTTCTGGTTGGTGGGGCCAGTCAGGACCATCTTGCGTTTTGGGTGCGTGTCATGTACTCCCCCCGGCATTCGCCAGCAAGACCCTCTGCGCACAGGCGTCAGCCGTTGTGCGCAGCCAAACATGCGCACAGGCGTCAGCCGTTGTGCGCAGCCAAACATGCGCACAGGCGTCAGCCGTTGTGCGCTAGGGAAAAAAAATTCAAGGCCGACAAATAAATAAGGCGAGACGTGAATCGTGTCAAGATGTAATCCCGCCGGCATTCGGCCTCCATTGACCATAGACAATCAACCGCAACCTGCCGCGACAATCAGGCGGAGAAACGTCTCATCGTTGTCCTGCCGTTAGACCACTGCGGCTTTCTTGGCCGCAGCCCGGAGTCGAACCGGGTCCCACAATGCCATGTAGTTCCTCCTGCATTCGCAGCAGGTATCCAAAGCCGGCGACAATAATTGACGAGAGCTTCCCAATTCACCTTTTTGAAGGTGGAACCGGAACGGGAGTCGAACCCGCAGTACCATGTACTCCCGCCTGCATTCGCCAGCAGAACCTCCGCGCACAGGCGTCAGTCCGTGGTGCGCAGCCCAAGAAATGCGCACAGGCGTCAGTCCGTTGTGCGCAGCCAAAGAAAGACTAAGAGGCCGACAAACAACTGGAGAGACGACCATTTTTGAGATGAAATCCCTCCCGCATTCGGCCCCTTCGTTCTTTAAGGCGCACAACCCACACGACGGGGCTGTGCGCCCTTTTTACACCTCCAACGCCTCGATCCGCGCGATCCAGTAGTCCGCCTCGAGTTGCCCCGAAGCGAACGCGGCGATCACCTCGAACACCTGGTCAGAGAAGCCCCCGATGTTCAAGATGTCCGCGCGTTCGACAGCCTGCGTCGTTTGGTTCGGCTGAACATCCAGACAAACCAGGCGAGCCTTCGGATTCCGCTGCCGGAACTCCGACCACTCGGCCAACAACGCGGTTCCCCGGCCGCGCCCCTGATCCACCCACGACTCGTTATCCGAGACAAAGAGGACCAGATCCGCGTTCGCCTTCCGTTCGTTGAGAAGACGAACCGGAGCGCTGCAGTTCGTGCCGCCGCCACCGATTGAGGCCAGCCGTCCGGCGTTCGTCATCACGCTGTCGCGCGAGTTCAGATCCACCGGAACTACCGCCTCCTCGAACGGCAATACGCTGGCGGAAGGATTCTTCCGCAGCACCGACGCAGCCACCAAGGCGGCCACATCGACGCACCGCACGCCGGTCGTCGAACCGGGCCGATATCCCGTGACGGGGCTCCTCATCGAACCCGAGACGTCGGGACACACGACGATGTGGCCCGGGATCGCCGGGACGTTGGCGATCGCCAACTCCATTGCATCCTGCAAAGCGTCCCGCACCTCTTGAGGAACGGCCGCATCGGTGTTCTGATACGCCGCCAACAGTTGGTACGGAAAGACACGCGCCCGCTGAATCTCACCCGCATCGCGCAAACGCGCCGCGATGAGGTCCGCCAGGGCGCGCGTTTCAAACACCCCATGCCGGGCGAACGTATTCAGGTTCATTCGCGTGGTCTGCCACGAAGCATTCTTCGCGATATTCTCCCAGTCCTTTGGGGCGAGCGGCAGCGCCGAAAGCAGCGTGAACGGGACATTGGGAACCTCCATGGCGGGAACCTCCAGGGCGGGAACCTCCAGTGCCTCATCTGCGTCCTTCTTAGCCGCCTTGAACTGCTCGAATTGCATCACCAACTTGGGCAACGCATTCGCATCGTACGAGCGGCCGATCATGTACCCGTAGAACGCCTCCCGCGCCGGTCCCGCCGGCTTCGGATGAACCATCTTGACGATGTCCGAAAGCGATGGGCTCTGACCCGCGCTGGAGCAGAACAGAGCGTCCTCGCCGCGGCTCGCGAGCCACTCGCGCACCAACCGCTTGGGAGCGCTTCCGAGCGACTTCCGGCCAACGACTCCCGACCGAAGAATCTGAACATACGTCCGCAGCATGCGCGCGTTGTCGATCACACGAGTAAATGCGCGTTCGTGTAACCGCGAATCGCGTGCCGAGAGCCAGGCACACAGCAACGCCGGCATATCCTTCATGAACGATCGGGTCCGGCTATAGATAGCCACACGCGCGACGAATTCCGGATCCACAGCTTCGCAGAGCTCTAAGACATTCGCCAATTGCTCACCGGCAGTGGCATAGAACGTCCGTCCGAAGCAACCGGTGGCCGCATACTGCGCCAGAGCCTGCTTCGGCGCCAACGCGTAGGCCGGAGCGTTCTCGGAGTTAACGGTATCCGTTTGAGGGATCAATGCATCCCGCAGGCTTGCAAACAGGGTCTTGTTAGCCATCGTCGTGTCCTCACTTTCAAAAACTTGGCGCGCCTGGTTCGAATCGAACCCAGATTAGGATTGAGACACACCTCTCTTGACTCGCTTCTAAGTCGAAGCGACTTAGACAAAATGCCTCGAATTGCTGATAAAGCAAAAAAAGAGGGCAACCGTTTTTGGCGGCTGCCCTCTTCTTGAAATCCGGTGTTATTCCAAGACGGTCAGGTCACCCCGCGCGCGTCATAACTGACGAGCCTCGCCATACCTTTCGGCTGGGTTCCGAATTGGAATATTTGTGTCACGCAGTTTCATCCTAATCTACCTTTCAAAACTTTTCAAGTCTTTACTGTGCCCTTCACGTCACAACATCGACTTATCTCCGCGAATCTGGCGGAGGAGGAGGGAATTCAACCCTCGGTGGCCCTTGCGGACGCACGCCAGTTTTCGGGACTGGTGACTTTAGCAACTCGTCCACTCCTCCACATTGAAGACTTGGAGCGCCGCCGCGGAATCGAACCGCGCACACCGAGGTTGCAGCTCGGCCGCTCGCCACTTGCTGTTGCGGCGCATGGCGCCCCGGGGGTGATTCGAACACCCAATCGCGGGTTTGGAATCCGCTGGCCTCACCATCGGCAACCGGGGCTTATGGTGCGCCCGGCTGGATTCGAACCAGCACTCGACCCGTTTTGAGCGGGTTGCCTCTACCGGTTGGACTACGGGCGCTTGGTAGGTTCGGTCGGATTCGAACCGACACTGGGCACGGTCTGAGCGTGCTGCCTCTGCCGAGTTGGGCTACGAACCTATGGTGGTGGGCAGTCAAGGATTCGAACCTCGGAGATCCCAAAGGGATACCGCGTCTACAGCGCGGCGCTTTCGGCCTACTCAGCCAACTGCCCAAACGCGAATTGTCAAAGATCTGGCGGAAGGCAGGCGACTCGAACGCCTATATCCCGAGGGATCCTGGCTTAGCAGACCAGTGGGATACCAATTACCCGAGCCTTCCGGGTAAAAATACAGTTAGGATTTAGAGGAAGTTAGAGACTTGGTGAGAAACACCAAGAGCGTCCGGCTAAGAGCCGGTACGAGAGGAGGCCGCGACTGAAGAAATGCCGCATCTCCGGTTACTATAGCGCGGAAAGTCAGCTCTCGTCAAGACCTTAATATAGTTCGGGACGGTATGTGTGCTCCTACCAACCGGTGCTTCTCGATTGCCACGCGGCCCCAGCGCGAACGTCCTCTCTCGGGCGCAGCCCAAGTCCATTCAAGCAGCCAGTGTGTCGATTGTGACGGCGGCCTCTTCCAGCCCTGCTCACGAAGCAGCACTCGGCCATCGCTAAACCGGCGCACCAGGCTGAAAGCCGGCTGAAAGTCCGCCCCGCAAAAGGTTAGGATTTTTTCAGGGCTTCTAACGGTTGCGGGTCAGGCGGGTTGCAGGCGCTTCATTAGGTCTGGCTCCGACGCGCGCCATGCCTTCCTTACAATTAACTTGTGGAGTTCATTCAAGTCATCGGCGCCGGTCTTGCCGGCTGCGAAGCGGCGTTTCAAGCGGCGGAAGCCGGACACCGCGTGATCCTGCATGAAATGCGGCCGCACAAAACCACTCCGGCACATCAGACCGCTGACTTCGGTGAACTGGTCTGCAGTAATTCTCTGAAGACCGAACTCGTCAACTCCGCGCCCTGGCTTCTGAAACAGGAGATGCGCCGGCTCGGTTCTCTCCTTATGAATGCTGCTGAAACGGCTCGCGTGCCGGGCGGCCACGCACTCACCGTCGATCGCGCCATCTTCTCAGCCGAAATCCATCGAACTCTTGAGAACCACCCGAACATCCGGGTCGAACGCGGCGAAGTGGAATCCATCCCGGATTCAGGCATCGTCATTGTTGCTTCCGGTCCACTGACAAGCGACTTGCTCGCCGCAGACATTAGCCGCGTCACCGGTTCCACTCGACTCTTCTTTTACGACAGCATCAGCCCCATCGTTGCGGCCGACTCCGTCGACATGTCGATTGCCTTTCGGGCTTCGCGCTATGGCAAGTCTCTGGATGGCACCGACGACTACATCAACTGCCCGTTGAACAAAGAACAATATGAGGCCTTCATCGCGGCTGTGCGCACGGCAGAGTTCTATGAGCCGCATATTCCCGAAGACAAGACGCCCTTCTTCGAAGGATGCCTGCCCATTGAAGAGATCGCGCGCCGCGGTCCCGATACGTTGCGCTTCGGTCCCATGAAGCCCATGGGGCTGATTGACCCACGCACCGGCCGCCGGCCGTGGGCGGTGGTCCAATTACGTCAGGAAAACCTGCGCGCCGATAGCTACAACCTGGTCGGCTTTCAGAACCACATGAAGTTTGGCGATCAGGCCCGCGTCTTTCGTCTGATCCCAGGTCTGGAGCATGCCGAATTTCTGCGCTTCGGGCAGATGCATCGCAATACCTACATCAACGCCCCCCTGCTCATCGCTGACACGCTTCAATTGAAAACCGCGCCACGCCTCTTTTTCGCCGGCCAGATCTGCGGTGTGGAGGGCTACGCCGAATCCATCGCCACCGGACTTCTTGCCGGCCGTTGGGCCGCCGCGCTCGCCGAAGGCCGCCCGCTCCGGCCGATGCCCCGGGAAACTGCGCTTGGCTCACTGTGCCACTACATCACGCACGCCGAAGCGCGCACCTTCCAACCCGCCAACATCACCTTCGACCTGCTGCCGCCACTCGACGAAGAAGCCCGGCACAAGCTGCGCCATGACAAGAAGGCGCGGCACGCCGAAGTCTGCCGCCGCGCCGCCGTCGCGTTCGAAGAGCATCTGGATTCGGAACCGTTCGAAGAACATCTTGATTCGGAAAATGTCGCGCCCGTTCTTACATAAGCCGCTGTGCCGAGCATCGTTGAAGCCGCGTCCCTCTATTTGGCCGAACTCGAGCGCCGAGGCGTCTCACGCCATACCGTCCGGAACTACCGCGCCGATCTGGACCAGTGGACGGCATACTTCATGCCACCCGAAACAGAAGCCCCGGCGGTAGAGGCATTGGATCTGCCGATGCTCCGCGAGTGGCTTTCCGATCTTTATGACCAGGGCCTCAGCCCTGCTACCGTGCGCCGTAAGCTGGCGGCCCTCCGTTCGCTGTTCACGTTCCTGAGGCAGGAGGGCATTCTCACCGTGAACATCGCGGCTCGTCTGAAGACCCCCAAGACCCCCCAGCGTTTGCCGGACATCCTTTCGGAAGAAAAGACTGAACGCATCTTCGAAAATCTTGAGCAGCAAACTGACGGCGAACGCCCCTCGCGTGATCGCGATCTCGCGTTTCTCGAAGTCCTCTATGGCTGCGGCGTCCGCATCGGTGAGTTGGTCGGCCTCAATCTTGAAGATGTCGATCTTTCGCAGGCCTGGCTGCGTGTGCTGGGGAAGGGAAATAAGGAGCGTCAGGTTCCGTTGCCCGAACGCGCTTTATCGGCGCTGACGCGCTACATCATGACCGCGCGCCACGCCGCAACCAATGAACGGGCCGTATTTCTAAGCCGGCGCGGCACCAGACTCAGCGATCGCCAGGTACGCCGGCTGGTTAAACTGTACGCCCTGCTCGCCACCGGCGATTCCACCGTTCACCCGCATAGTCTGCGGCACGCGTATGCGACGCATTTGCTCGCCGACGGCGCCGATCTTCGCGCCATCCAGGAGCTTCTCGGCCACGCCCGGCTGTCGACCACTCAGAAATACACCCACGTCTCGCTCCGGCAGTTGATGGAAGTGTACGACCGTTCGCACCCAAAGGCTTGATTCCAGATTTCGGCAACTCGCCTTCAACAGGAGTAGTCTTATGGGAGACAACCCTATGCCAACCGCCGCCCAGAATTTTGCAAATCACACCCGCCTTGATCCGCTCTTTCACTTCGTCGTCCTTCCCGGGACCTTGGTTCTTCTGGTCCTCTCCATCGTGAATCTGATCCGCCAGGGTTTCACCATCACCGGTCTCTGGCTCTTGGCCGCCAGCCTCATCTTTGTGTTGCTGGCCTTCAAGGCCAGGACATACGCACTCAAAGCCCAGGACCGGATCATCCGTCTGGAAGAGCGCCTGCGGCTCCAACGCATCCTGCCGGACACCCAGCACTCGGACATCGCGAAGCTGACTGAGGGCCAACTCATTGCCCTCCGCTTCGCCTCCGACGCCGAGCTTCCCTTGCTCACTTCCAAGGCTGTCAGCGAAAACCTGACCCCGGGCGCCATCAAGAAGGCCATCAAATCCTGGCGCGCCGATTATTTCCGCATTTGAGGGTTGAGCGGACTTTCGCCAATCGGAGACTAGCGGTCCCAGGCTGCGGGCTAGAACGTTTCTTTGTACTCGCCGAACACCGTACGCAAACAGTCGGAGATCTCCCCCACCGTGGCCAGGGCGCGGCAGGCTTCGAGAATGTCCGGCATCAGGTTCGATCCATTCACGGCGCTTGCGCGTAGACGGTGGAGCGATGCGCGGAAAGCGGCATCTGACCGGCCGGCCCGGACTTCGCGCAACGTCTGCTTTTGACGCTCTTCGAGTGAAGGATCGATGCGGAATGGCTTTGGCGTTTCGGTCTCTTCACTTTGGAATTTGTTTTGGCCGACCACAATTTGAGCGCCGCACTCCACAGCTCGCTGGTATTCGTAGGCCGCGTTCTGGATTTCGCCTTGGATGAAGCCTTTCTCAATGGCGCAGAGGGTCCCGCCCATGGCGTCGATCCGTTCGATGTAGCGGCGGGCGCCCTGCTCGATTTCATCGGTCAGGTTCTCAATGTACTCGCTGCCGCCAAAGGGATCGGTGGCGGCGGTAACCCCACTTTCGTAGCCGATGATTTGCTGCGTGCGGAGCGCAATGCGGGCGGAGGATTCGGTGGGCAGCGACAGAGCTTCGTCGCGTCCATTGGTGTGGAGCGATTGCGTTCCGCCCAGAACGGCGGCAAGCGCCTGCAAAGTGACGCGCACAATATTGATGTCGGCCTGCTGCGCGGTCAGCGTGGAACCGCCGGTTTGCGCGTGAAAGCGCATCATGCAGGAACGATCGCTCATTGCGCCAAAGCGGTGGCGCATCAGAAAAGCGTAGAGACGCCGGGCGGCGCGGTACTTGGCAATCTCTTCGAGGAAATTGTTGTGGGCGTTGAAGAAGAAGCTGAGACGCGGGGCGAAGCTATCGACATCGAGTCCGGCGGCCACGGCGGCCTCGATATAGGCGATGGCATTGGCAAGCGTGAAGGCAACTTCCTGAATGGCCGTGGAGCCGGCCTCGCGGATGTGATACCCGCTGATTGAGATGGTGTTCCACTCGGGCACTTCGCGGCCGGCCCAGGCGAAGAGGTCGGTAATGATTCGCATCGCGGGCTTCGGCGGATAGATGTACGTGCCGCGCGCGATGTACTCTTTCAGCACGTCGTTCTGAACGGTGCCGGAGAGTTTGCGGCGATCCGCGCCTTGCTCTTCGGCCACCAGCACATAGAGCGACAGCAGAATGGCGGCTGTGGAGTTGATGGTCATCGAGGTGGTGACCTCTTCCAACTTGATGCCGCTAAAGAGGATACGCATGTCGGCGAGCGAATCGATGGCGACGCCAACGCGGCCCACTTCGCCCGTGGCGAGTGGATGATCGGAATCCATGCCCATCTGCGTGGGGAGGTCGAAGGCGACGGAAAGCCCGGCCACGCCCTGGGAGAGCAAGTATTGGTATCGCCGATTGCTCTCTTCCGCGGTGCCGAAGCCGGCGTATTGCCGCATGGTCCACAGGCGTTTCCGGTACATGTCGGGGTAAATGCCACGCGTGAAGGGAAACTCGCCGGGTTGCTCGGAAGTAGGCACGTGTGGAATGGGACCTCAGGAACGAGAAATGCGGCGGGCACGCAAAAACGCGTGAAGTCCGAAGGCCGTCATGCCGATGGCAAAGGATATGGCTAGCCAAAAGCGAAACGAGTCGCCTTCTTCGTGCGAGGATGAACGGTAAAACCGCCAAGCGTAGGAGTACCCGGAAAACGAGAGGACCAGAAAAATGGTCCCAATGATCTGATTCCACATGACGCGTGCGGGCCTGACGACGTGGGGAACCACGTGCTGGGCGAATTTCCTGGCATGTGAGGCTTTGAATTGCACGGCAATCTCAGGTTATCAAGACCGCGAGGACCTCTCAGGAAAAAACGTGAGCGAGTTCTTGCGCCCCGGAGGGACTACCCTTACAGGCGCGGCCAGCGCAATCCCAAGAAGCGCCTGTCGCGGAACGAACGAAAGGGCGGGCGTCGAACCGATTGAATGCTAACCTGAAGTTACCCGGAAGGGAGCTGATTTTCTTTTGGATGAACGACTGAAGGACCTCATGCAGGAACTGGGCAATGCGATCAATGAGTCGTTATCGGACTCGGATCGGATTGCCGCGGCGATCGGTGAGATCAAACGAGCCGGCTATGACGTGTTCCTGGTGCTTGAGGCGACGATCGGCTTCAACAAGAGGGACGAATCAGAGGATTCCGAGGAAGACGGCCACGCGGCGGAGCAGCCAGGCGAGCCGGCGGCGCGCGTCGACGCGCACGGCCGCATCAAGCTGACGATGCAAGACCAGAAGTTCCTCCGCGCGCTGAAGATTTCGATTGACGAGGAGCATCCGAAAGGGTGAGGCATTGGAGCTGTGCGTTTCGTAAGCGGAGCCGGACAGACGCGCTAACGCCGGCGTTACCCGGCCAATTCCCGATACACACGATGCGTTGCTTCCACCGCATTTTCCCAGGTTAGGCCGGCTGCGCGGGCGCGTCCCTTTTCGGCCAGGCTCGTTGCCAGCTCAGAATCGGACGTGAGCCGTGTGAGTGCGGCGGCGATGGCGTCAGTGTCGGTTGGCTCGACCAAAAGCGCTGCGCCGCCGGCCACTTCGGGCAGGGCGGAGGTGGAAGACGTGATCACTGGCACGCCGTAAGCCATGGCATCGAGGACCGGCATGCCAAATCCTTCATCGAGTGAGGGGAATGCGAAAACCGCGGCGCGCCGATAAAGGCTTTTCAGCATTGGTTGGCTGACATAGCCGAGCGCTTGGATGCGGTCTCGCGCAGGGCTGCGGTTCAGGTAATCTAAGATCTCTCCGGCGCCGTAGCCGGTAGAAGGCCCCGCCAGGAGCAGGGTCCAGTCAACAGGAAGCCGCTCAAAGGCTTGGATCAGGCGGAGCGTATTTTTTCTTTTCTGAATAGCGCCGACGGTGAGGATGATGTTTTCACGCGGTTGCGTGGAGAGCGGCGGAAGATCGGCGCCGTGGCCGATGATGCGAATTCGCGATCGGGGGACGCCGATGAGAGTTTCAACTTGATCCGCCGTGAACGCCGATACTGCGATTACGATATCGGCGAGGCTCGCCGCTCTTCTTGCCTGCTTCGCGAACCGTTGGCGAAACGCCGGCGTCGAATACTCGGCGGTTAACACGAAGAGGTCATGGAACGTAGCGACGACGCGGCGCGCGGGCCGGCGATCGATGCGCTGATTGAGTGCGTGGAAGAGATCAGCGCCGAAAATGGGCACAGGCGGCTGGAGGAGCCGGCGGCGGATGTTTGGGAGCGAAGGACTGGCAGCGCGCCAGAAGGGCTTCCAGCGAAGACACTCATAAAGGATAGTCTCGGGATACCGCGCCGCGAGCCCATCGATGAGCCGGCGCGAGTAGACGCCGACACCGGTGAGTTCAGGCGAATAGGCGTAGGTTGCATCCAGGGCGAGCCGCATGACGTATCGATCGCGAGCGGGGAGAATCCCAAGAACCAGGGTTCCTGGTACGAGGTTACCGGCTCATCCTTGGTATAGCTATGGAAGGTGTAAGAATTAGGGCAAGCCGTCTTTTGGAACCTAAAACCAGCCGCCCTGTTGCAAAAGGCCAAACCCAGGACGTTGGCGCAATCACTCACCCAGTCAATACCCGCTGGCGGTGCAACTGTGCGTACGCCCTTGAACCCAAGGAAACCAAAACCGGGCACCCGCGCTTGGGCTGAGGCATGCGTCGCACTGGCTAACCCCCCCCCCAACCGCCCAAGGGGGCACCCGCGATTGGCCGCGGGAACCTACAGCAGAACGCGCTCGCCGTTTTCTCCACCGGAGGCAATGGGCGGCGCGACCGTTTCGTAGGCCGGCGCTCGCGTCACCACCGGTTTCAGCACGATCATGGTTCGCGATACTTCCCGGTCGCGCGTGTTTTCGCCCAGAAACTGGTTCACCCACGGAATGTCCGCCAAGCCGAGGATTCCAGTGCGTGTGACAGTCAATGACTCCGCATCCATGCCCGCGATTACCGCCGACTCTCCCTCAGTCAGATGCACGCTCCCTTTATACTCGCGGATGTTAATCTCAGGGACGGTGTTCAGCACCAGGGTACCCAGCGTTCTGTAGGAGATTTCGAGATCAAGCACAACATCGCCGGAGGAGAAAATATGCGGCGTCGCCTTAATGGAAATGCCCAGATCCTCTTGCGTGGTCTGAGGCACCACCTGAACGCCGCCGCCCTGGCTGTAGCCGGAGGATAGGGCTTGCGCGATGGGATATTTGTCGCCGACATGCAACGTGGCCGGCTGGCCGTTGCCGGCGATCACAGTGCCTTCATAGCGGGTGCGGGTCCAGGATTTCGAGGAAATAGCGAACAGGTTCGTATTCGCGATGCCGACACCGAACAAGGTGGCGCCGCCTCCAAAAGCCAGAAAATCAGTAAAGCCGGTGGGGATGCCGAGCAGCGATTGGAAATGGTTCAAGTGTCCGAAATTGACCACGGGATAAGACGTGGGCAATGAGATTCCGTAGTGATAATTGGTAGATTCGTCAAGCTCAAGAAACTTGAAGCCCAGGGAGACCTGGGGCTTGGGAAGCAGCAGGCTTTCGAAAAGAGCGCGGGCGATGTAGGCGCGGGACACGCGGTCCCGGATGACAACGGTCCGCGCGATGTCGTCCTGCATGATGCGCTGCGATTGCAACAAGCCCTTGACGGCTGTGGTGGCCTCGGCCACATCTTTGGGGTCCACCGCGTCGGGAAGCTGGACCGTCAAAGCCACTTCCGGCTCGAATTGCGTGCGTTTCGCCTGGTCGTCGCGGGCCACGAAGATGGTGTCCGTGGTAACCGGAAACAGGAAGGTGTTTGTGGCGGCGGTGAGCGCTTCCAGGGCGTCTCTCAACCCGACATCGTCGACGTTGAACTGCAGATTAGACTTGTTTTCGAAGGCGGGATCGAAAATCACCTTAAAACCAAACGCCTTCGCAACAACCGCATAAAGAGCCTTCTCATCGCCCCGCGAATCGAAGGAGTGAACTCCCTCAAGAGGCTGCAGCTTTGGCGGCGGCAGAAGATTCAGCGCGGGCACGAACGGGTCCAGCGCGGGCATTTCGACGGCCGGAGAATCCGGCGACGCGGGCTCCGAGGAAGCCTCTTTCTTTAATTCATCCAGCGTCTTGTCCTCTGTTTGCACACCAAACTGGATGAACAGTAACGCCTTCTTTTCGAGCAAGTCCCGATGGAGGCGGTAGGCGGTGTTCGACGGATCGAGCCGGGCGGCTTCGCGGTATAGCTCCCAGGCACGGACAATCAGGCCGGTTTTTTCAGCCTCCCGCGCCAGTTTGGCAATCTGGGACGCCGAGGGTTCAGCAGCCGGCAGACAGCCAGCGGTCAGAAGCAGCGCTAACATCGCGCAAAGGGCGCGGGACCGCAGAAGGTAGACAGAGCCGCGACCGTCAGGGAGCGACCGCGATGGTGGCGCAGTTCTGGCAACCGATCGCTTCCTGACGGTCGCGGCTCTGAAGGGTCGGTCGAAGATAGGCATGCTCCTGCTACGGTTTGACGCCGGAGAGGGGCGCTCCGTGGGAGAAGAAGAATCCTAACGGCTGAAAGGCCATATCTAACCTGAACGCTTACCGAACAGCCAGGACCGGATCGTTCGGTTTGACGCCGACCGTTGAGATGGCGATGGGGCGGATATAGGTTCGGGAAGCCTCCATCCGTTCACCGGCCTGGACCTTGGAACGTTCTATCATCGACTTCGCCATGCCGACGCCAATGGTAACCGGGTTCGATCGGATCAAGTCCTCGACCACCGCCAGCGCCACGCGCACGGCTCGAACGTGGACAGGCTTTTGCGGATCGGCTGGCATCGCTTTCGCTTCCTGGCAGGAATTCAACTGCAGCACGGCAATATCGCCGTCAGTGACGATAGCGTGGCCGGTCTCCTGGCCGGGCTTCAAGGCGGCGCGCGGAATCAAAGCTCCCTTGGCGACGCAGCCGGTAAAAGCCAAGTCGTTCACCACCTTCGCCCGCTCATTATCGATGCGGTGATCGGTCGCGTGGCTGATGCGCAGCCGTTCCACTCTGTATCCAACGTCCTCGGTGGCCGCTCCGAGCCAGACGCCCGATTGCCGATCCTGCCAAAGGCGGATATGGTGCCGCTTGGAGAACGTATCCAAGCTCTTTTGGTAGGCGATGTCCTGAACGCGGCCGCCGAGTTTCAAGCCCACCATCGGCCCCATGCTGTAGCCCACGCGCTCCACGCCGCAGTGATAGATGTGGTAAAGCGCCAGGATGCCGTGGTGTTCGGCGGCGTGCCAGCCCGCGGCCCGAAACGCGCGTTCCACTTCTTCCCTGCTCCCGGCGATCATGATGTTCACCAGATCGGACGGGTGGTTGTTGCCGCTGCTGGTTTGCTGTTCTGGCATTCCGGCCACGATGCCTTCAGCTTCTGTCACCTGCGACACGGCGAGTAACGGCACCGCTCCTGTCTCAATCCCGTGCTCCTCCAGTTTCGCGTTTTCCGAAAGGCGCAGCCGCATTTCGGTACCGGCGGGGAAAGTGATTTCGGCGTCGGGCGAACGCGCCGCCAGTAGTTTGAAAGTGACCACCGGCAGTCGAATGGCGGGTTGGCCGAAGAAAAACAGAGTAAAGACGAACGAAACGCCCGTTGAAACGCTGGCGGTGGGATGAATGCCGATTACCGCCCCAGGTGGGCGCACTGACTCTCTTGCCGTTTCCACCGCTACGACATGGGCATCGATTGGCGCCGCGGTTCCGTCCGGCAGATGAAGTTCAGTGAAATGGAGGTCCAGCCGGGCCGCCGTGTGCCGCATTCCCAGTCCAAGCCGGTCTTTATGTTCAACGATCCCGGAGACGGTTGCGCCCGCGGGGATTAGGATCGCGCCCTGTTCGGCCACCGGGGCTATCACTGCCGCTTCGACCGCGTCACCCACCCGCGAAGCGCGGGTTCCCACGCCATGCAGCAGCCGGATCTCCAACTCCGATCCCCTTGGCAAGACGGTGGCCGGCAAAACGAGGGTTGGCAAATCGGTGGCGGGCAAAGCGGCGCCGTCCAGTGCCGCAAGCCCGGCCATTGCCGCGCAAAACAGGGTGAATTTTCCCAAGGTGGTCATTTAGATGAACGCCAATACCGGTACATCGACACCGAGACCCCTCGGGCTTAGATTGATTCCAGATAACATAGCACGCGAGCCGAAGAACGCCAAGTGCGGGCTCTTGCTTTAGTAAGTGAGGCGGGGCACAGCAGTGCGCCCATTTATCCGCCGTTCAGTGCTTGCACGCGAAGGGCCGCGGCGATCTGTGAGGGCGACCTGCCGGAATAGGAACCGCCAATCGGGGAAGCCAGATCATAGTCAAAGCCCGCTGCCACCGCGATGTGGCGATTCGATACAGTGGCGGCATCCCTCGGGTTGTAATCCACGACCGGGGTTTCAGGATCTGCTTTCCAGAATATAGGTCCCCGCTTTGGCCAGAATTGGGGCTACATAAGCTTCTGGTGATGGGGTGTCAAGGGAGGCCCGGACCCTTATAACGCGTGGGCGGTTCTCCCATCGAATCCGGGGGCAGGTTTGAAGACAGGATCGTAATGCTCATGAGCACGGTGGAGAAAAACGAAGGGCCGGGATTTGTACCCCGGCCCTGTCTGACTGCTCTATTTTTGGTGCGGCCAAGAGGACTTGAACCTCCACTCCGTTTCCAGAACCAGCACCTCAAGCTGGCGACGGAAGACGATCTCGAAACGATACCGGACGGCGAGTTGCTCACTCTGCCGAGTGGGACGATTCCGCCGGGATGACACTTTCCCATCCTCAAAATCAGACTACATCCTTAGGTTTAATATTCTGTAAATACTCAACCGGCGTTTGAATGATTTTGGCCGGATGTGCGGGGAAAGTGGATGTCTCTACATTGTTGACACATGCCGTGCCCGATGTCATAATGTATATACAAGGTCGATACAGCGGAGGCGGTCATGAAAGCGACGGTAAAGAAGTGGGGCAACAGCGCGGCGGTGCGGATTCCGGCCTCCGTGATGGAGGCCATGCACCTTGATCTCGACGAGGTCGTGGAGGTGCGCGAGGAGAAAGGCAGGATTGTCATCGAACCGGTGCGGCAAAAAACGTACGTCCTGGATGATCTGCTGAAAGGCATCACCGCGAAGAACCTGCACGAGGCGGTTGATTTCGGACCTCCGCAAGGTAAAGAGGTCTGGTAATGGCTAAGCAGTACGTGCCTGACGCCGGCGAGATCGTCTGGATCAACTTCACGCCGCAGACTGGTCATGAACAGGCCGGGCACCGCCCGGCGCTCGTTCTCAGTCCGGCGGCATATAACGGCAAGACGAGCCTGATGATCTGCTGTCCGCTGACGACGCAGATCAAGAA
>CAJCIT010000125.1 GCA_903970405.1 Acidobacteriaceae bacterium | reverse complement strand
GCGACCGATACGATGTTCGGAGATCTACGGCGCGACTACGCTCGAATGGCCGGAATGATCATCGGTGCACCGCCGGAGTTTGACGAGGTAATGGCGTCGGTCGCCGCTGTTGAGAAGGACATAAATCGGAGCCGGTATGGATAGAAACTACTTCAAGCAACGAGGCGAACCCCTGAGATTACAAGGGTAAATCCGAGAGCTGGATTACGAACACCACTTGAACTATTTGGTGCGGATGAGAGGACTTGAACCTCCACTCGGTTGCCCGAACTAATACCTGAAACTAGCGCGTCTGCCAATTCCGCCACATCCGCACAAGGAGGGCCAAACTTCAATTATCGGATAGCCCTCTTAGGGCTGTCAATGGTCGCGGATGCGGTCCGAACCTCATTCGCCGGGTTTCCCATCCGAAAGCTTGATGTCGAGCACGGCTTGCAATTTCGAGCCGAAATCGCTGATGGGCCGCCCGTTGTTCTTATTTGCTTCTGGACGAGTGCCTGCCGCCGGAGTTCCTTTTGCCGGTACTCCACTCGCCGCCGCGGGCGCTTCGACCCCAGACGCAGCCGAGCCGCTGCCGGCTCGCCATTCATTCGCATTGCCCTCGTCCGGAGGTTGAGGTTCGACTTCCACACGCTCCTGCTTATCGCGGACAGCCGGGGCGGCTTCCTCCGCTCCCGTCAAGAACTTTTCCTTCTTCAGCACCGTGCGCTCCAGCGAACCCACCCAGCTTGTGAACACGCCCTCCGCCAACCGATCCCGCTCCACGGCCACGCGCATCGTCTCCATCTTCGAATCCAGGTTGTCCAGATGGTGCAGCAGCAGCGCCTCCAGAAACATCGGCGTCTTCGGGGAGCCGAACTCCAGTTCGCCATGATGGCTCAAAATCATGTGCTCCACCAGCAACCGCAGCGTAGCCGGGAACTCAGGCAGCAGCGCCAGCTTCTCATCGATCATGCGCAGACCGATAATAATGTGCCCCAGCAACTGGCCGGATGAGCTGTAGCCGAAGCTCCGCTCATAAGTCAACTCTTCTATCTTGCCGATGTCGTGAAGCATCGCGCCGGTCAGCAAAAGGTCCAGATCCACCGCGCCGTAATGAAGCGCTGTCATCTTGCCCAGCGCGCACAGCGAAAGCACGTGTTCCAACAGGCCGCCCCGGAAGGCGTGATGGATCGATTTCGCCGCCGGCGCGTACTGGTAGGGCCCGGCAATGCGCTCATCGTCAAAGATTGCATTCAAGAGGGATCGCAGGTGCACGTTTCCCATTCCGTCGACGATCCGCCGGAGCTCGGCGAACATCTCCTTGGGGTCACGCTTTGAGCAGGGGAAGAAGTCTGAGGGTTCGACTTCGTGCTCTTCCAGCCGCCGCAGCTTGTGAATGGTGAACTGCTGGCGGTTCTGGTAGACCTGGGCGATGCCCTTCACCTTAATGAAGTCGTCCTTGGTGAACGTCTCCATCACCTCGGCCACGTTGTCCCACATCTTGGCTTCCAGTTCGCCAGTGCGGTCCGCGAGGATCAGGGATAGATACGGTTCACCCGTCTTCTTCTGGCGGATCTCTTTGCTCACCACCAGAACTTGCGTGGTCACGACCTCATTCGACTCCAGGCCGTTGACGTAAATTTTCTTCATGCGTTGCGGGCTTAGCGCGACGAGCTCTTACCGGTGACCGTCTCCTGCGTACCAGGAACAGGGATCAGGAACAGGAGACGTTTGTGGCGAATCCGTTGGGAGACTTCCCGCTTGGTGATGGTTTCGGGCCTCAGGACGGCCACATCCTGCCAGCGGGTATCGCAACCCGGACACGCCCCGCTATCCACATAGCCGTCTTTGATTTCGAGGAAAGCCGTCTTGCGGAGGCCGGTCAGATAATCGCGAACCTTCGGCTCCAACTTGGGTTCGTAGAGAATCTCTTCGATCTGGGGTTGCACGTCGGCCAGCTCGGCTTGGCCTTCTTTGGTGTGTTGCGTTACCTTCATCACCAGAAAGCCGCTCGAAATCCTCAGTGGTGGAGTGACGGCGCCTTTGGGGAGATTCCATACGGCGTCTTCCAGATCCTTGCGCAACTCGCCCTTTTTATAGCTGCCCAAGTCGCCGCCCTGCTGGGCGGTGGTTGAATCGGAGTTATCCCGCGCCAATTCGGCGAAGCGCTCGCCCCTGGAGGCCCGGGATGACAAGTCTTTCGCCTTCTTCTCAGCGGCGGCGATACCGGCCGCATCCTTTCCATCGGTGGAAACCAGAATCTCCTGCAGGTAGACCTTCTCTTCCCGGACAAAGTCAGCCTTGTGGGCGTCGTAGTAAGCCTGGACTTCGGCCGCCGAGACGCTGACGTTGCGGCTCACTTCCTCGCTGATCACGCGCCGTGTCGTAATGCTGTTCCGCGCCTCGCTCTGGAAGTCTTCCCATGACATCCCGGTCTGCTGATGGATATACTCGCGGAACTTTTCCGGGTCGGCAATGGTGGACCGCCGCTGCAGGTCGGCAAGGTATTTGTTCAGCTCACTGGTGACATCGATGTTCAATTCCTTGCCGCGCTGCACCAGTAGAAGCTGGTCAATCTTGTTGCGAAGAATGTCCTTTTCGCGGGCGCTGAACTCGGTTTCCAGGCGCGGGCCGGTCATGTTCTGAGCCCGCATTTCCGCCAGCATCTCTTTAGCGGTGCGCTCCAACTCGTTCTTGGAAACGATATCGCCGTTCACTTTCGCGATGATTTCGTCCACAGTCTGAACGTCGGCGGCCAAACCGAAGGTGGCGCAGATCACGGCGCCGGCTGCGAGGTTGAAAAGTCTCATACGTCTGTTATTCCCCATTATGGCCCATTATGGTAAGGACTGACGCTGCACCGGTGAGCGCCGTTTCCCGGAAAGCATCTCATTGTTATGCTTCAGGGCATGGCTCACCCAGATCCGCTTGCCGCGGCCAGCCTTGAAGGCGCGCCGGATTACTCCACAAGCACCCTTAGCCTTTATGAGCGCACAGGCGCCTATCTGCGCGGCCATTTTCGTCTGACCAGCGGACTGCATAGTCCGGAATACCTTCAATCGGCCAAGGTTCTGGCCTATCCGGAACATGCGGAAACATTGGGTCGCGAGATGGCGTCCGAGTTGCGCACGCTGCTGAGCGGAAAGGCGCCGGATGTGGTGGTTTCGCCCGCCATGGGCGGTCTGATTATCGGTCATGAGGTGGCTCGCGCGCTGGGCGTTCGCCACTTCTTTACTGAGCGCGACGCCGAAACCAACCGCATGACGCTGCGGCGGGGTTTTGAGGTGAAGCCTGGCGAGGCGGCAGTGATTGTTGAGGACGTCATCACCACCGGCGGCAGCACGAAAGAGGTGGTGGACCTGCTGACGGCGGCGGGCGTCACGGTGCTGGCCGCTGGCTCGATTATTGACCGCAGCGGCGGAAAAGCGGACGTCGGCGTTCCCCGAGTGGCCCTCCAGCGCATGGAGGTGGTGGCGTACGATCCGGCCGACTGCCCGCTCTGCCGCGACGGGATTCCCGCGGTGAAGCCCGGCTCCCGGAAGTCCTGACGGGCTGGGGTCATGCGACGGCTTCGATTTCATGTGGCTTACGACGGCACGGAGTTTCACGGCTGGCAGGTGCAACCCGGCTTGCCGACCATTCAAGGCATTCTCGAGGAAATCGTCTCGGGCATGGAGGGCCGCCGCGTCTCCGTGGCGGGCTCAGGGCGGACTGACGCGGGCGTGCATGCCTATGCGCAGGTGGCCGCGGTCTCCCTTGAGAATCCGATTCCGGCGCCAAATTTCCGCAGAGCGGTGAACCGGCTTCTGCCGCATACCATCCGCATCAGCGACGTGGAAGAGGTTGACGTGGATTTTCATCCCCGGTTCCAGGCCAAACGTAAGACGTATGAATACCGGATTTTTCGGGACGAAATCTGCCCGCCGTTTGATCGCCGTTTTGTGCATCATCATCCCTTCCCGCTGGACGAAGCGGCCATGATGGCCGCGGCGAGGCTCATCGAAGGAGAGCATGATTTCGCGGCCTTTGCGGGGGCCGGTGAGAAGGACGCGCTTAACTCTTCGAAAGTCCGCGTCATCTTCCGGTCCACATTCACCCGCTCGGCGGATAAGCTGATCTACCAGGTGACCGGCTCGGGCTTCCTGAAGCATATGGTGCGCAACATTGTCGGCGTGATGCTGGAAGTAGGGAAGGGAAACCTGAGCGCCGGTGATATTCGGCGGCGGTTGGAGCCCGAGTGCGGCATCCGTCCGGGTCCGTCGGTTCCGCCTTCGGGGCTCTTTCTGGTGTCAGTGGAGTACGACGAGCCGAGGATTGTCGATAGGTGCCCGGATCCCGGCATATTGGCCGTGTAACTCGCGTCTGGCGGAAGTGAATCACGCCGGCTCCGCAAAGTCAGGTTCCCGGAAGCTCAGAGCGGCAACGCGTCATATAACCCAACGCTATGCCGCTCAGCCCTGTTTCGGCGGCGTCAACTGCCCGGTCAGAATCAGGTTGAATCTTCGGTTGATCTCTTTCAAACCCGTCGAGTCCGCGCCCTCTAACTCCACCGTGGCCGTGCCGTGGTAGCCAATCTCCTTCAGGGCCTGATAGACGGCGTTCCAATCGATATCGCCCTCTCCGAGTCCCACCCAGTTGGCCGTGCGTTTTCCCGTCGCCGGATCGTTGCGGAACGAAAAATCCTTGATGTGCAGCTTCGCGATCCGGCTTCCCAGCGTACGGATCCAGTCTTGCGGATACCCATACAACACAACGTTCCCGACATCGAAATAGGCGCGCACTCTGGGGCTATTGAACTCGTCAATGTAACGCGCGAATTCAATCGGGCTCAGCAGGAACTTGTTCCACACTTCTTCAATCGCCAGCGTAACCTTCAATTCTTCGGCCAGGGGCAACAGCGTGCGAATGGCCTTCTGCGATCGCGAATACGCGTCGCGATAGGAGGTGAGCGGATTCACAACGCCCGGCACCAGCAGCACCGTTTCAGCGCCCCACAGATGCGCATTGCGGATGGAGACGCGCGCGCCGTCCAAGCTCTTTTCGACAACCGCCGGATCGGCCGATGAAAACGGATACTTCCAGTGGTCCATGTTCATCACGGAGTGAATAGGCAACCCAATTTTCAGCGAAGCTGCCTTCATGGCCTCGGCGTCCTGCGGATTGGGCGTTGTAGGACATTCGATCCGCTCAAAGCCCGCGTCCTTCGCGATCTGAAAACGCTCTGGAATTGAAACGTTCTCCGGGAGCATGTTGTACTCCACGGCCATCGCGATGGGAAGCCGCTCCGATCCACCGGCTGCGGCAGGCAGCGCGGCCAGGGCCATTGTGGCTTGGACGGAGGAATGCACAAAGTGGCGTCGAGTCATGGGTACTTCACAGCCTCTCACCTTCTTGTGGACGAACGCAACGGCACTGCCCTGGCGTCTCTGCATTGTCTGCCACGGGCTAGCGGGCCGTCATCCTTTCCGGTCGGCGAAAGGAGGATCTGAAGTCGCGCCTATCGCGGTGACACCCAGGCCCTTCGTCGCGCTCAGGCGGTTCCGTACCGGCGACCGAGGAAAGGCTCTTCCGGCGGGTGGCAAAAGATTTGAAGTTGTTTTGAATCAATGCCTTTTAGGGAAAAGGGACAGTCCCGTTTTGGGGAAAGGGCGGTCGCTCTTCTGCGGTTCCTTGCTTCCCTCTGGCGTTCTTTGGCGCGATTTTCCGGAGGATCGTAGGAGAATGGTAAACCCTTTCGCCTCAACGGTTTCCCAGGAAAAGGGACAGACCCGGTTTTTTTGGACCCGGTTTTTTTGGAAAAGGGACAGACCCGTTTTTTTTTTTGGGAGACACCGCTCGGTTTGCGCGAAGTCCCAATCGGCTTAAGATCGTCATCGACGAAAGTGAGTTGTTCCGCCTACACACGCGGTCCAGTCCGGGGACTGTCGAAGAGCTTTCCCGCTGGCCCTCAGAAAGAAGGTAAGTCCTTTCACTTCAATCGTTTCTACGGGAAAAGGGACAGACCCCTATCGGGCGGACAGAACCCCTATGGGGCGGACATTATGGGGCGGACATGGGGACTCTAGAAGAGCTTTCCCGCGGCCCTGATAAGGAATGTAAGTCTTTTATCTTCCGTGAGTTATACCGGAAAAGGGACAGACCCATTTGTACCGGAAAAGGGACAGACCCATTTGGGGGGAAGGGGCGGTCGTATTCTGCGGTTCCTTGCTCCCGTTCGCAGTCCTATGAAGCGATTCCGGAGGATCGTAGGAAAATTGTAAACCCTTTCACCTCAACGGTTTCCCAGGAAAAGGGACAGACCCCTTTGGGGGCGGATAAGGAAAAGGGACAGGCCCCTTTGGGGGCGATACATCGGTCAGGCTGGTCAGTTTTGAGGCGAAGCACGCACTGAAGTTCGTGCGACGATCCCATCTATAGGCTTCCCGTCACCGCCGGCGAGAGCAACCCCGCTGCTTCTTCGCCGATCAGCCACATCAGCGGCTGCTTCACCGGTTCGATCAGTTGGGCCGGTAATTGGCTGGGCTCATAAGGACCTTCAAGGACGGCTTTCAACGCCAGTTGCTTGTCCGCTCCCCGCACCAGAAACACTACCTTTGCCGCATGGTTGGCCACCGGAGCAGTCATGGTAATGCGGTCGGTATAGAACTTGCCCACCCAGTTTGAGATCACCCATCGGCTCTTCTCTTCCAGCGCTTTTGTGCCTGGAAACAAGGACAACGTGTGCCCTTCCGGCCCCATCCCCAGCAGCATCAGATCGAGCTCGGGCCAGCCGCTTGACGCCAGCAGTTCCTGCTTGAGCACCGTTTCATACTCAGCCGCCGCGGCAGCCGCATCCGTCATCTCACTCTTTATGCGGAACACCTGCCGACCGGCATCGATGGGCAGGCGGCTTAATAGGGCCTCATTGGCCATGCGGTAGTTACTGTCCGGGTGGTCCGGCGGCACGTGCCGTTCGTCGCCCCAGAAGAACGCGACTTTGCTCCAGTCCACCGAGTTGCGCCAC
>CAJCIT010000124.1 GCA_903970405.1 Acidobacteriaceae bacterium | reverse complement strand
CCTGCCGAAAGAGCTTTACACCCCGAGGGGCTTCATCGCTCACGCGGCGTCGCTGCATCAGAGTTTCCTCCATTGTGCAAGATTCCCCACTGCTGCCTCCCGTAGGAGTCTGGCCCGTGTTTCAGTGCCAGTGTGGCCGTGTGCCCTCTCAGGCCGGCTACCGATCGTCGCCTTGGTGGGCCGTTACCTCACCAACTAGCTAATCGGCCGCGGGCTCCTCTTTCAGCGCATTGCTGCTTTCCCTTCACAGGATTATGCGGTATTAGCCCCGGTTTCCCAGGGTTATTCCCCACTAAAAGGTAGATTACCCACGTGTTACTCACCCGTACGCCGCTGTACTCAGGGATTGCTCCCCTTTCTCGCTCGACTTGCATGTGTTAAGCGCGCCGCCAGCGTTGATTCTGAGCCGGGATCAAACTCTCGTTTGATCTGTTTGAGTATCACCCTGCCTGCGCAGGATGTTGTCTCGCTCCAGCTTATTACTCAAGTTTCTGACGAATTACTTCTCTGCGTCCAATCAGATTGTCAATGATCTGCGCGGCTTCTTAGGCGATGCCAGGTTTCCCCGATAAAGCCCAATAACCGCCGGCCTCGAAAAGCCGTTTGAGGCTGTTCTCCCGCTCCCGCTTGCGCGGACACGGGCAACTTACACTCAAAAATTTGGGAACTCACGCTCTTGTTTGCTACCTGACACTCACAAAAAAGTGAATGCCCGCCGCAAATAGGCTCTCGTTCCTGTTTCAAACGTAGATCGAAGGGTTAGGACCGCTTGAGAACTGCTATGGTGTCCCAGGAACCGGCTGACGGAGCGCCAACCAGCGTTACTTCTTGTCTACCTTGCGTTTAGCGCGCTTTCGCGCCGGGCGTACTCCCTAATCCCTGCCATTTCCTCGACGCCCATCTGCTAATCTATCAAACTCTTTGGGACTTGGCAAGTGCAATTCGCCACTTTTTGCCCGTCCCGACCTGCTCAAACCGCCGCGCGTTTCGACCGCTGCCGACACAGGAAGAATATCAGACCGCCGCCAGCGCCGCAAGAGGCCCGCCCCTCGTTTCTGTGGAAGCGCTGTGGGAAAGAAGTGCAAAACGGGCCGCAACCAACGGTTGGGACACCCACCTTCCGGACCGTCCCTCACCGGGACCCGGGAACCGGGGCTACACTGTTACCAGGAAATGTCGTTTCTCCAGAACCAGTTCGAGAAGAACTTCCTCACCACCTCAGTGGACTACCTGTTCAATTGGGCGCGCAAGTCGTCGCTCTGGCCGCTCCAATTCGGTCTTGCCTGTTGCGCTATTGAAATGATTGCTTCCACAACGTCGAGATTTGATATCGCGCGCTTTGGCGCTGAGGTTTTCCGCCCCAGTCCACGCCAGTCCGATCTCATGATTGTCGCGGGCACCGTCACCCTGAAGATGGGTCCGGTGCTGCGGCGCATTTATGAGCAGATGCCGGAACCGAAGTGGGTCATTTCCATGGGGGCCTGTTCCAGCGTCGGCGGCCCCTTCAACACTTACTCAGTGCTGCAGGGCGTCGACAAGATCGTTCCGGTTGACGTCTACGTCACCGGCTGCCCTCCGCGCCCGGAAAATCTCTTCTACGCGTTGCTGAAACTGCAGGAAAAGATTGACGCCACGCCGCATCTGGTGCGCAAGCCCACCCACGTGCGCCTTGAGGAAGCCATGCTCGAAGACTTCAAGAGGCGGATCATGGTGGCGCAGACGCCTGAACCGGCGCCCGCTCTGGTGACGCTTGGCTGATCCGTTTCTTACGCGTCAGGCGGACGAACAGCGCGGTTCTGAGCGGGCGACCTACTTGCAGTGCGAAGCCTTTCTGGAGTTCGAATGGCTGGATCACGCCTTCGGCACGCGCCACTCAGGCTGGCTTTCCGCCCATCCGGCGGTCACCCTGCGGCAGATTCACTCGGACCGCGTCCATACGGCGAACGGACTCGCTGACCGCCAGTGCGAGGGCGACGCTCTGGTCACCGACCAAATCGGCCAGCGCATCGGCGTTCGAACGGCCGATTGTGTTCCGCTGCTGATTGCCGATCCGGTCACACGGGCCGTCGCCGCCGTTCACGCCGGTTGGCGCGGGACGGCAGCCTCAATTTCCGAAAAGGCCGTGAGCCGCATGGCGCAGGAGTTTGGCTCAAATCCGGCCCATCTTCATGTGGCCATCGGTCCGGCCATCCGCGTCTGCTGCTATGAAGTGGGACCGGAAGTGGTGGCTGAATTGGCCCCTTTCTTCCCGGAGTGGACTACCGATCCGCACAACGCCTTACCTGCTCACCGCAATGTGGACCTGGTGGAGGCCAATCGCCGGACATTGACCCGATCGGGCGTGCCGGCTTCTCGGATTTACGACGGCGGCTACTGCACGATGTGCGACGCGGAGCTGTTCCACTCCTTCCGCCGCGATCCCCATGACCCGGGGCGAATGGTTTCGAGCATCGTCAGGAATAGATAGGGACGGCCAATTGGGAGGGGAAGCATTACGGAACGAACTCGGAGGGCAGCGCCGTCGGTTCGTGAGCGGACTTTCGCCAATCAGGAGATTGGCGCTCCCAGGCGCCCGGCTCATTATTGTTGCCTACCTAACACCAAGAGCTTCGGCTTGTCCCATACCTGCTTCAGAAACGGGTCGTCCACTGCTTGTTTCTTGTCGAATTCCTCAGGCGTATAGACCGTCGGGTTAACCTCACGGCCAAGCAATTCCCTTGCGCGTCGCAGCGGCAAGGCAAGCTCTGCGGGCGACACCTGTCCCACCACCATAAGATCGATGTCGCTGTGGCTCTGCTCGTTGCCGGCGGCGATAGAGCCGTAAATAAACGCG
>CAJCIT010000123.1 GCA_903970405.1 Acidobacteriaceae bacterium | reverse complement strand
TGCCACTGCGCCCGCAGCAGTCCGGCCACGAATTCCGTGTAAGGAATCTGCGCCTTCTCGGCGGCCTGCAGTTGCTCGTCGTAAATCTTCAGCATGCGCCGCAGCTTGAGATTCTTCAGCAGCTGTTCGAGTTCTTCAGTCGTTACCTTCCGGCTCCTTGTCGCCGATCAGAAAGTAGTCGCGGGCCACGCGCCGCAGAATCATCCGCTCCAGACGGTCGAGATCGTAAAGCCATAGCGCGCGGCTTCGGCAACCGCTGCGAGGAACGGCTCTCGCGGATACTCGCGCAGCAGCCGCAGCATTTGCCGCAGGGCAAGAGCCGCCACTTTGCGGCCCTTCCGCTTCAACTCCGATATATAAGGAGCGATCTCAGGTGCGGCCTCGATGAGGGCTGCCTCTTCCGGATGCGAATCGCGCTTCACGCCCGCGCCGCGCGGCGGCCGGTGTTCGGCCCGGAAGCGGAAGAGGGGGGTCTTTGGATATGGTTGAAGCCCAGCCGCTTCGATGTACTCATGCAGGTAGGTTTCGAGATTGTGATGGCACGGCATCTTGTTCACCTTGCCGCCTTTCTCATTCAGCCGAATCCAGTACCGCCTGCGCTCCGGGTAAAAATCCTCCGCCGTTAGCGAAACCGTCGCCTCAATCCGGGCGAAGGAATAGATCATCACGGCGATGAGGGCGCAGTCCCGCAGCCCGATGACCGAACTCGTATCTATGGAGTCGAGAAGGACGCGGGCTTCCTCTGCCGAGAGTACGGGAGTCACACCGACTGAAACGGAATGCTTCGGCTCACGGACGGAACGCGCCGGATTGGACGGGACAATTTGGCCGACGACCAACCAGTCGAACATCATCCGCAGACACGCGAGATGCTGTTTTATGGTCGGCTTCGAGTATTGCCCTTGGAGCGACTCTATATATGAGGCCACGTGGATCGGCTGAATCTCAGCCATTTCGCGGATGCCTCGATCTTCACACCATCGGAGAAAGGCTCCCGCCGCTCGACCGTAGGCTTCGCGCGTGTTCCGGTTCCGGATGTTCACCGTGAAGAACTCCAGGAATCGTCGAAGCCCGCGCTTCCCAAGACGAACGGCGAGCGCCGGAAGAACCGGCGTTCCGGGGAGAGTGAGGTCTACGGTGCCCGGTTGATAGGATTCTATCTCGCTCATTTTACTTCGGGTTCTATCCCCCACTGCCCGATCTTCAGTACGACATAACCTCCTTTATGTCACGCGAGAGGGGACGCGCCTAGGGGAATTTCGGACCCTGTTTTACCCGAGATCAGATGGCCCTCGACGAGGCTGGTTATTTCTGATAGCATCAAATTAAGTGCATATTTAGTGCAGGAGGTTCTCGTGCTCGATATCAGCAAAGACATTCATTCGCTCAGCGACTTCAAACGCAACACCAGCGAGTTCCTGGAACAGATGCGCGGGAGCGGGCACCCGGTCGTCCTCACAATCAACGGCAAGGCCGAACTCGTTGTTCAGGATGCGCTGTCTTATCAGAAACTGCTAGACCGCGTGGACGAACTGGAGGCGCTCGAAGGTATTAAGCGCGGACTCGCAGACGTCGAAGCCGGTCGTGTAACGCCACTGAGGCAGTTTGAAAGAGAGTTCCGAGAAAAACGTGGCCTACCAAGTCGTTCTCGCTGAGACGGCCAAGGCCGACGCAAACCAGATCTATGATTGGGTCGTTGAGCGGGCCCCGATCAGAGTGCCGGAGTGGTTCGAGGAACTCGTTGACTGCCTGTATTCTCTTGAACAACTTCCCTATCGGTGCCCCCTCGCTCGTGAAGCGGCTGAAGCGAGGCGCGAGATCCGATGCCTTCTCTTTGGCAATCGGAAACACGCCTACCGCATCCTCTACGAAGTGGACGACGCCAGCCAAACAGTATGGATCTTACACATCAGGCACGGAGCACTTCGAGACCTCGCGCCCGACCAATTGAGTTACCCGCCGTCGGAGTGAAGAAAGCTCCTCGCCGAGGGCTGTTTCGGTTAGATCGAAACAGCTTTCCCGGCAGACGGGAGCCGCGGATTGGAATTCAGGTTAAACTCGTAAGCCAGATTCACTTCTTATACTGAAATTTAACGGCAATTGGCGCTTTGAGGCTCCGGGGACCATTGCGAGCGAAGTAGTCCGGGAGTTCTCAGATCTAATCGGCAAAATCACAACACAGGGCGACGTTCAATCTACGCTCGAACATTTCAAGTCGTACTTCGCCGCCGCAGCGGGAACCACTTCGAGTTGGAGTTCTAGTGCGAGCTGGGCGGAATCCGACCTTGACAACTACATGCGTGAAGCCGCCGCAAATGCACCATTGTTCATTGAGGCGTTTTACGACGCCTGCAACACGTTAGGGGCGAAGGACGTGGCCGTTCCCGACTTGCGCATCATTAACCGAATCCTTGCGCGGTACGACACCGGTTTCGAGATACAGCCGCCGAATCTGATCTCGCGCAGCGCCCAATCTGGACCGGTCGAAGTTCCACCGGAGCCCCCTACCCTCGATCAGCAGGCCCGTGAGCTAATCCAAAACTCGCTAAGCCAGTCTGAACAATTTTTGGCGGAAGGACGTGGACGGCAAGCCGTCCAGGAGGTTCTTTGGCTCCTGGAAACAGTCTCCACTGCTTTTCAGGGCCTCGATACCGGGACTGGCACTGTGCAGGGGAAATATTTCAACAAGATTGTCGCAGACCTCCGCAAGCGGAGCCAGGGGACGACCCTTGACCAGGTTCTGGACTGGGTTTCCACCTTGCACGGCTATCTTTCTTCCCCAACCGGCGGCGGAATCCGACACGGCACGCACCTGAAATCCGGCGTTGCAACGCAACCGCAGGAGGCGCGGCTGTTTTGCAATCTGGTCCGCAGCTACATTACCTTCATGCTCGCCGAGCATGGGAAGCTGGTGGGCCATCAAGTTCTCGATTGAAACCACAACTTCAACCGCGCTCGTCATCGCGCCGCCCCACGCGCCAGATTGCTACACGGGGCATCTTGGGCCTAACGAGGATGGTCCTTTGAAGACCGTAGAAGCCTTCGCGGGTCTTCCCCTATTATCAGAGGCATAGGGGAAACCGATGAAAGGGAGACACCATGGAAACGACCGCTCAAATGGATCAGGACATTTCGCTTGACCACATGTTCGACTCTTCGTTGCGAATCTGTGGCCAGCCAGTGGAATTTCGCACCTTCGATGTCCAATGGGTGTCAGGGGCGGCGAAAAATATTACCGATATCGGCGGTTTCAGGCGGTGCCATTGATACCAGCTTGGCATCACGTTGGCGGTGACGCGGTAGGAACTCTATACGAGCTTCTAGATTTGTGGCTTGCTTTGATGTTGTC
>CAJCIT010000122.1 GCA_903970405.1 Acidobacteriaceae bacterium | reverse complement strand
AGGTGTGCTTTCCTTTGGATGCTATGGTGTGGCCAAGCTTGCGGGGAGGGTTCGTCCCCTGGGCGATGCGTATCGATTTCTCTCGCAAGCTTATGACCGGCTCATCGACCGCCTGGGCCGAAAGGTTCTGCGAGACCCCCGAGACGCACCCGCCTTGCGAATTATGGTCTCTCTCACCCTGACGGCTGTGCCAATTTTCGCCATCCAGCTAGTTTTAGGAAAGCCTCGACTTCTCCTGGCAATCGCTTTCTACCTCTCGCTGTGCGGTTTTGGATTTCAGCGTTCGGTGAGGATGTTTAGCGCCAAACACATGGAGGCGCACCGGCCGCATGGATACTTCTCAGGCGTATATGAAAAGGTCCTGGGGCGCTACGTGGAGTTCTTTCTCGGATATTTGTATGGCGACCTTCCAGAACTGGGCCGCACGGTTCATGTCCGTCTCCACCATAAAGAAAATGGGGGACCCGACGATAATGCTTACTCCAGCGGCTACGATCGGACGCGTCCATTGGATTTCTTTTGGTATCTTTCCGACAATATTTGGACGGCCCTGGGGCTTGCTCCCTACGCCTACTTTAAAGCGAACGGCCAGGAACAGAACCGAAAGCGAATGTTTTGGGGGATAACGCGTTACTGCGTTTATTTTGGAGCGGTCTTTATTTACAACTGGAGAATTGGGATTGTATTCGTGTTAGTTCCTCTTCTCGTCATGAACTTCATCATGGCGGTCACCGCTTGGGTTCAGCACGCGTTCTGTGACCCGGAACACCCCGAAGATTACTTTATAAATACCGTAACCGTCCTGGATGAAGTGAACTTTATGAACGAGGGGTACCACCTCTGTCATCACCACCGATCAGGCCTCCACTGGAGTGAAATGCCAGTCCACCTGGAGCGAATTCGCGACAGGATGAGAGAATCCGGCTCCCTGGTCTTTCGGGACTTGGATTTTATGGGTCTTTTCATCGAGTTGACCCTGTTACGCCGAATGGATGTGCTTGCCGGGAAACTGGTTCCGTGGGAACCCATGAGTCACGAAGAGAGGCTGGCGTTGCTGGCGGAGAGAACTAAGCCTGCGAGGCCCGTTCCGGCCTGAGGGCTCTGGCGAAGCTATTGCGCCACTTGCGTGTCGGCCAGCTTCTTCTTCTGCGATTCGCGCCACAGCCGGACTAACTGGCGCCACTGGCTTACCGTCAGTACCCCTCGCACCTGGAGGCTCATCTCGGTAACCAGATGCGTCAGGTTGGAACGGCCCGCCGCCAGCTGATCTATCACCGGCTTTGCCGCGTTCTGGTCCACCACGTCGTCATTCATCATGTCTTCGAGCTGCGCTTCGGCTTTCTGTACGCCATTGCGCGCGTCAAAGAGCCGGTCGCGATAGGACCGCACAATCTGTCGGATTTTCTCCGTTTGGTCGGGCGTTAGATTGACCTCCTTCACCAGCACCGGATTGCTCCACCATGGGAAGCCGGCCGCGCTTTGAGCGTGCGCGGGCGCCGCGGCGGACGCCAGACCTAAGACCAGACAGACAAATGCCGGCGTGAACAGCGTCTTCATTCGCCGAACAGAGCCTCAATCGGCGCCACCGCTTGGGGCGTGGAATCTTCCGCCAACTGGCTCGCCTGCTGTACCAGTTCCGCATCCGAGATGCGGTCGGTGTTCATGCCCCCACGCTGTTGTTCGAACATCGCAATTCCGGCCACCAGGGCCACTGCGGCCAGCGCCGGCGCCCATCGCCGGACGGCAAACCGCCCACTATTGCCGCCAAGACGCGCGTAGATCGTCCGCCTCTGCGCGGCGAGGAAATCGGCAGGCACGTCGGTGGCGCTGGCTCGCTCAAGGAAGTCCTCCGCTCGCGCTTCTATCGGCTCGAGCCGCGAACGGCATTCCGCGCAGCCGGAAAGGTGTCCGTCTTCCGGCCCCACTCCATACACATGAGCAATCAACTGCTCGTCGGACCAATGTTCTCTGCCCATCTTCTTCCCTCATCTCGGCTTATTGGCCGTTGTGCGGACGACTTAGTTCCCGCCTCTTCGGGCGGTGTATATATCTTGCAATTCCGTTCTCAGTTTTGCCAGAGCCCGGAACATGTGAGCCTTCACCGTCCCCACATCCAGGTCCAGCGTCCTGGCGATTTCGTCGAGCGGCATTCCGTCGTAGTGCCGCAGCGCAAAAACCGCCCGCTGCCTAGGTGACAGCTTTTCCAGGGCCGCTTCCAAACGCGTTTGAATCTGCTTGGCAAACAGTTGCGCTTCGGCGTCCGGACTGCTTTCCGGCGCCATATCGAGGATGATCCGCTCTTCTTCAGCCGCGGGACGCCGCTGCCAGATCCTCCAGGTTTTCGACCGCAAGCGGTCCAGGCAGGTATTCACCGCAATGCGCGTGACCCACTTATCGGGATGATCCAGATCATCCAGGCCGCCCTTCTTGAGGGCTTTGTAGGCCTTCAAGAAGACATCCTGGGTTGCGGAATCGGCTTCGCTGGAATCCTGCAGCATACGCCGGCACAGCACAAAGATGCGCCTCTGTTCCGACGTCATCCATGACCCGAAGTCCCGCAAGTCCGTGCCGACCCGGACTCCGGCTTCCAGGCTATCCGCCATTACGCTCATCATAGACCCGCACAGCGCCCGGCGCATATTGCTGGGCTCACCTCTTCCAACGCGCCGGTGCCGAAAAGGTTTACGCGGGTTGGGTTTGTTGAAACAACAAAAGCTGGACAGCGTCCGAACAGAACGCTATATCCGGCGCGGCCGGGAATGCGAAAACCGCCGGACGGGCAGGAACAACCGGGCGATAATGAAGATGGATGCCGAGAAATGGGTGTACTCCCGGTGCGGCTCGCTCGATGACAGGTTGCCGTTCGATGTCATCACCAGCACAGGGAGCGAAGCAGAGGTTGAACGAATACTCAACTGCATTGACCACGGAATGATCGCATAAGCGGCGTCGATGCGCTGGAGAATCGCCCCAAGGAAATTAGAATTGAATTCCGTTCCGGCGGAATAACAACTAATGGCACGTTTTACGAGTGAACGACTCGGAATTCTGATCGTCATTAAAACTGAGTCTGCCGGGCGGCTCAGCGGTGTGTATAGTGGTCCCAGGATTTCAGACCAGGCAATAAGTTAGACTTTTGGCGGAGTCGTGACGCTTCACGCGCCTATCGCCGCGCGCTGGCCCGTTCGCTATCCAGCATTCGCATCTGATGCTCGTCGTACCGCGACCCGGCAATCGCATCGCCGGGCACGGCGGCTTCTATCTCCGCCAGATCGGCCGGCGTCAGCGACACGTTCAGTGCTCCCAGCGCCTCAGTCAACTGGCTTCGCTTACGCGACCCCGGCAGCGCGATAATGTTGTCGCTCTTGGCCAACACCCACGCAATGGCCAGTTGCACCGCTGTTGCGCCCTTGTCTGCCGCCATCCGGCTCAGCGTGTCCACCAGTTGCTGGTTCTTTGCAATGTTGGCGCCCGCGAACCTCGGTAAACGCGCTCGAAAATCGCCCGCCCCGGTCGGCTTCGAATTGCTCAGCAAGCCGCGTGAAAGAATCCCATACGCCGTAATTCCTATGCCTAGCTCCTTTGTGGCCGGAAGAATATCTGTCTCAATCATTCGCGTCACAATCGAATACTCAATCTGCAGCCCGGCGATGGGGTGTACGGCGTTCGCCCGCCGCAGCGTTTCGGCCGAAACTTCGGAAACGCCGATGTGGCGGATGTAGCCCGCCTTTACCATGTCGGCGATCGCGCCAATCGTTTCTTCAATCGGCACGTTCGGGTCCAGCCGCGCCGGCTGATACAGGTCGATATAGTCGGTATTCAGCCGCCTCAGGCTATAGGTGAGGAAGTTCTTCATCGCCGCCGGCCGCGAATCGAACCCCAACCATGACCGGTCCGGCCCGCGCATTGCGCCAAACTTTACTTGAATAAACGCCTGGTCGCGCCGTCCCTTAATGGCTTCGCGAATCAGCAGTTCGTTGTGACCGCTCCCGTAGAAATCGCCCGTATCCAGCAGGTTGACGCCGGCATCGAGCGCCGCCTGAATCGTGGCCACACTTTCCGTCTCGTCCGCCGGACCATAGATATCCGACATCCCCATACAGCCGAGGCCGATCGCCGAAACCACCGGTCCGTCCTTGCCCAATACTCGGTGTTGAATTGTTGTGCTCATGCTTCCGTTCGCCTTGTTGTAGTCCACAACCAGACTACTCGCGACCCGTCGGCGCACCGGTCAGTGTACAATCCCTGAACCAGCTATGAACCGTGTCGCCAAGATCAGTTCTGCCGTTCTGTTCGCCGTCGCCTTCACTCTTACTCGCGCCGTCGTCGCCCAACACCCCCGCCCAGCTCCCGAATCCCCGGCTCAAGAATCCTATGACGTCGTGATCCGCGGCGGCACGGTCTATGACGGCTCTGGCCATGCTCCGGCCGTGACCGACGTGGGCCTTCGACTCGACCGCATTGCCAAAATCGGCGCTATCCCACCAGGCGCCGGTAAAGATGAGATCGATGCGAAGGGCCTCGCCGTGGCGCCCGGCTTCATCAACATGATGAGCAGCGATGACACGCTGTGGGCTGACGGCCACTCCCAAAGCAACATCCGCCAGGGCGTCACCTTGGAGGTCTTCGGCGAAGGCGATTCCATGGGTCCGCTCAATGACGACATTCGCAAATACGCCCGGCAGATGCAGGGCGATATCAAGTACCCCATCACCTGGTCCACGCTAGCCGGAGGCTTGACGGCACTTCAAAAACACGGCGTCTCCTGCAACATTGCATCCTTCATCGGCGCCGATAACCCGCGCGTGATGGTGCTTGGATTCGCCAATCGCGCCCCTACTCCCGATGAGCTTCGCCAGATGGAACAGATCACCGAACAAGCCATGCAGGAAGGCGCCCTCGGCGTCGCCTCGGCCTTGATCTACGCGCCCGGCACGTACGCGAAAACAGACGAACTCATCGCGCTCTCGAAAGTCGCGAGCAAATACAATGGCATTTACATTTCGCACATGCGCAGTGAGGGCGACCGCCTCATTGAAGCCGTCGACGAGTTACTGACAATCGCGAAACAGGCTCACATCCGCGCGGAGATTTATCACCTCAAGGCGGCCGGCCGCGACAACTGGGGCAAGCTCGACGAAGTCATTCGCAAAGTGGAGGCGGCGCGCGCCCAGGGCATGTCCATCACCGCCGACATGTATACCTACACCGCCGGCGCCACCGGCCTGGATGCCTCCATGCCCACCTGGGTCCAGGAGGGCGGCTACAACGAGTGGGTGAAGCGATTGAAGGATCCGGCCATCCGTCAGCGCGTGCTGGCTGAGATGCGCTCAACCAGCGGCAACTGGGAGAACCTGCGCATTGAAGCCAGTAAAGTTTTGCTGGTTGAATTCAAGAATGACGCATTGAAACCGCTCACCGGCAAGACGCTCGACGAAGTCGCGAAGATGCGCGGCAAGACGCCGGAGGAGACGGCAATCGATCTGGTAATTGAAGACGGCAGCCGCGTCGGCACGGTCTACTTCCTGATGAGTGAAGACAACGTTCGCCGGGAAGCCGGCCTGCCGTGGGTGAGCTTCGGCGCCGATGCCAGCCCGCTCGCGCCCGAAGGCGTCTTCTTGAAATCGAGCACGCATCCCCGCTCTTACGGCAACTTCGCACGCTTCCTCGGCAAGTATGTTCGCGACGAGCACGTGACGACTTTGCAAGACGCGATCCGCCGCCTCTCCGCTTTGCCTGCCGAAAATCTGCGCTTAAGCCAGCGCGGAGAGCTCAAACCCGGTTACTTCGCTGACGTCGTGGTCTTCGACCCCGCTAAGATCGCCGACCACGCCACCTTCGAGAATCCACACCAGTATTCGACGGGCGTGGTGGATGTCTTTGTGAACGGCGAGGCGGTTCTGCGCGATGGCCAGCACACCGGGGCAATGCCGGGACGGGTGGTGTGGGGACCCGGACGAAAGGAAGGAAATTAGGGGTATGCCTTCAGAGCCGCGACGGTCACGGAGCGACTGGTTGATTCTGGTCCCGACCTTACCAGATCGCCCGACGCCGCCTTATGCTGAACCGCGCGTGTGAAGTAAGCAAAGCGGGTAAGTGCTAACCAACCCTTCCAGCGCGAGCACCCTGCCGCTTCACCTATGCCCGTAATCCGTGAAAACGTAATCTCTCGTCTTCACTGCCGTGTGGCACGTGAACCCGCACTTAGCGTCGTTCCCCTGCGGCGGCTTGCCGGCCAAGGTACCGGGCGTGAAGGTGTCGGAGGAAGCGTCATAGTCGAACACGGCGTATCCCCACCCACCGCTGTCCGCGAACCTCTTGCTGTCCTTCACCATGAAGTCGACGTCATGCTGGGCGCCGGGCACGGTCGCTGAGGGGAACGTCTCCAACTTTTTCGGGTTCCAATGAATCTTCGCCATCTTGGCGCCGTCGGGGACCGGCTTTCCGTTGCCGGGGATGCCGTCCAAATAGGCCTTGATCATCACAGGATTAGCGAGGGTCGCAGCAATAAGGCCCCGTCCGTTCTGACTGATGGAGACAACCTGCCAGGCCTCGTATCCTCTGAACTCAGAGAACGAGAGCCCATTCGGCACTTTCACCGTGTACTTGTCCTGGCCAGCCTTGGCCAGCGCCACTAAAACACAGAGAAATATTCCGACGAATACGATTACCCCGATGCTCTTGCGCCTCATGCCTAAATCTCCTTTGTTGAACTTATCCTTACTGACGTTAGTTATGGCGTGAATCGTCACGCCATACTCGTTTCATTCCGGCAGATCTTTGCCGGCCTGCTCCGCCACCATGTACGCGGCATACCACTCAGGCCAGTTCTCGTCGCGCTGCCCGGTGCGCTTCTCGTGCTCGCCATGGGCGGCCTCCGCACGCCGGAGCGCGCTCGCCAGATCGTCCGCTGAAGCGAACGAAGTCCCGCCGGAATCGATGCGCCCAGGCAACCGGGTTGTGACCTCCTGCAACAACCACTGGTTGCCGTCCGGGTCGCGGAACGCAGCATAGGAGCCGTAGCTGGCATGATCCGGCGCGGGCCCGCTGAGGCGGCCGCTGGCACCGTCCGGCTGGAACTGGGCGCCCGGCGTTCCGGCGTGAAACACCTCGCTGATATTGACACCGCGAGCGGCGAGTTCGCCGCGCGCCGCCTGGATGTCGGGGACGATGAGGTAAAGGCCCTGGGCCGAGCCGGGCGCGGCTGACGTGATGTTTGTGCCGAATTGAGCCGAGCAGACCGAGCCCGGAGGCGTGAACTGGACGACGCGGAAGCCGTTATCGAATGGGAAGTCGGCATCGAGCCTCCACCCAAGGTTTGCGTAGAACTGTTTCGCCCGGTCGACATCCGAGACCGGGATGACCAGCGCCTCGAGCTTCATGTCGATTCCCGGGCCTTTCGTCACGGCATCGTTGACGCCGGTTGCCTTTTCCAGTTGACTCATAGCGGGTCCCTTTTTCAAGCTTCGACGAATCAGAGATTATCGCTGAGTATATTGGATCGACGCAACAAGCGCGTCACCCTTCCGATGATGGTGATTTGAACTTCTCTGGTTTGTTAGAAATGCAACTTGGCGCGAACCTGGCTTCTGGCGCGAACCGCTTGAAGTGAAACCGTTTGTGAAGCGTTTGGCGCGATACGCCTTCCAAGTCGAAGCGCGGTTTCGAATCGGCAATGGAGTTCACTGAGGTGTGAGTGAACGGACACGCACGAATTGACTCGACGCGCCGTACACCCCACCATCAATTAAGCCTATGGAAGTCCACTTACCTCAGCACCAAGAAGCGCAGCTTCATGAACTCGCCACGCGAACCGGCCGCGCGAACGCCGGCTCAAGCTATTCTGAAGAACTTGGGATGGAGATTTTGAACCATGGCAAAGCTCGTCTATGGAATGAACCAGTCTTTGGATGGATACGTCGACCATCTGGAATTTAGGCCAAGCCCGGCGCTCTTTCGTCACTTCATAGAGCAAGTGCGCGACCTGACGGGCAGCGTGTACGGTCGCCGCATGTACGAGGCGATGCGTTATTGGGATGAAGACCGCCCGGACTGGGGTGCGGAGCAACACGACTACGCGGCGGCGTGGCGGAAGCAACCGAAGTGGGTCGTGTCGCGCTCGTTGAAGTCGGTCGGGCCCAACGCCACACTTGTCGAGGATGACATCGAGGCGACGATACAGGGGCTGAAAGCTCAGCTCATGGGGGAGATTGAAGTTGCCGGATCAGACTTGGCGGGAAGCCTCACCGGCCTTGGTCTTATCGATGAGTATCGACTCTACCTCCACCCCGTTGTGCTTGGTCGCGGCAAGCCATTCTTCGCCGGCCCCCGGCCGCCGCTCCGGCTTGTGACCAGCGATCGCATTGACGAGGACGTGATCAGGTTGACGTACGTTCCCGCTTAATCGCGCGACAGGCCCGACGGACTGAGATAGACCCCGGTATTTCAAGGGCGCAGCCCAGTCTCACAGGATGCGGCGCGGGAGAGGAGGAGATCGCGTTCGCGGGTGTTGCGGGTAAGGGCGGCGGCGCGTTCGAACTCGGCGCGGGCTTCGGGGTGGCGGCCTAGTTTGTAGAGGAGGTCGGCGCGGACGCTGGGGAGAAGATGGTAGCGCGCGAGAGCCGGGTCGGAAGCGAGGGCGTCGACCATGTGTGAGGCCGGCAAGGGGGCCGTGGGCCATGGAGACGGCTACGGCTCGGTTGAGCTCGATGACGGGGGAGGGGATGAGCTGGGCGAGCTCAGTGTAGAGCATGACGATGCGAGCCCAGTCGGTTTCGGATGGCGGATTTTACTGCGGCAGGTTGAACATGCCGTCGTTTTTCGCGGCAGCATCGACAGACTAATTGAAACCTCACCTTCCGGGTGGTCCGTGATCCATTCCGAATCTGCCTTGCGAAAGACCACTAAAATACAACTGAGTTTGTTGTCTCAAAATTCCGCCCACCAGGGCGCGCCTTCAAACGCGGTAACGACAGCGTAGAATCATCCCACGGAGACCGAAAAACAATGCGCCGGTATCATCACATCGGAATTCCCACTACCGAAGCGAAGCCTGGCGAGACTCACTTGAAGCACCTGAAGCTCTTTATCGTCAGCCACGAGAAAAGCGAATTCGGTGTGGAGTGGATGCGTTTCGAAACGGACGCCGCGGTCCCTGATCTGGTCCGGCAAGTTCCGCACGTCGCGTTTGAAGTGGATGATCTCGCCACTGAGCTTGCTGGCCGCGAAATCCTGATTCCTCCGAACAGCCCATCGGGCGGCGTCCGCGTGGCGTTCATAGTCGAAAACGGCGCGCCCATCGAACTGCTCGAATTCACCGACCCCCACCATCCGGCCCGCCGCCGGCAGAGCTGCTGATACGAACCCCCTCCATCCAAAGCACGGCTTCCTCTTGCATTATTTTGATAATTCCATTATTGTCAAAGTATCAAAGCGGGGGCGTGATGGCTGGCAAAAAGCAGACAGAAGAACAGGTGGCACGGTTCGCGGATATGTTCTCCGCCCTGGGGACAGAGCCGCGCCTCCGTATTATGCGTCTGCTGCTGTCGGCCCACCCGGAGGGAATGGTTGTTGGTGACATTATTACCGAGCTGGAAATCACGGCCTCGACGCTCTCACACCATCTTGACAAGCTGAAAAATGAGGGCTTGGTAAAGGTCCAGCGTGAAAGCACATTTCTGCGGTATTCGGCGAACGCAGATGCGCTTCAGGAACTCCTCGGCTTCCTTTATGCCGAATGCTGCACCCGGAACAAGGCAATTGAGCCACAGGCAATTGTGACCCTGTGCAAGTGATGGTGGAAGAAAGGCAAACCCATGGAAATCAAAGAAGTCGTGAAAGAAAAGTACGGACAGGCGGCGTTGCGTGTCCAGAGCGGCGGCAGTTCATGCTGCGGCGCGTCGGCGGCATTTGACGGCTGCGACCCGATAACCTCAAACCTTTACGATGCTTCGCAAACCGGCGCTTTGCCGGAAGAGGCGGTGCTGGCCTCACTTGGGTGCGGCAATCCAACGGCGCTTGCTCAGCTGAATGCCGGCGAAACCGTCCTCGATCTCGGCTCGGGCGGAGGCATTGATGTGCTGCTTTCGGCACGGCGTGTCGGCTCTACGGGCAAAGCCTACGGCCTCGATATGACGGATGAAATGCTGGCGCTTGCCCGCGGCAATCAGCGGAAGGCCGGCGTGGAGAATGCCGAATTTCTCAAGGGTGAAATCGAGCATATCCCCTTGCCGGATAACTCCGTCGATGTCGTCATTTCCAATTGCGTGATTAACCTGTCTGCCGATAAAGACCGCGTGTTGCGTGAAGCGTTCCGGGTTTTGAAGCGGGGTGGCCGCTTTGCTGTCTCCGATGTGGTCACGCGCGGGGACGTTCCCGGCGAAGTGCGGCAAAACATGCTGTTGTGGGTCGGCTGCATCGCGGGCGCCTTGCAGGACGCGGAATACATCACCAAACTTACGGCGGCGGGCTTTGAGGGTATCGAGATTGAACCGACGCGGGTTTACAGCATTGAGGATGCAAGGACGTTTCTAACCGGGCTGGGCGTCGATGTGGACGCAATGGCGGAGGCAGTGGAAGGCAAATTCATAAGCGCCTTCATCCGTGCCACAAAGCCCGCAAGCTGCTGCGCTCCGGGCTGCCGCGCGTGACGCCGGCGCGGCGCATGATCGCGGAGGCAGTTGGTACGGCGCTGCTGCTGGCGGCGGTCGTTGGCTCCGGCATCATGGGCGAACGACTTGCCGCTGGAAATGTGGCAATCGCGCTGCTTGCCAATACGCTGGCAACCGCCGCAATGCTGGTAGCTCTCATTCTGACTTTCGGCCCAATTTCAGGAGCGCATTTCAATCCGGCTGTGACGCTGGCCGATGCTTCGCAAGGCGGGTTGCCGTGGCGTGAAGTGCCGAGATATCTCCTCGCTCAAATTGTCGGAGCCTTCGCCGGCGTCGCGGTGGCGCATCTGATGTTCAGTGAGCCAGTCTTCAGCGCGTCCCGTCACGCACGGGCAGGGATCTCACAGCTTTTTAGCGAGTTCGTCGCAACGTTCGGGCTTCTCTGCGTGATTTGGGGATGTGCGCGACTGCGCTCCTCCGCTGTGCCATTCGCGGTCGGCGCTTACATCACGGGAGCCTATTGGTTTACCTCATCAACATCCTTCGCTAACCCGGCTGTGACACTCGCTCGGTCGGCAAGCGATACGTTCGCCGGTATCCGCCCCGGAGATGTGCCGGGTTTCATCGTGGTGCAGTTGGCCGGCGCCGCTGCGGCCACACTGCTATTTCGTTGGCTGGCGCCGACACTGCCGAAAGACGCCGCATTCGTGGTGGTTTCCCATTCTTCCCCTACAGAGGCAAAGCATGAACGATAAGAAGCGGGTGCTCATTCTCTGCACTGGAAATTCCGCGCGCAGTCAAATGGCGGAAGGGTTGCTGCGCCACGATGCCGGGGAGCGGTTCGACGTGGAAAGCGCCGGGACGAAGCATAGCTTCTTGCGGCCCGAAGCTATTGCCGCGATGCTCGAATTGCGGATTGATATTTCCGGTCAGCGTTCAAAGAGCGTTGATGAGTTCGAGGGCCAACCGTTCGATTACGTTATCACCGTGTGCGACAACGCCCGCGAAACATGCCCGGTATTCTTCGGCGCTGCGGAAAAGCTCCACCGTAGCTTTGAGGACCCACCCGCTCCCCTCGTTGGCACTGACGAAGAGCGCATGGCGATCTTCCGGCGTGTCCGTGACGACCTGCGGGCGTACCTGCGCGAGTTCACTACCCGGGTTTCACAAAGAAACCAATCTTGAAACGCAAGCGGCCCTAGAGCTCAGGATCGAACGTTAGTGCGAGTTTTTGCCCCGGCGCAATCGAAGACCACTGATGGAAAAGGACGGAGCGCAGGGCACGGACGTCTTGAATCTCGGTATCTGTCAGTACCCGGGGAGAAAACCTGTTGAACTCTTCGACGCGCCACGACACATTGGAGGCCCGCTCGGAATCGAACAGGCCAACGATTCTCTCCACCTCCATTGCCTCGGCGGGAAGCACGCCGCGCGAGCCTTTACCCGTGGTGTCGTCCACATCCCAGCCTTCAGCAATCAAACCGAAAAAACCACGTCGATAACGGAGGACGGTCTCAACCGCAAGATGCGTCAGATCGTGCACGCTGAAATGCGCGGCGTGCTTTGTCTGTTTCTGCCATGTGACAGAACCGTCCCGACGGGTGCATCGAAGCACTCCCGCACCATCGGGCTGTTTCGCGATCTCAATCTGCAGCACTGAGCACATCCTCCCAAACCGCCAGTGGTAGCGAACTCGGAACGGTTGAAACAGAATGCCGAACCATGGTCACGTTGCAAAATGCCTTTATGAATCCGCGGCCGCGGGCGCGGCGATTATAAATGACTCGCAGGCGCGTCGCCCTTCTGAGACCTGGACGCAGTTCGATGAGATGCCGTAAGGCCATCCACCCCGCTCGAAGAAGACGGCCCTCGAAACAGGCAGGCTCCGCTCTACGCAGTCGCAGGCACACATCTAAGCTTAGTAGCGGGGGCTTCCAATGACAACCTCGTCTAGGGCGACGTTATTCTCTTTTCGATACTCGCGCTTCAGCGGGTTCATGAGTGTTGCACGAAATCTCAATCGCGTCCGGCATCACCCGATAGACGACGATGTAAGGCCAAGGCGCAAAGGTAAGTTCACGCCGTCCGGGCATGCGACGACTGGCCCGTCCGAGATTGGGAAATTCTTCAGGCGGGCGCATTCGTCATAAATGGTTCTCGCAACGCGGTGGGCGGCTTCGGGGTTGTCGCGTTCAATCCATTCACAAATGTGCTCCAAGTCCCCGGCTGCGGGTATGGACCAGCGAACCTCCATCAGGGTCTTAGGAACCGTTCAAGGCGTTGGCCGACCTGCTCGTGCGTGAGGTGCTCGCCGCGCTGTAACGCTTCCTCGCCACTGTTCACCGCGTCAATGAAGCGGCTTTCCTCGTCGAAATACCGCGCCACGACTTGCTGCACCAGTTCGGCGGGATTGCGGCCCTGCTGGGCGGCAGATTGTGCGAGTTTCGCTTCCTGCTCGGGGGTGAAATGTACTTCCATGCCCTTCAAGATACGGGAAAACCGGAAGTGAGGCAACACAGGAAAACAGAAGCGCCGAAAATCCGCGCTTAGCGGATCCCCGGCGCCCCGGTCACCGTTAGCCACTCATTCAACTCCGCGCCGCGACACTTCCCTCCCAGTAGACAATAGGTCTTGACCTCCGCCCTTCGCTTCGAAATCCAGGCCACTTGTCCCACAACGGGCGCGCGCGCCGGCCTTCTGCACACCGCCCACGGCGGCATTGAGACGCCCGTCTTCATGCCTGTGGGCACGCAGGGCACTGTCAAGGGCCTCACGCCGCGGATGCTCACCGATGAACTCGACGCCAGGATAATCCTCGGCAACACCTATCACTTGTTCCTGCGCCCCGGCCACGAACGCATTGAACGCTTCGGCGGTCTGCACGAGTTCATCTCCTGGCCTCGCGCCATACTCACCGATTCCGGCGGCTTCCAGATTTTCAGTCTCGATTCCCTCCGTAAGGTGACTGATGAGGGTGTGCTGTTCCGCTCGCACCTCAACGGCGATCCGCACTTCTTCTCGCCGCAATCCACCGTCGATGTCCAACTCGCTTTCGGCAGCGACATCATGATGGTGCTCGACGAATGCCTTCCGTATCCCGTGGAATACCCGGCAGCGCTCGAGTCCATGCACCGAACCATTAATTGGGCGCGTCTCGGCTACCTGCATTACCTCCAACGCGAAAAAGGGCTACACTGCGCTCTCTTCCCCATCGTCCAGGGATCCATGTTTCCCGATCTCCGCCGCGCCTGCGCCGAAGCACTCCTGGAACTCGATGCGCCCGGCTACGCCATTGGCGGCCTCTCCGTGGGCGAGCCGCGCGACCTCAGCCACGAGATGGCCGCCATCACCGCGCCGTTGCTCCCCAAAGAGAAGCCGCGCTACGTGATGGGCGTGGGAATGCCCGACGAACTGCCGCGCTACGTGGCCCAGGGAGTTGACATGATGGATTGCGTCTTGCCCACCCGCAATGCCCGTAACGGATATCTTTTTACTTCAACCGGCAAGGTCGCCATCAAACAAGCTCAATACGCGGATGACCACGGCCCGCTCGACCCCGCCTGCGATTGCTACACCTGCAGGACCTTCTCCCGCGCCTATCTTCGCCATTTGTTCATGGCGGAGGAGATTCTATTCTCCACTCTTGCGACATTACATAATGTTCGCTTCTACCTTGAAACCATGCGGCGCATCAGGCGCGCTATTCTGCTGGGGACGTTCCCGGAGTTCTTAAGAGCGGCAGAGTCTCAGTCTGTTGCTTGAGTCCTCACAAACGCGAAGACACGAAACACGCTTAGGCGAGTGGTGCGTGCTTTTTGGGCTCCCTCGCCTCGCCCCCGGGTGCCGCAAAAGCGCATCGCGTCATGCCGCATATTAGGATTGGGTGTTATGCAGTTTTCGCTACTTCTCCTCCAGACAGCCGCGCCGCCTTCGGGCGGTATCACCGGCGCCCTTGGCCAGGCCCTCCCGCTGGTTATCATGATCCCGCTGTTCTACTTTCTTTTCTTTGTTCCGATGCAGCGCCAGAAGAAACAGCAGGCGGCCATGCTGAAAGGCCTGCAGAACGGCCAAACGGTGGTCACCACCGGCGGCATTGTGGGAACCATTATCGCCGTGAACGGTGATGATACGCTGATACTTCGCGTCAAGCCCGATAACATTAAGCTGCAAGTGGCCAGATCGTCGGTCACCAGCTTGGTGTCTTCCGACGAGGCTAAGAAGTAACGGCAGGCGTCCTGGGCCATTCAAGAGAAAAGAAATTGTAAGGTATGAAACGGAATCTTCAGGTCAAGTTCTTAATTATCGTGGGTGTGATCCTGGTGTGCCTCGTGGGCATCTTCGGCTTCCCCCGGAGCAAAGCCGAGTTGGCCGCCAACTGGCAGAAAAACATTCGCCTGGGTCTTGACCTCCGCGGCGGCAGCCATCTTGTTTACCAGGTGCAGGAACAGGATGCCTTCAACGCCGAAGCCGGCGCCACCGCCGAGCGGATTAAAGAGGAAGGCCGCAAAGCTGGCGTTGCCGTGGCCGAAACTGACGTTGAGGAGGCCAAATCCCTTGCCGATGCCGATAAGGCCGCGATTCTGGTGAAGGGCGTTCCCTCCACGCAGGCAGGCGACTTTCGGAAACTGATCACAAACAATTTCGGGCAATGGAACCTGACCGGCCTCAACGCCACGGACTACCGGCTCACCATGAGGCCGACTGAGGCCATCGCCATGCGCCAAGACGTTTTGTCGCAAACCAAGTCCACTATTGAGAAGAAGATCAACGCGCTCGGCTTGGCCGAATCGAGCGTACAACAGCGCCGCGGCGATGCCGATGCGGAGTTGCTGGTGCAGTTACCCGGCGTCGACGATCCCGCCCGCATCAAGCAGATTCTGCAAACTGCGGCCGTTCTGGAGCTCTATGAAGTGAAGGGTGGGCCGTTCCCCACCAAGTCGGCTGCCCTCACACAATTCAACGGCATTATGCCGCCCGGCACGAAACTGGTGGGCACCGATGCAACCGGCCTGGGCCGCGGCGACGGTTGGTGGCTGGTCACTCGCATCCCGGTGGTCCGCGGCGCCGACATCCGCAATGCCACTCCGGAGCAAAGCACCACTGTCCCCAACTCCTGGGATACGAATTTTGTGCTGAGCCAGGATGCCGCTGCCCGCTTTGAGCGTTTCACCGGCGCCAACATCGGCAATCGCCTGGCAATTGTCCTTGACGGGCGAGTACTCAGCGCTCCCACCATCCAGGGCCAGATTCGCGACAACGGACGCATTACGGGAAGCGGAACCCAGGAGGAGGCCCGCGATCTGGCGCTGAATCTGAAGGCCGGGTCGCTGCCCGCTTCGCTTCTGCCCCTTGAGGAGCGAACCGTCGGGCCGTCACTGGGCGCGGACTCCATTCGCCAGGGCTTCATTGCCGGCGGCGCCGGGCTGCTGGCCGTTATCACGGTGATGCTGATCTACTACAAAAAGAGCGCCATCAACGCCACCCTGGCCCTGCTCCTCAACGCCATCATTTTGATTGCCGCGCTCAGCTACTTTGAGGCCGTGTTGACCCTGCCAGGCATCGCGGGCATTATTTTGACCATCGGTATGGCCGTGGATAGCAACGTGCTGATCTTTGAAAGAATCCGCGAAGAGCTGCGCACCGGCAAGGCGGTCTCAGCCGCCGTTGACGCCGGCTTCAGTAAAGCGCTGCTGACCATCATTGACACCCACGTCACCACGGTAGTTTCCTGCGCCATCCTGTTTCTCTTTGGGACCGGCCCCGTCAAGGGGTTCGCCGTCACCCTGGTGATCGGCCTGGTGGCTAACATCTTTACAGCCGTTTTCGTATCGAAGGCTATTTTCGATTGGGAACTGTCCGGGCCCAAGCCTGCGGCGTCCCTCAGCATCTAGATTTTTTGGGGCGCGCAAGCAAAAAACAGCTCTACGCCCGCCCCTTTTGGGAACACTTTGTGACTTGCCGGTGTCAATATCCGTTAGACGGTGGTTTGCAGCCCCTCTGAGACTGGGATAGAACAAAAACCGGCTCTTAGAGTGCAATGGAAATATTTAAGCAAACCAATTACGATTTTCTCGGCAAGA
>CAJCIT010000121.1 GCA_903970405.1 Acidobacteriaceae bacterium | reverse complement strand
ATATCTCCGCCCTCCGGTTCGCGTCGCCTCTGCTACGCTTGTCGAAATGCGCTGGAAGCTCGCTACCTCTGCTCTGTTCTTGGCCGCCGTATCGCAATTCGCCTCAGCTCAAGCGCCGGCCTCCGTGGCGGCGCGCCTGGCTGCGCAGAATGCTCTCTTTGACGACTCGTGGCAGGCCACTCTCATGATGAACCCCACGCTGGCGACCGCTGTCGGCGACTATCGCTACAACGATAAACTCGGCGACTATTCCCTTGCCGCCTCCGCGGCGCGCCACCAGCGTGAGGTTGCCGACCTGGCCAGTATCAAGGCTATCGATTCTACCGGTTTTCCGGAGCAGGATTTAATCTCGCACGATCTCTTTCTCCGCCAGCTCCAACAGCGCGTGGATGACTACGATCTCAAAGAGTTCGAAATGCCGCTCAGCGCATCGGGCGGCGGCGGAGGCGTTCATGTGAGCGTTGCCGATCTGCCGCTTTCCATGCCGTTCGACTCGGTGAAGCACTACGAAGACTACATCGCTCGTCTGCACGAAATTCCCAAGGCGTTCCTCCAGACCGAGGAAGTTTTGCGCGCCGGCGTGCGCGATCGCCTTGTCCCGGTGCGCTTCATCGCCGAAAAGGTTCCGGGCCAGGCGGAGGGCGTCATTACCGCCGACCCCTTCTTGCTCCCGCTCAAGAAATTTCCGGCGAGCTTTTCCGATGCGGATAAGAAGCGTCTAACGGACCAGATCACGTCCACGGTTAACAACGAGGTTTTTCCGGCGTACAAACAGTTCGCTGCCTTCGTCGTTTCCGACTACATCCCCCACTGCAGAACCACGCTTTCCATCAATTCTCTTGGCGGCGGCGGACGGCGCTACCAGGCCACTCTGCGCCGCTTCACGACCACAGACCTCACGGCGGCACAGATCCATGAGATCGGCCTGAAGGAGGTCCACCGGATTACGGAAGAGATGGCCGCACTGGCCAAAGCCAACGGATACAAGGATCTCGCCGGCTTCCGCGACCACGTCGAAAGCGACCCCAAGTACCGGCCGGCGTCGGCGGACGCGATCGTCGAGGACTTCCGCAAATACATCGCGCAGATGGAGCCGCGCCTCCCGCAGCTTTTCAACTTGCTGCCCAAGACGGCCGTGACAGTGGAGCCCATACCGGCTTTCCAAGCTGCCGCCGCCACGCACTACCAGGGCGGAACGCCCGATGGTAAGCGTCCAGGCCGCGTTTCGGTGGCCGTATCCGACCCCACCCGTCGAAGCTTCATCAATGATGAGGCGGTGGCCTATCATGAGGGCGTTCCCGGCCATCATCTTCAGATCACCATTCAGCAGTCGCTTACCGGCCTACCCGAGTTCCGCAAGCACGGTGGAAACTCTGCCTATACCGAAGGCTGGGGACTCTATGCCGAGGAACTGGGTAAGGAGATCGGCTTCTATCAGGACCCTGGCTCGGATTATGGGCGCTTGCGCTCAGAGTTGTTCCGGGCAGTCCGCCTGGTGGTGGATACAGGCATTCACGACATGGGCTGGACCCGGGACCAGGTTGTGGAGTACATGCGCGGCTCCCATGCTGTGGATGAGCCTACGATCCAGTCTGAGACGGACCGTTACATTTCGGGGCCCGGACAGGCGTGCAGCTACAAACTCGGCCAGCTCAAGATTCGCGAGCTGCGCGAACGCGCCAAACAGCAGCTAGGGCCCAAGTTCGACCTCAAAACTTTTCATGACGAGATCCTGTCCGGTGGAGCTCTCCCGCTCGATTTACTCGATGCTCGAATCGATCGCTGGATCAAATCGCAGCTTCCCGCGTAGCCTCAACCGGCAGTTGATTCTCCCAAGCGAAGCGGGTAGTCATCTGAGAATAAAGGTCTCAAGATGCTCATTAGTTATTGGGAGTCAAGATTTGCACTTCCCAGGGAGCCAGTATGATGGGCAGCGAGGCGATCTGCAATGAAGGCGACGAAGTGGCTCCAGTGTAGACGACTCCCGGAGCAATGGTCGTACTGCCGGTCCCGACGGTACCTCGATTACTGTAGGCGACTTTGAAGCTCTTTCCGGTTCGATTGATATCGACGTCGCAAAGGACCGACCCGTTGAAGGAATTGGAACCGCTGGTATTCGCGACGACGAGCACCTCGCGGTTGGATAGGATGCGCGAGAAGGCGATAACTCCGCCTACACCAGCGGATTGTCCGAAGTCCTGCCCGTTGCCGGAGACTTCCCGGAAATAAAGGCGGCCATAGCGCAGGGCGGTATCGGACTGCCGCACGGCGGCAATGACCTGTAGCGACGTATAGAAGGAGGAGGCAGCGTTGAACGGCTGAGGTTGGTTCCCCCACATTGCTTCCCGGACCGATTCACAAGCGTCAAGACCGTCGATGGTGCCCTGCAACCCCTGCTCAGTGCCGTAGTAGACGCACGGAATTCCCTGGAGGGTGAAGAGCAGGGCAAGGGCCATCGAGACCTGTTCGGGCGGCGTACCGGGCGCGTTGAAGCGGGCATTCTGGTCATGGTTATCGATGAAGCTGACGAAGTATTTTCCAGCCTCGCCATGAGAGGAGATTTGGCCTTCCTCGGCGATGTTGCGGTTCCTGAAGAGCGCGGCTATGGATTCGACGCCGGGAGGATTGGAACCAAGCGCCTTGATGACGGCGGGAAGTTGAAAAAATAGAGGGAAGTCGAGTGCGGAGTCGATTCCAAAGCCCTGATCGTCGGGGCCGTTGCGTCCTACGAACTCGTCGATCGTGCCGTCTGAGTCATAAATTTCACCGAAGGTGAAGAAGTTTCGCTTGCCTGCGCTCAGGGCGAACTCACGCATGGCGTTGCCGAAAGTCGCGACCATATCGGCGCGCACATACTTCACGGTGTCGATACGGTAGCCGTCGATGTCGTATTTCGCCATGAGGTATTGGTAAGCACGGATAAGGATGCTGAGTACCGGATTGACGCCGTACTGGTTGCGCAATCCTTCCTGTCCTGGCGCCGATGCGTCAAACTCTACGCAAAGTTGGCGCATAACGCTGAAGTCGCCGGGCACGTAGTTCAACGGCGGCCCCGGAGAATCAGAGTCCTTGCAGCCTCTTCGGCGGAAGAAGGCCGGACGTTGGAGGTCGATCGGCCAAATTGAATCGTCGGGACCGGCCGCGGCGGGCGCTACCGCGTCTTGCCAATCTGAGCGGGCTGTTCCATATCCGTTCATCCACTGGATAGGGGGTTCGTTGCCGGGCGGCCCATAGAGTAAGTCGTCATCCGTGAACGACGACTGCACCTGATTTTGCCAGACGTAATCGAAGACGCGGCCGGCATGATTAAGGACGATGTCGACGATTACGTTGATGCCGCGTCCGTGTGCCTCGTTTACGAGCTCGGCGAGTTCCAGCTCCGCGGTGGCTTCGGTGCCGTCGGAGGCGAAGCGTCCTTCGAGGCTAAAAAAGTCTTGCGTGTTGTAGCCAGGATAGGCGTACGCGAAACCGTCGATCTCGGGGCGCGTGTTCTTGAGCACCGGGGAGAGCCAGATTGCGTTGACACCCAGTTGCTGGAGATAGGCTAGCTGAGCCTGAACGCCTTTGAAGGTGCCACCCTGACGAAAGCCATACTTCTTATTCCAGGTGAAGGCGGGCGGCGCGTTGGGGTTTTGGAATCGGTCAATAAGGAGGAAGTAGATCCAGCAGTCACGCCAGTCAGCCGGGGAGGGATGCGGGTATGGCACTTGTACAGCACGGCCGTCGATGCTTACGGACTTAAACGACGGGTTTAGCGCCGCGGCAAGGTAGGCGTCCAAGACACTCTGAACTTGGGGAGAGAAGGCCTGGGTAGGCATGAGATTTCTCCTGCGAACTATCTCTGGTGCGAATCGAGGAACAGGGGCCCTGAACTGAGATTAATATATCGTCTTCTGGGTTAAAGAGGAGTCAATCCTTACCATCCGCGACTAAGCTTCATTCATGACGGGATGACGGTTTCCCGGGACTAATTACTGAGTGGAGCAGTGGCTCCTTTCCTCTTTTCGACTGGCCAGAACGTAGGCTGCTGATCAGGGCGGCCGCGAGACCCGCCGCGCCGATGCCGAGCGCCCAGCGAGGGCCGAACTGGTTGGCAACCCAAACCGGCGATCGGGGCGCCGATCGGTGTTCCCCCGAGTGCAATGCCAACCTGCAGGGCCATAACCGGTTCTCTATGTGCGCGACGGCGTGTTGCCCCCATGAAACTGGCCGAAATGACGTGCCGAGTAGAGGCTCATGAGCAGCACACCTAGCCCCAGCGCAAGGATGTGGCTTGCCGCCCCCGGATTGAAGGCGCCAACGTGCACGAGGAGTAGATATCCAAGCACCGCGTTGAAGAATCCCCAAACAACGTTGACCGTTGAAGAGGAGAGCCCCTTGCCGCGTGGCTTGGCGAAGGGACTCTGAAAGGGACGTCCCATCGTGCCGGCGGCAAAATGAGGAATGGCGTTTGCCGTGAAAACGCCCCCGAA
>CAJCIT010000120.1 GCA_903970405.1 Acidobacteriaceae bacterium | reverse complement strand
AATTTTGAGAATAGTTGTGGGTTGAATGGAAAGGCGGGCGCGGATCCGCGAAGGCGCGAAATCTGCCTTTGAATCATTTGCGACCCGAGCAGGTCCGATTTGGGTCAACTGCCCGAACTGCAATTCCAAACGGCGGGACATCGGCCGCCTCGGATCATCTCCAAGCTTCCCGGGCGACCAAATATGTTCTGAAAAGTTCTCATTCGAGGTCTCGCTTCGAGTCGGGTCTCAGGCGATCCCGGACCGCCCTGACTCTTGAAAGTCTATCGAGCCGATAGGGTATGGCAAGAAATTTTAATCTCGTCGTCCTTGCGTTGGCAAACATTGAGCGAAAGGGCTTTCCCATGCCCTTCCGGACTGGTCCAATGCTGACGAGCCTGGCTTGATTGTTGGGTTCCTGGCGTCGGTGCCCCGGCATGCTCCATTTTTCCTTGATGCCGCAATCATACTCTACTAGATCAGTATGGTTTATGAGTGACGTGCCGACTAATGCCGATGTGAATGAAGAAATCACCACCCCGCGCGGCGAGGGCTGGCAGGAACTTTGGTCAAAGGAAGACTGGTGGGCGGTGTGGCTGGGGCTTGGGATTGTAATCCTAGCCTGCGCTCTCTTTCACGCAGGATCGACATTCTTCTCCTGGATCGCGGTCGCTCCCGCGAAGTGGTCGACTTTCCCCCAGCTCGAAGACCATTTTTCCAAGAGCGCGGGGCGCTACGCCGCGCAGTTTGGCGCATTCCTGATCCTTTTCACGATAGCCACCTCATTCATCGGGCAGAAGGCGAAGGCGTTCATCCCCTCCTTCCTGTTTATCTACATCGTCTCGCTGGTCATCATTGCGGCGGGCAATTGGGACCAGGCGAATCGGTACAACCTAGAGCCACCATTGCTCGGGCTCCTTCTTGGCCTCATCATCTCGAATGTGAGTGGCCTTCCACGCTGGCTGGATGCGGGTTTTCGCGTCGAATTCTATATCAAGCTCGGCATCGTGCTGCTGGGTGCGACTCTGCCGTTCACGCTCATCATCTGGGCGGGACCGGTCGCCATCCTCCAGGCATCCATCGTTTCCATCGTTACTTTTTCCGTCATTTTCCTCGTGGCGCGGAAACTCGGTCTTGACCCCCGCCTTTCGGCAACGCTCGGCGCAGGCGGCGCGGTCTGCGGAGTCTCGGCGGCCATCGCCGTGGCCGGTGCGGTGCGCGCGAAAAAAGAGCATCCTCCCATCGCCATCAGCCTGGTGGTTTTCTATGCCATCATTTTCGTCTTTGCACTTCCGCTCGTTTCACGAGCGCTGCATTTGCCCGCAGGAGTCGGCGGCGCATGGATCGGTACTTCGGAATTTGCCGATGCAGCGGGTCTCGCGGCGGCCCAATCCTACGGTAACCTGGCCGGACACGATACCGGCATCACCGGTACCGCCGAGCAAGCCCTTGCCTCGTACACCTTAATCAAGGTAATCGGACGCGATGTCTGGATCGGCATCTGGGCGTTCGTCCTAGCGGTCATCGCCGTGACCAGATGGGAACGCGCGGGCGTCGATTCCAAACCGCAGGTGGGACAGATCTGGTGGCGCTTCCCGAAATTCGTCATTGGATTCCTCGTCGCATCGATTCTCACGACGCTTATCGTGCATGCTTACACGCTCGGCGATTACACCAAGCTGGTGAAGCCCTCCCTTATCGTACCTATCACGGCACTGCGCACATGGGCCTTCACCTTCAGTTTCCTCAGCATCGGCCTCACCACACGATTCCGGGAATTTACCGCCGCAGGCAGCAAACCATTCCTCGCATTCACCGCCGGCGTAATTGTGAACGTGATTCTTGGGTATATACTTTCAGTCTTGGTCTTCGGCCATTACTGGGCGTCTATCGTCATTCATTGAGCCGTGAATAAAACTGCGGCAGACCATGGAAGAAAGAGGACGTGCGAAAATTGCGCTTATTTTCAAAACGATCCGCTCGTGCTCGAAAAGACCTATCCAGGACTCGCCTCGATGAGTTCAGGATTTGCATCGGTACGAGCGGGGGATGGGATCTGTATTCGAAATGACCTTTATCTTTCATCCCGGGATAGCTGCCCCAGTTTCCTCTCGGCGAGAGATGTGGGTAAATTGTACAGCTGGTAAATTGCACGTTGATCGCATTCACTGCCGGGATTTCAGGTCCTTCTGGCCACTCCCTGTGTCGTTTTGTCGCCCTTTTCCAGGGGCCTGTCGATGTCCCCAAGATGCTTCAACATCGCCCGCTATCAGGGTAGCGTTCTCCTCCAATACTTAGCGAATTGTGTGATCTTGACCGAACTGACTCTCGTTTACTTCTGTGGGACACTGATTCTGGTCTCCATACTGTATTCCTGCGCGGGGCAGGCAGGGGCATCAGGTTACATCGCCGTAATGGCCTTGTTCGGTTTTCCTTCCGCCACGATCAAGCCCACCGCCCTCGTCCTCAATGTTTTCGTATCCGCGATAGTTTCACTACGTTTTTTTCGCGCCGGCCACTTTTCGTGGCGGCTTCTATTTCCGTTCGCAATATCGTCCTTACCCGCCGCAATGCTTGGGGGATTCATCTCTCTACCGGCAAATATTTTCAATCGGCTCTTAGGTTCACTGCTTCTCGTAGCGGCTTTGCCGCTCGTTCTCGGCCGCGTTCCCGAACAAGACGCGGATTCGCCGCCGCGCTGGCCCGTCGCACTATTGGCAGGCGCGGCCGTTGGGTTGCTATCTGGGCTTACGGGTGTCGGCGGGGGCATTCTCTTTACTCCGCTCCTTATCTATTGCCGCTGGGCTCCCCCAAGAACTGCGGCCGCCATTTCCGCAGTCTTCATCTTTATCAACTCCGTATCAGCCCTTATCGGGCATCTTGGGGCCGCCCGTAGCCTACCACCCAATCTGCCTCTCTTCACCTTTGCCGCCTTATTTGGCGGCGCCATCGGATCGCAGTTGGGCTCCGTTCATCTTTCTCCGGTGGCTATCCACCGCATACTTGGCGCAATCTTGATCGTCGCTGGCTGGAAGCTCGTGCTCGGGTAAGGGTTAGTCCGCTTCACACTCTCTGATCCACCGCAGGGACCACCGCGTTTTCAGGTCCCTTTGACTCACTCGGTCTCTTTCCGTCGCCCTTTTTCAGCCCGACTCCGCAGGGGGCCGAAGCGGTGCCCTCTGAAGAGGGCGACGTTCGATCCCCGGAAACGTTACCGCAGCTACTTCGCCGCCGACATGAAGCTGCCCTTTTTTGAAGCTCCCGCGCTCGGGAATACCATTCTGGCCATCCATGGGAACGGCTCGTCAAATGGCTCATGCGGCAAATCCGACCACGTTTGCAGCCTGGTCAGGAATCAATTTCCAAAAACTATTCGCTGGCTCTGGCTTGACGAGTGCCCGGTAATGCCGAAACACGACCCCCGGGGAATTGCCCATTTCCGCAGCGGTCGAATTCTCATCCCTGTGCTTCGCGTAATGGTAGGAGCCAAAGCTGTGCCGCAAGGCGTTGTGCGGCCATGTCGAAACGATTGCTTTCCGAATGACCGAACCCTTTTCGTCCCGCCTTTCGGAGTAAATGTTTTTGAGCCTTTCGCCGCATACGTCTTCATTGCAACTCGGCGCAGGGCGGCTCGTTTTCGGGGCGATAGAGAGCCATGTCGCCAAATTGTCAGAAATGCTCACTATACGGCGCTGCCGGGTCTTGGCCTTCACCCCCTTGACCTCTATCGTACGGGCATTCAGATCAACCTCCGACCATTCCAGCGCGCATAGTTCACTGCGACGCAGGCCGGCAAACAGCCCCATGGCGACGTAGGACAACGCCTCCGGGTCCTCCTGCCAGGTGGTGTTGAGCAGTGTCAGCGCCTGTTCGACAGTGAGAATCCCCGGTGAGGCATCGTCCAGAATCGCACGCGGAATTTTCTCTGCCTGATTTTCGGCGCAGTAATCGCGGTCCTTCGCAAAGAGAAAGAGAGTAGAAAAAGTGCTGACGTAATTGTTCCGCGTGCGCTTCGACCAATCGGACTCAGAAAGCCAATCTTCGATTTCGCCACGCCTGACTTCATCAACCCGCTGTTCTCCAAAGAATTCGCCAATCGTTCGCAGATAGGATTCGTATTGCGTCAGCGTGCGCGGACGAACGCCCATCGCCTTTCGCGACTTGATGAATTCCGCCGAAACTTCCGCGACGGTTCGCCTGCCCCCGGAAGGATTGGCATGCTTGAGGAAATAAGATACTGCGTCAGTCAGCGTGGCCAGCCCATCAAGTTTGCGAAAGCAGGCGGCTGCCTCGGAAATTTGAGCAGGCGTCAGAGAAAATGCCAGAGAGCCGGAGCTTCGTTTAAGTTCGATAACAGCACCTGGATTTGCCTTTTCCGTTTGCGCTTCACCGAAAATCCATGCACGAGCTTCCGCCAATTTCGAGAAATCACGCTTCACCACAGGACCGCCCGTGAACCTCTTGCCTAATCTCACCCGCCAGAATTCTCGTCCCCGTCCGCTTAGGGTTCTGTTCACGCCAATCCCAGCGGGCAGATCGCTGATTTTCTTCTTCATGGCAGCAAGTATCCGCCACTTGTCCGCCCATGTCAATTACTGAGTAATACGTACGGCTCATAACCTGAAGGTCG
>CAJCIT010000119.1 GCA_903970405.1 Acidobacteriaceae bacterium | reverse complement strand
TGGGCTGTCGCCGATAAGCCCGCCTGAAGGGATTGCGCCGTCCCCCGACCTAATCCCAGACGCTACCGAGCCGCGACCGTCAGAACGTGTGAAATCCTGGAAACGAAACAGACGCATCCGCGCCGACTGAGCCGCGACCGTTCAGGGAGCGACCGGTTACCCCGGCAAGACTCGTCCTCAGGTACCGACCGCACTGGTGACCGCCAACGCCAGCCGGTCGCTCCCTGACGGTCGCGGCTCTGAAAGGTTGCGGGTAACAACACCGGCGCACCGTCACAAGCTGCGTCAAACTCGGGAAATCAGGGAATCCCCGGTCTTCTTCTGGTGGTTTCCACGACCCTAAATAGAGGATTGCTCCGCTTGAGCGCGCTGGGTATTGACGATTTAATTGAAGCCGTGCAAGTGCGCCCCGCGCGTCATGAGCACGGAACCGCGAAGTTTCGAAGGAGCCAAGTATGCCAGAAGCCGTTCCTTACGGCAGGAAGACTCAGACACCGTCTCCCGTTGCCGAGGTTCACATTCTGTGGATGACCGCCGGCCTCGGCTGTGACGGCGACTCAGTCTCAATCACCGCAGCCACCCAACCTAGCATTGAGGACGTCGTCCTGGGCGCCATTCCCGGCCTGCCCAAGGTGCATGTCCACAATCCCGTCATCGCGTATGAAAATGGCGATGACTTTTTGAAGTATTGGTACCTGGCGGCGGAGGGAAAGCTTGAACCTTTCGTTCTGGTGGTGGAAGGCTCCATTCCGAACGAGAAGATCAAGAAGGAAGGGTATTGGGCGGCTCTCGGAACCGATCCGCATACGGGACAGCCGATCACGACTAACGAGTGGATCGACCGTCTTGCGCCGAAGGCTCTGGCTATCGTCGGCGCCGGCACCTGCGCTACTTACGGCGGCATCCATGCGATGGAAGGCAATCCCACCGGTTGCATGGGACTCGCCGATTACCTCGGATGGGGTTGGAAGTCGAAGGCCGGTCTCCCCATCGTCAACGTTCCCGGCTGTCCCGTACAGCCGGACAACTTCATGGAGACTCTGCTCTACCTGCTTTACCAGGTAGCGGGCCTTGCTCCGATGATTCCACTGGACGACGAACTGCGTCCGAAATGGCTGTTCGGCAAGACCGTGCATGAGGGTTGCGACCGCGCCGGCTATTACGAACAGGGCGATTTCGCCGAGGATTACAACTCTTCGAAGTGCATCGTCAAGCTGGGCTGCTGGGGCCCGGTGGTGAACTGCAACGTACCCAAGCGTGGCTGGATGAACGGAATGGGCGGCTGCCCCAACGTGGGCGGCATCTGCATCGGCTGCACCATGCCCGGATTTCCCGACAAGTTCATGCCATTTATGGATGAGCCGCCCGGCGCGAAGGTATCGGCCACCGCCATCGGCGTCTATGGCCGCGCCATCCGGGCGTTGCGCTCTCTCACCAATGACACCGTCAACAAGGAACCGAAGTGGCGGCATCCCCGGGCCGTCCTGACCACTGGTTACACTCCCAGGGCTTATTAGAGATAAGAGGAAATCGTCATGGCCACAATCACAGCACCCGAAGTCAAGTCGCCCGGCAAGCAGGGCAATCTGGTGGAGATGAATTGGGATCCGATTACCCGGATCGTAGGCAGTCTCGGCATATTCACCAAGATCGATTTCGAAAACCACCGCGTAGCGGAGTGCCACAGCACTTCTTCCATCTTCCGCGGCTACAGCATTTTTATGAAGGGCAAAGACCCGCGCGATGCCCACTTCATTACCAGCCGCATCTGCGGGATCTGCGGCGATAACCACGCCACCTGCGCGACGTACGCCCAAAACATGGCGTTCGGCGTCCGCCCGCCGGCGCTTGGCGAATGGATCGTCAACCTGGGTGAAGCCGCCGAATACATGTTCGACCACAATATCTTTCAAGACAATCTGGTTGGCGTGGATTTCTGCGAGCAGATGGTGAAGGAGACCAATCCGGGCGTCTTCGCGAAGGCGGAGCAGACCGCATGCCCCAATTCCAACTTGCATGGCTTCAAGACCATCGCCGATATCATGCGCGCGCTGAACCCGTTCACGGGCGAGTTTTATCTGGAAGCGCTGCAAATGAGCCGCATGACCCGTGAGATGTTCTGCCTGATGGAAGGCCGTCACGTTCATCCGTCAACGCTTTATCCCGGCGGCGTCGGCACGGTGCCAACGGTTCAGCTCTTCACCGACTACATCGTGCGCCTGATGAAGTACGTGGAGTTCATGAAGAAGGTGGTGCCGCTGCATGACGACCTGTTCGATTTCTTCTACGACGCGCTGCCGGGTTATGAAGAAGTGGGGCGCCGGCGCATTCTTTTGGGATGTTGGGGCTCCTTCAATGACCCCGAGCATTGCGATTACACCTACAAGAACATGACCGATTGGGGCCGAAAGATGTACGTGACCCCGGGCGTTGTCGTGGATGGCGAACTGGTGACCACTGACCTGGTGGATATTAACCTGAACATCCGCATCCTGTTGGGCAGCTCCTACTACGAGGATTGGGACCAGGGCCCGACCTTCGTCCGGCAGGATCCGCTGGGCAATCCTGTGGATCAAAGGCACCCGTGGAATCAGACCACGACGCCGCGGCCCCAGAAGCGCGACTTCAAGGAGAAATACACATGGGTGATGTCGCCGCGCTGGTATGACAATCGAACCGGCGACTACCTGGCTCTTGACACCGGCGGCGGGCCCATCGCCCGGTTCTGGTCGACGGCGCTGGCCGGCTTAGTCGACATCGGCTACGTCAAAGCCACTGGAAAGAGCGTCAAGATCTATCTGCCGAAGACCGCCTCGAAGCCCGAAGTCGAATTCGAATGGAAGATCCCGAAATGGAGCAACGCGATTGAGCGTGACCGCGCGCGGACTTACTTCCAGGCGTATGCCGCTGCCTGCGCCCTGTACTTTGCCGAGCAGGCGCTGAAGGAGTTGCATAGCGGCCGGACCAAGACGTGGTCGGAGTTCACGGTGCCTGAAGAGGCAATCGGCTGCGGCTTCCATGAGGCTGTCCGCGGCGTGCTTTCGCATCACGTCGTCATCAAGAACGGCAAGATCGCCAACTATCATCCTTATCCGCCGACGCCGTGGAACGCTAACCCAAGAGACTGCTACGGCACGCCGGGACCCTACGAAGACGCCGTGCAAAACACGCCGATTTTCGAGGAGAACGGACGCGATAAGTTCAAAGGCATCGACATTATGCGCGCGGTGCGGAGCTTCGATCCCTGCCTGCCCTGCGGCGTTCACATGTATGATGGCGGCGGCAAGGTTCTTGAGACCCATCATTCACCGATGTTCGGCCTCAACGGCTGACAGGAGACTCCATGCCGGTAAAACCGGACCTTCAGAAACAGCTTCAGTCGATTGAGGAAAAGCTCTCAACCATCGAATCGGTAGCCGATCCGCATCTGCGGGCAACGGTTCGCGACTTGGTGGAATCGATCATGGCTCTGCATGGCGAGGGCTTAGAGCGAATGCTGGAGCTGATCCGCGCGACGGGGGATGAAGGCGCGGCCGTCATCCCCCGGCTGGGGCGCGACGAACTCGTGGGCAGCCTCCTCATTCTCTACGGATTGCATCCGCTGGATCTTGAAACCCGCATCGGGCAGGGGCTGGAGAAAGCGCGGGAGCGCCTGCGCGCGCATGACAGCCGCGTGGAATTGATTGAGATGCAGGATGGCGCCGTTCGCCTGCGTCTTGAAGCCAACGGGCATGGTTGCGGCTCGAATCCCCAGGCTTTGAAGGAGATGCTGGAGGAGACCATGTATCAGGCGGCTCCCGATATCGCCAGTCTGGTCATCGAAGGCGCTGAGGAAAAGCAGGGCTTTGTGCCGCTCGAGATGTTAACGGGGGCGGCGCGATGAGCGACGCGGGCGAACAGACAGGCAGCGCTCTGGGCGTGCTGCGTCAGTTTGTGCGCCGTCGTTCCGCCGTTGAAACCTGCGAAATGTGCGCCCGGGAATTAGCCGGGGTTCATCAGCACTTGCTGGACCCGGTTAACCGAAAGCTGATCTGCGCGTGCGATGCCTGCTCAATTCTGTTCAGCGGGCAGGGTCAGGCCAAATACAAACGAGTTCCCCGGCGCATCCGCTACCTGGCGGATTTTCGAATGACGGATAGCCAATGGGATGGGCTGATGATGCCCATCAACATGGCCTTCTTTTTCAGGAGCACGCCGCAGAACCGCGTGATCGCCTTATATCCCAGCCCGGCGGGCGCCACGGAGTCGCTGCTCTCCTTCGAGACCTGGGATGAGATTGTCATGGACAACCCGGTACTGCTCGATATGGAAGCCGACGTCGAAGCTCTGCTGGTGAATCGAATCGGGCATGCGCGGGGATTCGCCGGGCCAGAATACTATTTGGCGCCCATCGATGAATGCTTCAAGCTGGTAGGACTGATCCGGAGCCGGTGGCAGGGTCTGTCGGGTGGAACGGAGGTTTGGGCGGAGATCGGTCAATTCTTTGACAGCCTCAAATCCAGGTCGCCGAAGGTGAGAGACGTGTGCCATGCCTGATCTCACGATCGCGGTGAGCGGAGCGGATGTGGTTCCCTTTGCGGCCGCGCCGGCGCTCGCGTTCAAACTGCGGGTTTCGAACTCCGATCCTGATGAGACCATCCATACCGTTGTGTTGCGGTGCCAGATCCGGATTGAGGTGACGCGCCGCCGTTATACCGCCCCGGAGCAGGAACGCCTCCGCGACCTCTTCGGAGAGCCGGAGCGCTGGGGACAGACCTTGCGCGATCTGTTATGGATGAATACCAGCGCGGTGATTCCGCAGTTTACGGGCGCAACCACTGTCGATTTGCAGGTGCCCTGTACGTTCGATTTCAGCGTCGCTACCACAAAGTATTTCAATGGACTGACAGACGGAGAGATTCCCGTTTGCCTGATGTTCAGCGGCACCGTCTTCTATGCCGACCCCGCGGGCGCCTTGCGAGTGGCCCCGATCTCTTGGGACAAGGAGACGAAGTTCCGCCTGCCGCTGAAGGTCTGGCAAGACATGATGGATGCGTACTATCCGAACAGCGCCTGGCTGTGCCTGCGCCGCGATGTCTTCGAGGATTTGCTTCGCTTCAAAATGGAGCGCGGCATTCCCACCTGGGAGCAGGCCTTTGAAACGATGCTTGGCTTGGTGAAAGATGAAGCGGTGCGGGCATGAACATCAGCGTGGTTGAGAAGATCGCCGACGCCGTGATGTATGAAGGGTATGTCCTGTATCCGTACCGGCCGTCCGCGGTGAAGAACCGGCAGCGCTTCAACTTTGGAGTCCTGTATCCACGTGAGTACTGCGACTCGCCGTTTGGATCTGACGCTTGGGAAATGAGGACGGAATGCCTGGTTGTTGGCGATGCCGCCTCCACCGTTGAAGTGAAAGTCCGGTTCCTGCAGATGGCGGCCCGGCAAGGGTGGCAGGAAGGGCGTGAGCGAGAGGTCTCCGTACCTCCTTACAGTCTTCAATCGCTGGCGGCGCAGCCGGAGCGGCGGCCATTTGCGTTCGAGGGCGGCGAAGATACCGAGGGAAGGGCTTCGCAAACGCTTCACGGCGAAATCGAGGTTCGCGCCTCGCAGCTCGACAAGAGTGTCTCTCGCGTGACCCTGGGCGTCCGCAACCTCGGGAACCTTCAGGATCTAGACGGCGCCAATCGGGACCAAGTCCTGTTGCGATCGTTCGTGTCGGTCCACAGCATTCTGCACGTGGTTGGCGGGGAGTTCGTTTCCTTGCTCGATCCGCCCGAGCCGCTTAAGCGGGCCGCGGCTGAATGTCACAGCCTCGGAACGTGGCCCGTACTGGCAGGGGAAGAGGGGCAACGGGACTTCATGCTGTCCGCGCCGATCATCCTCTACGACTATCCGCAAATCGCGGCTGAGAGCACGGGCGATCTCTGTGACGGTACGGAGATCGATGAGATCCTCGCCCTGCGGATTCTAACCATGACCGACGCCGAAAAGGTGGAAGTGAGGAACGGCGACGACCGCGCCCGCCGGATTCTGGAAAGAACCGAGATGATGCCGCCCGAATACTTTCAGAAGCTTCACGGCGTATTGCGCGGCGTCGGCCCCAGCGGCGAGGAGGCGCGATGAACGAGTGGGAATGGCAATTGCTGGAAGATAAACCGGCCTTAGACAGCATTTCCGTTGACGGCGCCGAGTTCGCGGTGGGCGATCGCGTTCGCCTGCGCCCGCGAGCAGGTGGCGACGTGATGGACATGGCGCTGACAGGCAAAGTTGGGATCATCGAAAGCATTGAGCAGGATTACGAAGGCAAGGTGCAACTGGCAATTGTGATGGAAGACGACCCCGGCCGGGATCTTGGAATGCTCCGGCAGCCCGGCCACCGCTTCTTTTTCAATACCGGGGAGATTGAGCCCTTATGACGAACCCGCGGATTCTTATCGCGTGCGTCGGCAACATCTTCCTGGGGGACGATGGCTTTGGGAGTGAAGTGGCGCTTCGGCTGGCCGCACGTCCGCTCCCCCCGGGAGTCGTTCTCAAGGACTTCGGCATTCGCGGACTCGACCTCACCTACACGCTGCTCGACCCGTACGATCTGGTCGTGCTTGTGGACGCCTGCACGCGGGGAGGGGAAGCGGGCACGATTTATCTGATCGAACCGGACCCCATCGCGTCCAACAAGTTGGAGCCGGTCTGCGCTCCTCTGGAAGCGCACGGGATGAATCCGATGAGTGTGCTGCGTGCGGTTCACGCGATGGGCGTTAAGCTGGGCCGGGTCCTTCTGGTTGGGTGTGAGCCGGCCTGGACGGGATCGGATGACGAGGGCAGACTTGGGTTGAGCGACGCAGTGCAGGCCGCGGTCGATGAGGCTGTCAGCATGATTGAAACGCTGGTTTCGAAAGCCCTCAGCGGGGAGTTGGCGGCGGAAGCCGCATTGCAATCGAGTTAGAAAAAGGAGACGCCATGTCAATGGAACTTACGAGTAACACAAACGGTCACGGATCCGATGAGAGAGGGGATACGTTGCTCCTGGTTGGAGGCGCAGCCCTGGTTTTCTTTGGCGCCGGGCTTATTCTGTCAACGCCGATGGTGCGCAAGCTGCTCGGCGAGGTAAGTATCGGAGGGCTGATTGGCGCCGCTCTCCCGAAGGACATACAGCGCTATATGAAAATCAGGGCCATGTGACGGCGGGAACTGCCGCAGTGGGTCACTATCTATTCGATAAGGGCGTCAGCCGGCTTACCGTGCGTGCGTTCGCAAGCGGCGTGTTGGCCGCGCTGGGTCATAACCCAACCATTGCGATACGCAGCTACACCGGTGAGGTGGATTTCGACCCGGCCGAACCCGCGCAATCCTCTATTCGCTTTCGGATTAGAGCGGACTCGCTCGAAGTGACCGACGACATCAAGAGCAGCGACCGCCGGGAGATCGAGAGCCTGATGAATCAAAAAGTGCTCGAGGTCTCGAAATACCCCGAGATCCTCTTTGAGGGCAGGGCGGCTTCAGCGGAACCGCAAGGGGAGGGGCGATATCGGATGACGATGAACGGGAATTTGTCTCTCCACGGTGCGACGCGGGGTCTGCCGGTGACGGCTCAGGTCGCTCAGACTGGCGAAATGATTCGCGCCTACGGCGAATTCTCCATTCTGCAAAGCGATTACGGCATTGCCCCCATCAGCGTGGCGGGCGGAGGATTGAAGTTGAAGGATGAGCTGAAGTTCGCGTTCGACATGGTAGCGCGAAAGCAGGGATAGGCTCCGGCCGGAGCATTTCGGTATACCGCAAGCCTTCAGAGCCGCGACCGTCAGCAACCGGTCGCTCCCTGACGGTCGCGGCTTAGTAGCGTGGAGCCGCCGACAGCGGGCTAAAATAGAACCATGCCATCGAATCCGGGAACCGGGATCGTCACCATACCCAGCAACAACTCGGTGAACGAAACGGTCCAAAAGCTTGAAGAGCTCCTGCAGGCCAAGGGAATCAAGCTCTTCGCTCTTGTCGATCACAGCGGCGAGGCGGAAAGAGCAGGCTTGCACATGCTCCCCACCAAGTTGCTGATCTTCGGTAGCCCGAAAGGCGGAACTCCGGTGATGGTGGCCGCGCCCAGCATCGCCATCGATCTTCCGCTCAAGATCCTGGTTTCCCAGGATGCCGCCGGCAAAGTCTGGGTCTCGTACAATTCTCTTGCTTATCTTCAGGCCCGTCACGATGTGCCCGCCGATCTCGTTCAAAATCTTGCGGCCGTGGAAGTGTTGGCCGTGCAGGCGGCAACATGATCAATAGCCTTCCACCAGGCCCTGCTGCTCCGTTAGAACATAGGCTTTTCCGCTCTTCACTTTGCGAAAGTCCTCGATGCGTCCGCTGGGCCACTCGACAATCAGCCGATCCACAGTATCCGCCGCCCCGGTCCCGAAGGTGACCGGCAGTTCCGATTGCGAGAGATAGCTGGATCCGCTCTTCACCAGTCGAGAGCCTTGCCGGCCGCCGCCGTAGTGAATCTTCACCTTTGCGCCGATGGCGCTGCGATTCGATTTTGTGCCGGCCAGCCGCAGCCGGAGTGAGTGGTTGCCGCTCGAGACGTCATTGCGATACACGAATGCCGGCCCGCCATTGGTGGTAATCACCACGTCCAGGTCGCCGTCATGATCCAGATCGCCATACGCCGCGCCGCGTCCGATCTTAGGGTTCGCGAATCCGCCGCCTACTCCGTCGGCTATGTCTTCCAACTGGCCCGCGCCGTTGTTCAGGAACAACTGCGGCGACTGGGCGTAGGGCGTGTCCGTGACCTTTTGCATCACGTCATCGATGTGGCCGTTCACAACCAGAAGGTCCAGGTTGCCGTCCAGGTTCGCGTCGAAAAAGAAGCAACCGAAGCCAAGCGACTTGCGCGTAGCGCGGCCCACAGCGCTGCCCGGCGCGAGATCGGAGAAGAGCCCGCCCCCCGCGCTCTTATAAAGGGCGAGCATCTCGCGATCGAAGTTAGTAACCACCACACTCGGGTTGCCCGAATTATCGAAATCGGCGACATCCACGCCCATGCCGGCGCGGGCTTTCCCATCCTCGCTGAAAGCAACGCCGGCGCGGACGGCCACTTCCTGAAAGGTTCCATCGTGTTTATTGCGGTAGAGCTTATTGGGTTGAGTGTCGTTGGCCACAAAGAGGTCAGGCCACCCATCGTTATCGTAATCGAGCATCGCCACGCCCAGCGACTTCGAGCTGTTATCGAAGATGCCGGCCTTCGCTGTGACATCCTCAAAGGCGCCGTCGCCTTTGTTGCGAAACAGCCAGCAGGTGGCGCCGTGATACGCCTCGGGCGTGCAGTAAGACTTGTGGACACCGTCGGCACTGCAGAAGATGTCGTTCTCGGGTGACCAGCGCACATAGTTGCAGACGAACAAATCCAGGTGGCCGTCGCGATCGTAATCGAACCACAGTGAGGACGTCGAGAATCCCCGGCGGTCGCCCAAGCCGCTCTGTTTGGTCACGTCCACAAAAGCGCCGCGGCCGTTATTGCGAAAAAGCCGGTTCTGGCCCACGCCCGTGACATAAAGATCGGCGAAGCCGTCGTTGTTGAAGTCACCCACGGCCACGCCCAAGCCGTAGAAGTCAATGTCAAGTCCGGCGGCTTTTGTGACGTTGGTAAAGGTGCCGTTGCGATTGTTCCGGTAGAGGCGTAGGCTGCCGGTCCGGGAAGCGGCGCTTGTCCCCGGCCAGGCCGCTCCATCGATGAACAGAAGATCCTGCCAGCCGTCGTTGTCGTAGTCGAGGAAGGCGCATCCGGGACCCAGCGTCTCCGGAAGAAACTTCTTGCCGAAGGCGCCATTGTGGTGATGAAAATCGATGCCTGATGAGCGGGTCACGTCAGTGAACCGGAAGCCGGGTCCGGAAGCGGCGGTTGCGAGCGGACCACCCAGCGCCA
>CAJCIT010000118.1 GCA_903970405.1 Acidobacteriaceae bacterium | reverse complement strand
TGCCCGTGAGCCAGCCGGAGGATAGGGCAACGGTGGGAACCGACCCGAGCGCCGCGCTGGAGGCCGGGGCTGGTGGGCGTGCAAACACGCCCTCCGGTTCACTGGGCGCGGGAGGTTTTTGGTGATTGATAATTCCCAGGTGTGGTCAAAAGAAGCAGAACAAGTATTGAAACGGACTGGCGAAGCCAAAATGGATGACATTTCAAGTAGTGCTTCGGAGGCCGTCCATTTCGCTACGTCGATGCTGTCTGCGTTGTATGGCGTTGAAAGTCCTCAAATGAAACGATTTCGAGACGGATGTATAAACGCCGAAAAGGTGGAAGGTTATGTGCAAGCCCAGCTTTTCGATCATGCTCGCGGTGTAATTACGGCAGCCAATGCCGAACTTAAAGCCGGTCTGATTGTGCGACTTAGAATCGCGGTTGCTGGTGAAATTTTGATCGAGCTTATTCGTCTTGCCAAAGATGTTTTAGAGGAGCGGTCAGACGCGGCCAAAAATACCGGCGCGGTTTTAGTCGCCTCTGCGTTTGAAAACCTGATGCGACGCATGGGTGAAGAATTTGCAGGCGTCACGGGCCGCCCAAAACTACAGGACGTGGGTGTTGGGGAGCAACGGAACAGAAAACTCGCTTAAGGAATTGAGCGGCTGGTTAATCCCACGTCAAAAGCGTTTTGAATGCCCCGTTATTCTGCCGCAGCTAACCGATAGATGGTTGCTTCATGCACGTTGAAGGTGCAGGCGATGTCCCGAACGGCCTTTCCTTCGGCCAGCAGTTGAGACGCAACCTTCACCTGGTCCTCATTTAATTTGCGGGGACGTCCAAAGCGAACACCGCGCTCTTTTGCGGCGTCGCGGCCAGCCCCGGTTCGCTCACGGATCAAATCGCGCTCAAATTCCGCAATTCCAGCGAACACGGTCATGATCATCTTGCCGGCATGAGTAGTCGTGTTGGCCCACGGTTCAGAAATGGACTGGAACTTGGCGCCAGCCTCGTTCAACGTCTCCATCGTGTTGAGCAAATCGCGCGTGGAACGCGCCAGACGGTCCAGTTTCCAGACAATGATCGTGTCGCCGGACCTGACCTGATCCAGCACGCGCTGTAACTCGGGCCGGTGGCGCGTCACGCCGGACACCTTCTCGCGGAATATCTTCTGGCAGCCGGCCTTCTTCAGGGCCTTCAACTGCAGATCGAGATTCTGATCGCGGGTGGAAACGCGCGCATAGCCAATATTCATTTACGGAATTCTCAAATAAAGCTGCAAATGTTCTTGCATTAAGACTACCTTTTGCGGCATACTTTTGCAAACGGGAATCCCGCGAAAAATAGCGGTTTTGGTTTTCTCGCACAACTTACAACTTTTGCAACTCCCCCGATAAACGCCACTTCCCCCAAAGTGCCAGGAGGAGAGTCTGTGCCAGTTGGATTCTTAACAGATGAACAGCGCCAGCGATATGGTCGGTTTCAGGGCGATCCGACGCCAGAGGAACTGGCCCGCTACTTCCATCTCGATGACAGCGACCGCAATTTCATTGCTTCACGTCGAGGCGATCACAACCGTTTGGGTTTTGCTGTGCAGCTTTGCACAGCCCGGTTTCTAGGATCATTCCCGGAAGACTTGGCGGAAACCCCGGCCACCGTTCTTGCGACGCTCAGCAGGCAGTTGGGTATCGGCCAGCCCGACTGCTTTGTGGACTACTGCACAGGGCGGCAGCGTTGGGACCACACCGTGGAAATCAGGGAACGCATTGGGTACGTGGAGTTCTCTGATGGAGTGACACAGTTTAGGCTGAACCGTTGGCTGTATGCCTTGTGCTGGACCGGGACAGATCGCCTCAGTACGCTGTTTGACCAGGCCACCACCTGGCTCATTACACATAAGACGTTGCTGCCCGGAGCCACGGTGCTGGAGCGGCATGTCGCGCGCATACGGCTGCGGGTGCAGGAGCGGCTGTGGTCCTCTTTAGTGCGTGGCGTTTCACCAGAAGCCCGCCAAAAGCTTGAAATGCTTCTCGCCGTCCCCGACGGGGGCCACCACTCACTGCTTGACCGTTTGCGGAAAGGGCCCTATCGCCGCAGCGCTCCGGAACTGGTCCGGGCGCTTCAGAGGCTTGAAGAGATCCGCAGTCTCGGAATCGATGTGGGCCTGTCTCTTCGCATTCCACCGGGCCGTGTTCAGGCGCTTGCCCGGTTCGCCTCGACAGCCAAGGCCAGCGCCATTGAACGATTACCGGAAGACCGCCGTCTCGCCATTCTGGTTGCTTTCGCCATCACCCTGGAGGCAACGGCATCGGACGATGCACTCGATCTGCTCGACATCTTAATCACCGAAATCTTCTCGGAAGCCACGAAGGTTGGTGAACAGGCTCGGCTGCGTACGCTTAAGGATCTGGACGCCGCCGCCAGCCGATTAGGGCAGGCCTGTCGCGTGATTCTGGATTCCAGTGTTCCTGATTCCGATCTTCGCGCGGCTATCTTCAAAGCTTTGCAGCGAGATGATCTCGAAGCCTCTTTGAACCAGGTCGACAAGCTGGTGCGGCCGCCGGACAATATGTACTATCAGGAGTTGCAGCGGAGTTGGGGCCGCATACGTCGCTTCTTGCCGCCCCTTTTGAAAACCCTTAAGTTCGGATCTACACCAGCCGGTAAAGTGATTGCGGAAGCGCTGGAATTTCTGGCCGAGCAAGATGGGCGCGGGAAACTGGACCAGGTTCGGCTTGAAGTTGTCACCCGGGGATGGCGACGTTACGTCTTCCAAAGCGATGGCACAGTGGACAAGAAAGCCTATGTTTTCTGCTGTCTGGATCGGCTTCGCTCCGCGCTTCGCCGCCGCGATCTCTTCATCGCGCCCAGCATCCGGTATGCGGATGCACGCATCGGACTGCTTAGCGGAGAGGCCTGGGAGGCTTCGCGTTCGACGATCTGCCGTTCACTGGGACACTCGCTTTCAGGTGAAGAAACGCTGACGGCTTTGACCGGCCAGCTCGATCAGACATACTGCTCGGTCGCTGCCAACCTTTCAGCCAATAAGTCCGCGCGGGTTGAAACCGCAGAAGATGGAAGGGATGAACTGGTGCTCACAGGGCTCGATAAATTGGAGGAGCCAGCAAGCCTTATCAGGCTCCGTGATGCCGTGAATGCCAGGCTCCCGCGTGTGGATCTGCCGGAAATTCTGCTGGAGATTGCGGCACGCACCGAGTTTACAGCCAAGTTCACGCATGTCAGTGAGCGTGAGTCTCGCGTCGGCGATCTGGGAACCAGTCTTTGCGCGGCTCTGATTGCGGAGGCCTGCAATATCGGTCTGGAACCGCTGGTGCGAAATGACGTTCCGGCATTGCGAAGGTCACGGCTTTCCTGGGTGAATCAGAACTTCATCCGCAACGAAACTCTGACGGAGGCAAACGCCTGTCTGGTCGCCGCACAGAACAGAATCCCGGTTGTCCAATTGTGGGGAGGCGGCGAGGTGGCGTCGGCTGACGGAATCCGCTTTGTTGTTCCCGTTCGCACTCTCAATGCCGGACCGAACCCCAAGTATTTTGGTTATGAACACGGCGTGACTTACTACAACCTGATTTCGAACCAGTTCACCGGTTTGAATGCGGTTGTGGTCCCCGGCACCATACGGGACAGCCTGTTCCTGCTCGCGGTGGTCCTGGAACAGCAGACGGAATTGCATCCGACCGAGATCATGACCGACACCGGAGCCTACAC
>CAJCIT010000117.1 GCA_903970405.1 Acidobacteriaceae bacterium | reverse complement strand
GATTACCGGTTTTGCCCACCTGAAAACTCAACAAAATGGCGGCCTTCACTAAGGCACTGGCCTAGAAGCATCGTGACGGCTACGACGCCTGCAAGAAAGCGACGCGTTTGTCCATTCATTCTGTCCTCCCTTCGCTGACGGCACGCAGCCGTTCTGTTCTTTCGTTTCAACCGCACCCGGACACAGCGGAGATGACTCTCGGCTCGGCTAAAGTCCGCGCCGCGCAACAGAGGGCATTCGGTACACTCCGCTAGGACAGCGCCAGGGCGGCGCGTTGCGCCGCGAAGGGCCAATCAGGAGATTGGCGATCCCAGGCGCTGTTAACCGCGGCACGCGCGATAATTGGGAGTCGACCCCCATGCCCACGACACTCGATCAATATCGCGACGCCAAGAATAGTTACCTGAAGCTCAAGAATCAGGCGAAGAAGGAGCTGCTCGCCCGTTTCCACGAACTTTCAAATGAGTTGTTTCAGGTCCAGCGCGAACTGCTTGAAGACTTCGGTGAGAAGGTGGCCATGCCCTCCGGCAAAGGGCTTAAGAAGACAAAGCCGGTAAAGAAGACGGCGCCTGCCCCTGAGCCCCCAGCGCCCGCCGCGCCGTCTCCGGAAGTCATCGCCCTCGCCAGGCAAATTGAGAAGCAGCGCGCCAAAGTCGAACAGGCCAAAGCCGCCGGCAAACCAACCAAGGCCCTGGAAGACCGCCTCTATGAGCTCGAAGACGCCCACCGGTTGAAGGCCGCCAACTCCTGAGCGATGACCTGCCGCGAAGCCATTGCCGCCTTCATCCGGCGCGACGCGAAGCCTATAGAAAAGTTCAGCCATCAGCCCCGGCTGTATAAACTCGCCGTTCAAGCCGCCCGCGGCCAAACGTATGACGACGACGTGCTCTTCGCGGCCGCCTGGCTACACGACATCGGCGTCTTCGTGGGCCACCGCCCTGAAGACCCCGTTGCCTTAGCCGCGTGGAACAATGTCACCTACGCTGTGGCGAAAGCGCCCGCGCTACTCCGCGAATTCGGCTTCCCAGAAGAGAAGATTCCCGCTGTCGTCGCCGCCATTGAGCACCACCAGCCTGGCGGACGGCCCACCAACATCGAAGGGGTGATCCTGCGCGACGCCGACATTCTGGAACAGCTCGGCGCCATCGCCGTTTTACGCACGGTCTCGAAGATCGGCCGCGACACGCGCTTCTTTACCTTTGGCGATGCCATCGGCGCTCTTCGCCAAGCGGTGGAAACGCTTCCCCGGCAGATCGCGCTCCCCCATGCTCGCGCCCTGGCGGAACCCAAAATCGCCGCCTTGGAGGCATTCCTCGCCGCCGTGGATGCCGAATCGCAGGGTGAACTCGACTGATCGCAACATGACCTTCGACGTTCTGATCCTCGGTTGCGGCTTCACCGGGGCTCGCGTGGCGCGAGAGCTTGTCCGCCGCAACCTCCGCGTCCTTTGCACCACCCGATCCGGCCGCGCGCCCGAGGGATGCGTCGCCCTCCCGCTGGATGCGACTCAACCGGACTCCTTATCGGCCCTCGCACGGCTCGTCTCGCCGGGTATGCGGATGGTTCATTCCGTTCCGCTCGTCGAGTCAGTATCCGGCCTCGCCGATCTCACTCCCGGTATCCTGGCCGCGGTTCGCGAATCCCGCCCTCAGCGCGTCATCTACATCTCCACAACAGGCGTCTATGGCGGAACGCGCGATGTCGACGAACACACGCAACCGGCGCCCCGCACGCCTCGCGAGTTCCTGCGCGTCGAAGCGGAAAACGCGGTCGCCGCGGGCGATTGGTCATCCCTCGTGCTTCGTCCGGCGGCCATTTATGGTCCGGGCCGCGGCGTCCAGGAATCGGTCCGCGCCGGAAGTTTTCGCGTTCCCGAAGACGGCGGCGGGGTCATCAGCCGAATCCACGCCGACGATCTCGCTACTCATGTTCTTGCCGGCCTCTTTTCTGCCGTAACTGGCGCGTTTCCGGTAGCCGACGGCTATCCCTGCCCTTCGCTCGAAGCCGCCGCGTTCGCCGCCGAACTCCTTCATCTGCCGGTGCCGCTCGCCGTTCCTCGCGACCGTCTTCCCGAAACTCTCCGTGGCGACCGCCGGGTGGACGGCCGGGCCATCCGGCGCGAACTTGGTATCGAACTGCGTTTCCCCACCTATCGCGAAGGCATCCGGCAATCCTTATCTGGAAACGCGTGATGCCTTGCGCTGCACCAATCGAAAAAGCGCTAGAATACCGGGTGATGGAAGTTTAGTCATCTAGATCACTAACGCTGTTTTATGGCGACAAGACCTCCCACTCCCACGAAGTTCTGCGATTCACAGGTTGAGTGCATCAACGATTATTTGGATGGAAAACTCGAGGCGGAGCGCTGCCGCGAACTCTCTGCCCACCTCGAACTCTGCGCCGGTTGCCGCCTGTTGCTTGAATCCTCGCGCCGCATGCTCCAGTTAGTCCGCGCCGTTGCACCCGCGCCCATCTCCGATTCCCTTCGTAACCGGCTGAGCTTCGCCTTGAATCAACGCATGGCCGAAAAACGGCAGCGCATGGGCCTTGCCAACTCATAATCCCGCGCTAACTCTCTTTTGCGATTGCTTCTTGCCGCCATTCGATGTAACCGTGGAGGATGGAGTCAGCCGCCGCTATCCAAACCGCCGATCCAGTGCGCCTGCAGGTACTGGACGCAATGCGAGGCCATCAGGCCCATCTCGATTTCGACGCCGCCGTCCAGGGGTTCCCCGTCGCTTGGCGCGGCCTCAAGCCCCACGGCGCCCCGCATACCGCCTGGCAATTGCTTGAGCATATCCGCATCAGCCTGAACGACATTCTGGAGTTCAGCCGCAATTCCGCCCACCAGTCGCCGAAGTGGCCGGAAGGCTATTGGCCAAGAACGGACCGTCCGCCCAGCGAAGCGGCATGGGATGGGAGTGTCGACGCTATCCGGCGGGACCTCGCCCAAATGACCGCGCTGGTCGCCAACCCCTCGGCCGATCTCATGGCCGCCTTCCCCTGGGGCGACGGCCAGACCTTGCTGCGTGAAGCGCTGCTTATGGCGAGCCACAATTCGTACCACATCGGGCAACTGGTGTTCTTACGAAAGCTGATTGAAGCCAGCATCTCCGATTGAAACGACCGGGTTCCAGCCTGGCCCCCAAGCTGCTATTTATTGGTAACCATGCCAGACCGCGCGATCGCTCTATTGTGCGCAGTGCCGCTCCTGTTCGCCGCGCCGGCGAACAGCGCAGTACAGCCCGCGGACCTCATCGTCACGCATGCTTATGTCGTCACCATGAACGCCTCGAAAGCGATTTACGAGGATGGCGCCGTGGTGATCAAGGACGGGCATATTGTGGCGGTGGGCCCGGCGGCGATCGCGGCTGCCTATTCCTCCCCAAAGACCATTGACGCGTCCGGAGACATTGTCATGCCGGGGATGATCGATACTCACACGCACGCGTCAATGACGGTTTTTCGCGGCCTCGGCGACGATGTGCCGGACCGGCTGCAGCGTTTCATCTTTCCGCTCGAACATAAAGTGGTGGATCGCGAAATTGTTTACTGGGGCGCGCTGTATGGCATGGCCGAGATGATTCAAGGCGGCGTCACCACTATCGCGGACATGTATTACTTCGAGGACGAAGTGGCGCGCTGCGCCCAGAAGATCGGCATGCGCGGCATTCTGGGCGAGACCGTCCTCAACGCGCCGGCGCCCGATTCGAAAGAGCCTTATGGCGGTTTCGAATATGCCCGGAAGTTCATTCAGGACTTTCGACGCGATCCGCTGGTTACTCCGGCCTTCGCGCCCCATGCCCCGTACACCGTGGATGCGGAGCATCTGCGGATCGTTCAAAAAGAGGCCGACGCGTTGGACGTGCCCATCCTGATGCATGTGGCGGAGATGCCTTCCGAAGTCGAGGATATCCGGAAGAACTTTAACAAGACGCCGATTGAGTATCTTGATTCGCTCGGGCTTCTCAGCAGGCGTTTGGTGGCGGCCCACTGTATCTTCGCGTCTGACTCCGACATCGCGCTGCTCAAAGCGCGGGATGTTGGCGTGGCGCATAACATGGTGTCCAATATCAAATCCGCGAAGGGCGTGGCGCCCGCGTGGCGGATGTTCAACCAGGGCGTCCGCGTGGGGCTGGGCACGGACGGCCCGATGAGCGGCAACACCCTGGATATCATCGGCCAGCTTGGATACGTCGCCAAAGTGCAAAAGCTGGCGAACCATGACCGCAACGCGATGCCGGCCATCGATGTGGTGGAAATGGCCACCATGGGCGGAGCGCGTGCGTTGCACATGGAGGATCGCATCGGGTCGCTCGAAGCCGGCAAGCTCGCCGACGTCATCGTGCTCGATCGCAGCTCGACGACCATGACGCCGTTTTATGACGTCTACTCGACGCTGGTTTATGCCGCCAGCGCTCACGACGTCCGCACGGCGATCATCCAAGGCCGCGTGATCATGGAGGACCGCGATATCAAAACGGTCAGCGTCCCGGAGGTGCGGGAACACGTGCGCGGGTTGAGCCGGAAGATCTTGGCCGCGGTGGGGCAGTAGAGAGGTGACGCCACCGGGCCTTAAGATAGAGAAAGGATCGAAAAATGGCGACCCTGCTGCCCACACTGACCTTAGCCGAGTTTGAAGCGCGGTTCGGTCACGAGAAACCGTACTACGAATTCTGGTACGGGGAACCCATACAAAAATCGAGGCCAAGCTGGATTCACGGGTTACTCCAGGGAATTCTCATCGGGTTGCTTCGCCAAGCCGGATATAAGGCCGCTTCAGATGTGAAGCTCAAGGTCAATACGGCTTTCCAACCGGTCCCGGATGTCATTGCGACGAAGGGCCACATCGACCTGCCCTATCCCACAAAAGCCCTCGAAATCGTTATTGAGATTCTCTCCGACGACGACCCCATGTCGCGGCTTTTGACAAAATGCAGAACTTATCAAGACTGGGGTTTTTCGGAAATCTACGTTGTGGATCCCACCGCCCGCCTTGTCTTCCGATGGTCTGGGCATCAACTGCAGGAAGTGAATCTCATCGCGGGTCAAGCTGCCTCTTCGATCTGGACTGCGCTCGACAAGGAAATCGAATAGGACGCCCCTTTCGCAACGCCGCGCCGTAGCTCGATTTGACCGCAGGAGACCCCTGTGTTACGGTTAAGACTTCCTGAGGTGCTCGTCGTCAAAGGCGAGTGAAAAGGGAAGCGGGTGTAAATCCCGCACGGTCCCGCCACTGTAAGCAGCGAGCGGCCGGCGCAGAGAAGCCACTTTTCTTCGGAAAGGGAAGGCAAGCCGGCGTAGCATTGACCTGTAAGTCAGGAGACCTGCCTCGGGTGTATTTGAGCGCTATGCTTCGGGCGAAAGCAGATGGTGCGGAAAGCAACCCAATCCCCCAGGTTGTTTCTTCTCATTTCCCCTTCTTTTTCGCGAGGCGTACGCGGCTCTTTGGATTGAGGCCCGGACTCCTCGACGATGTTGACACTCATTCTCGGCGGCGCTAGAAGCGGCAAATCTCGTTTGGCACAGCGGTTGGCAGGGCCAGCAGGGCGGGTGACCTATATTGCCACGGCCCCGGTCAGTGAAGACCCGGAGATGGCCGCGCGCATCGAACGGCATCGCGCTGACCGGCCCAGCTCTTGGCGAACTATCGAAGAACCCCTGGCGCTGGCGGAGGCCGTGGAGTGCGCCGCCCGCGATGCCGATTCCATCCTCGTCGATTGCCTAACCCTCTGGCTCAGTAATCTGTTCTGGGAGCATCGAGACGCTGCGCCGCGGGATGTGGAAGATGCCGTTCGAACGGCACTCGAGCGGATCGCGGCTGCGGCTCGCGGCAGGCAGATCATTGTTGTCTCCAATGAACTCGGTTGCGGAACGGTTCCGGAGTCCGCCGTGACCCGCGCTTTCCGCGATACCCAGGGACTCCTCAACCAATGGGCGGCCGACGCCGCCGATGAAGTGATTCTCACGGTGGCCGGGCTCCCGCTCCATCTGAAGACCGCTCCGCAACGGAAGGACTCAATATGACTGTTCAGGGCGTGAAAGTTGCGATGCTCTGGTTTCTCATTCCGATCGTTGCCGGTGCGGCCTCTGGCGCGGAATCCGGCGCATCTCTGGCCGGGACGGTGAGAGATCCGCAGGGGCGGCCGGTTCCAGCGACGAGCCTCACCCTTGTTTCACGAACGGGCGCCGCAGGCAGCGCCACGACAACCGATTCCTCGGGCGGCTTCCGATTCGATGGTCTGCCGGAGGGCGATTACCTACTGCGCGCGGCCGCGCAAGGTTTCGCGCCATTTCTAGTCGAAGACATTCACCTTCGAGCGGGCGCCGCTCAGAGGCAAGACGTTGCGCTTGAACTGGCCGGCGTGTATGAGCAAGTAGTGGTTACCGCAGCCAGTACGCCGCAGCTTCCCGAACACGTGTCGAAGGCAGTTACAGTAATCGACCAAACGGACGCTGACGCGCGAGATGACTCTGCGCTTTCCGACGTCGTCGCCCTGGCTCCAGGAGTGCGCGTGCAACAGCTCGGCGGACCGGGCGCTTTCACAACCATTCAAATCCGCGGGCTTCGTGACCAGGACACTGCCGTATTAGTGGATGGTCTGAGACTGCGCGACGCTTCCGCCACACAAGCGGACGCCACGGGATTGATTGAAGACCTGCTCTTCACCGACGCCAGCCGGGTAGAGGTGATGAGCGGCTCCGGATCGTCGCTTTATGGGACCAATGCCATCGGCGGCGTGATCAACGTCATCACGGATCAAGGAGGCGGGCGCACGCGGGGCAGCCTGTTACTGGAAGGTGGATCGCTCGGCTCTTTTCGAGGACGCGCCCAGCTTGCGGGCGGATTCCGCGGCGACAAAATAGAGTACAGCCTGGGACTGGCGGACACGGACGTGACAGGCGGTGTCGGCGGAGATCTGCCGTTCCGCGACATCGGCGCGCAAGGCCGGGTGACGTTTCACCTTTCGCCATCCATCCGCTTGACCGCGCGTCTCTATGGCGCGGATTCCTTCAGCAAAGTCCCGGGAGAGCCGGCCATTCTCGGAACGCCTTCGGGTTTCGGAATCGTCAATGCGATTCCGGTTTCCCAGGCGCTGGTCAATCTCTACCAAAGCGGAATCCCCCTGTCGCAGCTCAATACCGGCAACGCGACCTTCATTCAGGCGCCCGATAATCCGGACTCCACACGGGCCGCTCGTTTTGTAGACGCGGCCCTTATTCTGAATGGGCAGGTTTCGCCCACGCTCGATTACTCAATGAGCTACCAGCTTGTTTCAAACGGACGGCGCTATGGCGATGGACCCGCCGGAGTGGGTTATCAACCGGATGGCAGCACGCGGTCGCTTTATGACGGGCGCATCCAGACGGCCGATGCGCAGGTCCACTATCGTCTCGGTTTCAATCTGTTGACCGGCGGCTACGAATTTGAGAGTGAGAACTATGCAAATGACAACAGCCAGCAGAGCGATCCGGCGGCGGTGAACGCAACCAACGTTACGCAACGAAGCAACAGCGCATTTGTCCAGGATCAGGCGCAGTTTTTCGGCGGCCGTCTTCAGATTTCGGGAGCGTTCCGGGCACAGTTCTTCTCGCTGGACGCGCCGATGTTCTTCCCGGTGGCGTCGGCGCCTTATCAAGGGATC
>CAJCIT010000116.1 GCA_903970405.1 Acidobacteriaceae bacterium | reverse complement strand
ACTCCATCTGCTGACAGGCGGCAGGATTATTAGCTGGTTGCCGACCGAACTCCCGAAAGTGCAGAATCTCCGCGTCGATCTACTCGGCGAAACCGATGACGGCGGGCTGATACAGATCGAGGTACAGAGCACCAACGACGCTGACATTCCTCTTCGGATGCTGGAATACCTCGTGCTGATAAATCGCGTGCATGGGCGCATTCCCAGACAGATTCTACTGTATGTCGGCCGCAAGCCATTGCGTATGGCCAGCCGACTGGAATGGGCAGACGGCGAGGCCCGCTTCACAACCGTTGACCTGAGCACCGTGGACGGCGAGCCGCTGGTGGCAAGCCCGGAACCGGGCGATAATATATTAGGGATTCTGATGCGGCTCAAGGATAACCGCGTCGCGTTACGCCGCATTCTCCAGAAGCTTTCGTGGCTGGAGCGAGATCAGGCCGACCGCTATTTTCAGAACTTGCTGATTCTGGCTGGCTTACGTGGGTTAGAAGAAATAGTTAGGGAGGAGGCAACAAAGGTGCTGACAATCGATCTTTCAGAGAACAAGGTGCTGGGACCTGCGTATACGCGCGGCCTTGAGGAAGGTAGGCTACAGGGGCAGCTACAGGGACAGATCCAGGGGCAGCGTGGTCTTCTCCGGTGTCAGATCGAGAGCAAATTCGGTTCTCTGCCACCCTGGGTCGAACAACGGCTATCGCAATACCCGAGCCAGGACCTGGAGCAGATTGGGATTCGCCTGCTCGGCGCGCCGACCCTCGACGATCTGTTCGGATAACCCGAAGGTGGCGGCCAGCGTCTCGTTCCGGCGCGTCCACCGAGGGTCACGTCCCTGTTACCCAGGATTACCTCTGTCCGAAGACAAGTGCTCGGTCATAGCCCGTCATCTCTAAATAGCCCGATCCTTTGATGGGCTGCCCGTCGCGGGTACCGACATACCGAACCGCGCCCTCCCAATAGGTCGGCCCCTCGCCCTCCTTCCCATCGAGCTCCTGAGCGGCGAGTGGAGTCGTCTGAGCGAGATCGAGCCCCAACGACGGAACGCGCAGCCGCCAGGCAATCGGGTACGTCGCGTGGGTTTTAGGGCTTGTCCAAGTGGCCCCTGCCGGCTCAAGCACGAAATCCTTGGCATCGAGAAAGTGGCTCCCTCCGGCGTGGTCCACGAATGTTCCTGAAGAGTACGAATCACCCAGACCGTTCTTCTTGCGAAGCCGATAGAACATAAGCTCTTCATTGTTCTCAAGCTGTATGGAGAACCAATCCCAGCCAGCCTCCGAATCCTCGAGCCGGTGCGAGAAAAACTCGTGATCCATCCAGGCAAGGCCGTGCAATGAATAGCTCTTTCCCTTCCAGGTCAGAGTTCCCATTGCGGCCAGGCGGGTGAATGAAATGTAGTGCGACGCGTTTCCGGGGTCTGTCCCCTTTTGACTGATTCCGTTGCGGCCATGAACCACCGGGGCCTTCCGCGGTTCGAGCGTCATTTGCAAAACCGCTTCGTTCGTGACGGTCCGCAATTCCGCACGACCGGACCCGTCGAGGAAACGGACTTGCCAGTTGCCGTTCCAATACCGGCCCTCTTTCTGGGAGATCCCGGCCAATTCCGGACCGGCCCGGTTCAGCCGGTAAGTGTGAAAGAACGCTTGTCCCTGGAGATCACTCACTGCAAAATGGGCCAGATAAATCTGATCGAGGTTCCAGACCGGGGTCTCCGTGACCGCGTGGACTAAAGCTTGCGCGGCCGCCTGACGGAAAAAGGTCAACTCGAAGCCAAAGGGACGGCCGGAGTCATCGGATAAATTGCCGGTGTAATACCACCACTCCGTGGCGAACTCGGGGTGGTCAAAGTGGTCCTTGGGAAATTCAAAGCGGTACCCTGGCAGCGCCGGCCTTTGCGCCTGTGCCCCTAAACCGGTCCCAACCAGCATCACCAAGGCAACCTTTTGACCGCAGGCGAAGACATCGGACAAACCCCAGAGCCTAATCCTCATGGACTACCTCAATAGGGTTAAGCCGCATCGCCGTTCGTGCCGGATAAAGCGCCGCCAAAATCGTGGTCACGTATACCCCCAGCAGCGCTGAGGCGAGCAACGCCCCCGGCCAATGGAATTGGATGGTCCATCCAAACGATTGTTTGTTGATGACGTAGATCAGCACAAGCGACAGCACCACACCCAGAGCCAGACCGACTGCATTGGCGAGGAATCCGAGGAAAGCGGCCTCCGCCACAATGATGATCCTGATCTGGTCGGCCGACGCACCCAGGAACCGCAGTAGCCCGAACTCGCGCCTCCGGTCAATGACAAGCGCTAGCAACGCCCCGGCCACGCCCATCACCGCGACGACAATCGCCACGGCCTCAAGCGCCCAAGTAATACTAAAGGTCCGGTCGAAAATGGCGATTGCCTCTTTTCGCAACCGCGCATTCGTGAATACCAGAACTCCCCTACCGCCTATAACTTGGTCGATACGTCGCCGGACTTCTTCGGCATTGGCGCCCGGCTTTACGTACACGGCCATGTTCGAAATCGCAGGGTCTGGCAGATAGCGCAGCAGCGTTTTCCGGTCCATAACTACAAAACCGCGCTCCGTTGAGTAGTCATAATAAACGCCGGCTACACGAAACGCTGGCTGCTGTGTGCCCAACGAGAGTTTCAACGTATCCCCTGCTTTGAGGTGGTGCTTGTTAGCGAAGGGTTCGCTGATGAGCACAGAGTTTCCCTTGGTTAACGCGTCGAGCGACTGATCCAGCCGTTGCCCCGGCATCAGCCTGGTGCTTGACCGCAGGCGGACCTTCGAAGTCTCGCCGCCGCCCAATGACGCCGGCAGCCCTTCATAGGATATTGCGTAAGCGCGGAAGCGATCAACCGCCTCAACGCCAGGAAGCTTTTCGACTTCGTCGGCGATTTCGACACTCATGGTCGGATGACGGTCAGCCGCCGCCGAGCCAGCGGGCCGCAGATAGAGATCGGCTTGTAGCTGATTCTCCATCCAAACCGCCACAGTCTCGCGAAAACTGCCGACCATAATGGCGACGCTAGCCATCATGGCCACGGCCGTGGCCAGCGCGGCAATCAGAACAGAGGTCCGGCGCAACGAGGCGCGCAAACTCCGCACCGCGACAAGCGCTTCCACTTGCCCCACCTTCGCCGCCACGCCGGCGATCGCCTCCGCGAATAAGCTCAGCAAGCCTGGAATCGCGAGCGCCGCCGAGAGAATCAGCAGCAGCGCCGCCACATAACCGAAGATCGGCTGGCGGCCGATGGCAGGTGCTTGCGCTGCAATGGCCGCCAAGACTGCCGAGGCGAATGCCAGCGGCAAACTCCATCGCCCGCGCCTCCGAGCCGTAAACTCCTCGCGCCCTCTCGACATGGCTTCCACCGGCGCCACCTGCGATGCTTCGTACGCCGGCGCGAGGGCGGCCAATAGGGAGATTCCTATGCCTACCGCCAGCGCCATTCCGAACGATGCAGGCGTGAACCGAACCGGCGAGGGTTGACTACTGACGTAGAGAGCCTGGACTGTGGACCCGAGCAGACGCACCGCCCCCAACGCGAGCAACCGTCCCAATACCAAACCGAGCGCCGACCCAACGGACGCGAAGGCCCCGGCCTCGGCGAGAAAGGCCGCCAATACCATCCCCCGCGTGGCCCCAAGGGCGCGGACAATGCCTGTTTCCGCGCGCCGGCGCACCACGGAAACTGAGATCGTGTTGTAGATGAGGAAGGCGCCCACCACCAGCGCAATGTAGCTCAGCACCCGCAGATTCCAGCGGAACCCTGACAGCATCTTGCGGTTTTCATCGGTGCGCGATCCCTGAGGTTCAATCGAGACTGTCGCCGGAACCTGTTTCCTTAAGTACTCGATCCACGCCCTGATATCGTGCCCGCCTTCGGGCACGATCGCTGAAATCGAATCGAGACGACCCGTCTTACCGGTGACTGCCTGCGCCAATCCAATATCGGCGACGATGACATTCTCTTCGCCGACGCCTGCCTCACCGGGGTTCAGCACGCCGCGCACGGCGAACTCATGCGTTCGATCGTCGATCAGCAGATGAACGTGGTCGCCTTTGTGAAGACCCAGCCGGGATCCCACCCAAATCGGATCGCTGTCGGGTAAGCTCGCCAAATCCGTGGATTCAAGCGATGGTTCGCGCAGGAAGTCGCCGCCCACAAGGTCCAGTCCAATGAACGGCACAGCCTCGCCTTTGCCATCGATACTCGCGAAGTCCTCAATCCGCGGAGTAAAGCGAAAGGCTTCGGGCAATTGCGCCAGCTTGCCGAGAAGCTGTTCGTCAATACCGCCGGTGGCGCTGATCTCAAGGTCTGCTTTGCCGGTGAGTGCTTCGAGAGAGGAGTGAAAGCTGCCCGCCGCCGCGCTCCCGGCGAGGTCAATTGCGACGACGACGGCAACACCAAGCGCCACGGAGAGGACAGTCAACGCAGTACGCGGCAGTTCGTTCCGCAAAGGACGCAGAATGAGGCGGAAGAACAGCAACAGCCACTGGCTCACGAGTGCCTCAGCGCCGGTATTGCTGAGGTCTCCAATACCCCATCGCGCAACCGGATGACTCTATCCGCAATCGCGGTCGATTCCAAGCCGTGGGTCGCCATCATCACGGCCACGCCGAATTCCTTCGCCGTTCTTTGCAGCAGTTTCAAGACGATTTCCGAAGTGGCGCTGTCCAGGTTGCCCGTAGGTTCATCGGCCAGCAGCAGCCGCGGCGAATGGACCAGAGCTCGGGCGATGGCTACTCTCTGTTGCTGGCCTCCGGAAAGCTGGTGCGCCAGCCGGTCTCCATATGCTTCGAGTTCGACCCAACGCAGCCGTTCCAAAGCCTTTGCCCGGGCGTTCGCCCCGCGAGCCAGTAGAACAGGCAGCTCCACGTTTTCGAGCACGGTCAATGTGTGAATCAACTGAAAGGACTGGAAAATGAAGCCTACTTTTTCGCGGCGCAGACGAGTAAGCCCGGCATCGTCGAGTCCGGATGTGGTGACACCCTCTATCCTCAACTCGCCTCGAGTGGGAAAGTCCATCGCCCCGGCGAGGTTCAGCAGAGTCGACTTCCCGCATCCGCTGCGGCCAACCACGGCGATCACTTCGGCCGGTTCCACTGAAAGCGAAACGTCACGCAGCGCCAGCACCGGACCCCCGTCGGTCTGGTATTCTTTGCTAACGCGGTCAACCTCAAGTAGTGGCATGTTCCAACAAATAGGCGAGATACTTGTTTGATGCTTTCGCGGGTAACTCTGAGCGATTTTAGAACGCCGTTCTAGAGGGCAATGGCCACGCTTCTCGCATTTCGTCATTGCCGGGCACGCGGGACTGCCGCGAGAACAACTCGTTCACTCGATGTATTACGCTAAATTCTTGGAGGTTCTCAGTTCATGTTTAAGCTCCTGATGGCCGCCGCTGCCGGCGTCTGTTTCCTGGCCGCCACCGCTTCGGCAGGTTCGGTTTATGATTACACCCTGAATTCCATTGACGGTAAAGCCATGCCCCTTGCGTCATTCAAGGGCAAAGTCGTGCTGATTGTGAATGTAGCCAGCCGCTGCGGCTACACACCCCAATATGCCGGCCTCGAAGCGCTGTATGAAAAGTACAAGGATCAAGGGCTGGTGATTGTCGGATTTCCGGCAAACAACTTTATGGCTCAGGAACCGGGGACCAACGAAGAAATCAAGACCTTTTGCAAGAGCAAGTACAGCGTTACATTCCCGATGATGTCAAAGGTTTCCGTGAAAGGCGACGATACAACTCCGCTTTACCAGTACCTCACTGACAAGGCAAAGAACCCTGAGACCGGCGGCGAGATCAAGTGGAACTTCACGAAATTCCTGGTGGATAAGGACGGGAAAGTGATTGCCCGCTTTGAACCAGCCACAACACCGAGCGACCCGAAGGTGGTGAGCGCGATTGAGAGCGCGCTGAAACAGTAACGAGCTGCCCCCACGCGAATCTAGTTGATCGTTCCGTTGAACGCTAAACAATAAGAATGATCGATGGAGCCGCGGCGCCGGAGTCAACCGGCATACGGTCTCTCTATCGGTCGCGTCTTATAGAGCCATTAGAAAGCTGTCCACGTCCGCGTCCGCCGCAATCGGCTCTCCGGGAGCAACGTTGTTGAGCTTGCCTTTTTTCAGCCATTGCTCCATGCGCCCCACCATCTCATAAAGATGCTCAAAGCCCTCCACCACAAACAGCACAGGCTGGTAGCGGTCAATGGCAAACCCCTGGTTCACGGCCCATTCCAGTTGTAGGGGATAGCGTTGCACGCGCGGCGATTCCACTGCGTGTTGAATCTCGCCGAAGCTGCTCAGCAGTCCGCTGCCATAGACCCGCAGTCCGTCACGCGAACGCATCAAGCCAAATTCCACTGTGAACCAGAAGAACCGCGCCATTGCCCGGATGATGCTCTTCAAGGTCTCGCGCCGTTCGCCTGCGTCACGAATACTCCGCGCAATCTCCGCCCCGGTGTGAGCACATTCGCCGAAGCGCACCAACGTATCGGCAAAGGCGCGGTCTGTATGCATCGGCACGTGGCCGGCAATGTCGTGAAAGATGTCAGGCTCAGGCAGGTAATCCAGCCGGTCGCCCCGCCGGATGGTCACGGTTGTCGGAAACTCGCGTTTCCGCAGGCAATCGAAAAACAGGAAAGACGGCACATACCCTGCAACCGCTTTGGCGCGAAAGCCGGTTAACGGCGACAGAAACCGGTTCACTTCCACCAGCCTGGGAACGCGGTCCAGTTTCAAACAAAGCGAGTCGATGCCCCGCAGAAACGCTTCGTTGGCATGCCGTTCCCACACCGGCCTCATTCGCGCATAGAGCCGGCTCCAAGCCTCGTGGTTCGACTCCGTGTATAGACCGTACGGCTGTTCAATGAACAACTCGCCATGGGCCAGGGCGTCGTCGATAAACGGAGCGTTGGCGGTGGTCATTCCGGAAACCGCCTTCGGGCCAGAAGCCACCAGCGGGTCAGGAAAAGTCGCGTGGGCCATTCGAAACCTCCGCCCACAGTGTATCTCAGGGAGACCCACCAGTAGGTGGGTCTATCGCCCTAATACCGTTTGCTATGCCCTATTCCTTAGCCCCCGACTCAACCGGCTCCCCGGATTCCGATACCGCCGCTGTGTGCAACCCTTCTGGAACTCCCTGCGCCGCCCGCAATCCCTGCTCCGCGCGCCGGCTTCGGGGATATTGCTCCAGCGCGATCTCAAAGTACTTCGCGGCCCGCTGATTCTGCTTGCGCTCAAGCGCCAGCGCACCCGCCGCCTGCGCTACCGGGCGCGGATAGGACGGCGGCTCCTGGTATCGCAGCGCGCGTTCATCGGTGGATGCCTGGTCGAACAACTTCCACGCGTCGCGATCCCTTCCCTGCGCGAAGGCGATCTGGGCCTCGGCTTCCTTGCGCGCCACCATCAGGCTCGGCGGCAGGTCTTTTTTCTTCGTCACCGTGCGCCACTCCTTCAGCGCCTTGTCCATGTCGCCCAGTTCCTCTTTTGCCAGCCTGGAATTGTTCTTGTGGCTGTAGGCCAGCGACCGCGCCCACCGGTACCAGGCCAACTCGCGGGGCGTTGAGGGTGGAGGAAGCTGTGAGCTGTCCAAAATAGCTTCCCAGTTCTCAAACGTCACCTGCGTTCGCATCAGGCCCATCCAACCCTGCCGGTCGGCCGTAAACCAACCGTCGGGGTCCGATTTCTGCCGCGGCGTCTCCGGAATCGCCATCAATTCATGCGCCAGGTCGATGCTCTTCTGGTACTGCCCTTCGAAGTTAAGCGTCACAATCTCAAAATGCACGTTGTGGCCGTGGTGGCCGGTCCCGTACAGAGAATCTTCGGCCATATCGGCCCGCTCAAGCTTTGCGGCCGCTTCAAACGCTGCCCGTGCATCCTCCCACCGGCCCGTCTGCGCATAGATGTGACCAGGCATGTGAACGGCATGCGGAATATTCGTCACTAGCTCCGCGTATCGCTTACAACTGGGCCACGCATCGCTGGCAAAGGCCGAGCCCTCCCAGCCGTGGATGACGTAGTGATGCACACCCGGGTGGTTGGGGGCGGCGGCTAGCAACTCCTTCAACAAAGCTACCGCCTCCATGCTGCCCTCGCGCGGCTTCTTGTCCGGCGTGGTAAAGCCGCTTTCCAGGATCAGCGCCAGATAGCTCTTGGCCTCCACCTCATTCGGCGCGAACGCGAGAATTGCCCGCAGACCTCTTACGTAGTCGGCGGCAGGCGTCTCAGTACCAATGCCGCGCCGTGCGGCAACCGCCGCGATATAAAGCTTCTCCAAGTCGCTCGCCTTGCCCGCCGTCTTGCTCAACTCAACGGCGCGGTCGGCCGCATCCCTGGCCCGTTTCGCACCCGCCTCCGGTACCAGGAAATTCGGCGGCGGCGCCTTCCCCGCCGGCACGCCATTCACGAACTCAAGCTGGAAGCCGGGCCGGTAATCGCCCGCAGCCACCATCGCCACGCCCCACCACGGCATCGGCGCCGCGGGGTCCAAAGCCGCCGCCTGCAGGAAGCTCCGCTCCGCCTCGCGAGCCCAGAACGAATGCATCTGAGCCACGCCTTGATCGAAAAACTTCTGCGCTTCTCCGCTCGAAGTCGTGATGGGGAAGTGGACGATTCCCTGCCCTTCCAGCAGCTTCGCCGGCAGCGGTGGAGGCGCATCGCCCGGATCTGGAGCGCATTGATCCTTTACAGCTATAGCGGGCTGGGGGGCCGATTGCGCGTTCTTTGACGCCGCATCCAGCATCGCCGGCGCACAGGCCAATATGGCCAGAAACAAAACTCGAGGTTTAAACATGCCGCACCACCTTCATCCACGCTCGCCACGCGAGTCCGCGCTAATGCGCCTCGAGCTGGGCTTCCACCAAATCCGCCAGTTCACGCACCGGATACGCGGATCCATCCACGCGCGCCGCCAGCCGTCCATCTCGCGTCATAATACCAACGCTCGATGTATGCGTGATGGAGTCTTCTTCTACCCAATAGCGAACACCGAAGCGCTCGGCGACACGCCGCACGTCGGTAGTGGGACCAGTGAGGAAATGCCAGTGCCGGGTATCGGCCGCCCAGCGCTTGGCATACTCGGCCAGAACCGCTGGCCGATCCCATGCCGGGTCCAGCGTCACGGAAACCAGTTCCACCCGCTCACCGAAACGTTTCTGTAAGTAAGCAAAATGGGCTGACAACCGCGGGCAGGCATCCGGCATTGGACACCGCGTGTAAATGAAATCCACCACCGCCACGCGTCCACGCAGCGTGCTTGAGTCAAACGGCCGTCCGTCCTGATCAACGGCCGAAAACGCGGGCATCGCTTCGCCCACCCGCACTTCCCGCTCCAGCGGCTTGCCGGCAAACGCCTCGCCAGGAAGGGCCGCTCTTTCCAAGATGCGAATGCGGTGGATCTTTACACCGCCATCTCCCACAACAAGGTCAAAGGTTACGCGCATTCCGGGCTTTAGAAGCGCCAGTGTCTCGCCCTTCGCTACCGCGAACGCCATTGCCATCGCCGGCATAAATCCGGCAATATCGCGATGCGAAATCGTCACCTGGCGCTGTTCGCGATCCACCGACACCACCAGCCCTTCGCCCGGGTAAGTAGCGGCGTAGAGTTCCGGACTGCCTGCGTCGGAACAGACCGCCATCAGGCCGATCAGCAACAGCCCCTTCATGCCTTACTTCTTAGCAACCATGCTGAGACGGAACGCGGGCCGGTGCGCCGAAACTTCCGGCTGCGGAATGCCGGCCCGCCGAGCCGCCGTTTCCAACTCGCGCGCGCGAAACGCCGCCCGTACCGACACCGGCCCGTCATGTACGGTGATCCAGTGCCATCGGAACAGGGGCCGCGTCGCCGGCAGGAACCAATAAGAGAGCACGTGCCGCTCCAAATCGGAGACCAGCAGCGCCCGCCGCGCCACCCGGTACTGGTCTCTGAGCAGTTCCGTGACCTGTTTATCCGTGAAGTGGTGCAGAAACAGCGAATTGAAGACAATATCCACCGCGCCGTCGCGGATCGGCAACCGGAAGGCATCTCCCAGGAGTTTAGGCTTGGGCGCCGCAGCCAGATTCCGGGCATGCAGATCCAGGCTAATGACCTTCGCCCGGGGATAGGCCGCCTGAATGACCCGCGCCGAATCGCCTGACGCCGCGCCTACGTCGAGCAGCGTGAACGCCGCGCCCGGCTGCACAACTCTGCTCAGCATCCGGAGAATCAGCGCATGCCCGCCGAACTGTCGATTCAGCCGGATAATGTCGGCCAAGTTGCACTGCGCATCCTCAGGCGCCGCACCCTCCAGCAACTCCGGCTCAATGGCGCGAGATCGGAAAAAATCCATTGGCTTTTACTCTACACTCGGCGCGTCCCTTTCGCCCACCTAAAACAAAAATCGCCGTCTGCGAAACTATGGGAATAACCCCACTTGCAATAGAAGCGGCCCTTCGTGGCGTCAGGAAAGAAGTAGGAATCTCCCCAGTTGGACATTCTGATCCACAACACGGGCTGGATTGAGGCGATTTGCGGCCCTATGTTCTCCGGCAAAAGCGAAGAATTAATCCGGCGCCTCCGCCGCGCCACGATTGCCCGCAAGCGCATTCAGGTCTTTAAGCCGGCCATCGATACGCGGTATTCGGCTTCAGAGATCGTTACACATAATGACAATCGAATGACTTGCGATCCGGTTCCGTCTGCCACCGCCATTCTCAAGTGTCTGGATTGGCGCGTCCAGGCGGTCGGGATCGACGAATGTAACTTCTTTGGCACGGAGCTGGTCGAGATCGCGACGCAGTTGGCCGACTCCGGCAAGCAAGTCATCGTCGCCGGGCTCGACACTGACTACTTGGGACGGCCGTTTCCACCGATGCCTGATCTGCTGGCCATCGCCGAATCCATTACCAAGACTCTGGCCGTTTGTATGAAGTGTGGAAACCCCGCCAAACATACTCAACGCCTGGTGGAATCGAACGATCTGATCTTCGTTGGCGCCGCTGAAGCCTATGAGGCCCGCTGCCGCCGTTGCTTCGAACCGGGCATTCCGAGCCAGGAAGTGTTAGATTTTGGAAAGCATCCGTCAAAGCAGAAACTTGGACGAGATTGAAACGGAGCCGAAACCGGGCACATCCAACCGCTTGTCAGCATTCGTCAGCAAGCTAAGGAGAGTGTTCTTTTGGCAACATTGGGAGAACAAATGAGCGAGACCGGCTCCACGCCACGCGCCACCTACATTATTCCGCCGCCTTCCACACCGAGTTGGAAAACACCCGCTCTTATCGGCGCACTCCTGCTGCTGGCCGCGTCGAACATCTATTTCTACACGCAGCTTGAGCACCTCAGAACCGATTTCCGAAATGAAATCAGTAAGATGAACGACAACGTTGCGCAGCAACTTGGCGTTCTTCGGGAGGAGAGCAACGAATCGGTTCGGTCCTCGCGAAAGACCATCGATACCCTTCAGCAGCAGCTTGAGCGTCAGCGGGCCCGGGCTTCCCAGGAAGTAGGCGCGGCGAAGGCGGAGACTGAAAAGACCATCGCCAGCCTTGAACAGAGCGTCGCTGCCGAGCAGCAGAAGCAGGCGCAGTTGCTCACTCAGGTAAAGCAGACGGCGGACACCACGTCCACCAAGGTGGATTCGGTGCAGACCGAGGTCGGCTCCGTTAAGACGGACCTGGGCAGCACCAAGAGCGAACTGGAAAACACCATCGCCAACCTCAAGCGCGTTGCCGGTGACGTGGACAACCACGGCAGCCTGATCGCCACGAACGGAAAGGAGCTGGCGGCTTTGCGGGCGCTGGGTGAGCGCAACTATTTCGAGTTTACGGTTCCCAAGGCCAAGGCGCCCCAACGCGTCGGTGACATTTCCATTCTCTTGAAGAAGGCCGACCCGAGGAAGAACCGCTACACCATTGAGGTGAATGCCGACGATAAGCTGGTGGAAAAGAAGGACCGTGGCATTAATGAACCGGTTCAGTTCTACACTTCTAAAGCAAAGCAGCCGTATGAGATCGTCGTGAATGAAATCCGCAAGGACACCATTGTCGGGTATCTTTCGACGCCGAAGGTTCAGAACGGGCGGTAAAGGCGTTATCCACTGAGGCCGAGGAACTCTCTGTGGAAGAATTGTCCGCGGACCGGCAGCACAGCTTCCCGCACCGGCAACACGGCGGTCTTGGGCGTCGCGCTTTGACGTTACGCCTCCTTGCGGAAAATGCCGGCACTTCCAAAACCTTCTCGTGTTGCCGGTTGAGGCGCACCGCACGCCTGGGGACGCCAATCTCCTGATTGGCGTCCCGTCACAGCCACGGCGGACATCAGGCGGCGGGAGCCGGTGTGTGGCATAGCTGCGGCTACCTACTGCACTTCGAGGGCACCGCAAATCAGCCGATTGACGTGGTTGAGAAATTGGAGGAGCGGACTCTTACGCCAATCAGGAGATTGGCGTTCCCAGGCGAGCGGTGCGCATTCATAGTCTCCGCCGATCTTGAACTCGACCCGGATAGCCCTCATCCGACCGCATCATCAAGCGGTATGCAGCGACCGTGATCGGTTCCCGTCACTGCCATTGATGAAGTGATGGCAGTGCTTCGCCGTCGCCCGGTTACGGGAGCTGTCCGCCCGAATACCGGCTTGGCTACGCCAAGTGCGTCCCGGGAGTTTCGCTCGCCGCCTATCGCCCAAATGACGACGTTCGCCGTCCCTGCTGCGGCGGAGGTGGGGGAGGCAGCACTTCCACCGGCACTACCTTCTTCGGCCTGGCATCCAGTTTCGCCGCGATAAACTGCTCACGCAGCTTTCCGTACTTCGGCGATCCCGGGGTTCCGGCATGCTCGGCAATTTCCACCTCCGTGATCTCGCGTGCCGCCGGCAAATACTTCTGCAGGTAGTTCTTGAGGCGGTCCACCACAATGCGTTGATTAGACCGCAACAACAAATAGACGATTAGTTCCCCTGGAACCTTCGACAGCAGCCCATATAGCGCCGAGGGCCGCTGCAGCCGCGCCCCAGTCAAGTCCTTCTCCAGTTTCTTCGCCTTGGCTTCCATCTTCGCCACAGAGTCTAAGTCGTCCTTCGAGAACCCTATCGATTTCACCAGGGCCGCCCGTTCCTTGGGGGTCAGTTTCTCCAGGAAGACATTCAGAAATAGCGCGAAGTGATTGACGCCTAAGTCGATATCGAAAGGTAGCAGTTGCTTCGCCTTGTGGAGCTTCTGGAACCCGGCCAAGTTCAGTTTGGGTCCCACCAGGGCTGGCGAGATCAGAGGAAGCAGCTTTTCATCTTCAAACGCCTTCAGGATTTCGCCCGCCAACGGTTCAATTCCGATCTGCCGCAGCTCATGCTCCAAATGCGCGACGCTGATCTTGGTCTCCAGTTGCGCTTCCCTGACATTTTCGTACTGCGATTGCGTCCGCTCCGCAACCTGGAAGCCTAACCGCACCCTGAAGCGGATCAGGCGCAGAATGCGTGACGGGTCGTCGTACAAAGTGTAATTCGAAACCGCCCGCAGCTCTTTATGTTCCAGATCCCCCAAGCCATTCGTGGGATCCAGAAGCAGGCCCCTGGACGCTTTGCTCAGCGAAAGCGCGATGGCATTCACCGTGAAATCGCGCCGCCGCAGGTCCTCGTAAATGGTGGCCGGTTGCACTTGCGGCTTGGCCCCTGGCTTGGGATACTTCTCCTGGCGCGCCATCGCGATCTCCGCCGTCACGCCGCCCGCCGACACCACTTCCACGGACTTCCGCGTCTCGTCTACACTCAGCACCGCGGCGCCCAGCTTGGACGCAATTGCCTTCCCAAGCCTGATCGCGTTGCCCTCAAGCGTAAAATCCAGGTCCCGAATGGGAAACCCGCCCATCATGTCCCGCATCGCCCCGCCGGTTAGGAACAGATTGAGATTCGCCTCGGCCGCCGCCTCGCGCACCGCAGCCAAAACCTTGCTCTGTTCCGAGCTCAGGTGGCTATCGAGCATGAACATGTAATCGCTCATCTGGTTCCGTCTTCCTTACACGCGTCCTTTCAAAGGGGGCGTTGTGCCACCCGCTCGCGCCCCTTGCGCCCTCCTGGCGCGCGGATGATGCTCATCCACCGTTCGCCGCATTCGGGACTGCATCACGTGCGTATACACCTGGGTCGTCCCGATGTCGGCGTGCCCCAGCATCGTCTGCACGCTCCTCAAATCGGCGCCTCCTTCCAGCAGATGCGTCGCGAACGTGTGCCGCAGCGCGTGTGGATTCACATTCTCATACAAACCCGCCGCTCGTCCATGTTGGCGAAGCAGCTTCCAAAATCCCTGGCGCGTCATCTTTGTCCCGCGCGCCGTCACGAACAAGAAGGGGCTCGACCGCCCCTTCAGCAGCTTCACACGATCAGTGGCGACATAGGTCTCCACCGCCGCCAGGGCCTCCCGCCCCAGGGGCACAATTCGCTGCTTGTTTCCTTTTCCCACCACCCGAACCGTCTGCGCGCCGCCATCGAAGTCTCCGGTTCGCAACTGGATCAACTCGCTCACCCGGACGCCTGTCGCGTAAAGCAGTTGGATCATGGCCGCATCGCGCGCCCCCAGTGGCCGGCTAGCGCCGTCACCGGTTTTCGGGCTGTTCCGGTGGCAGACCAAGGGCGATTGCAGCAGCGCTTCCGTCCGTTCGCGGTTCAGGTATTTTGGCAAGGCCGCGCCGATCTTTGGCGCTACTAGCAGCTCCGTGGGATTCGCCGAAATTTCGCCATTCTCCACCAGAAACTCGAACAGCCCGCGCCACGTCGTCACATGCCGGGCAATCGACCGGTGCGCGAGGCCGGCCCTCCGCATCCCGTCCATCTGTCCGCGTAAAGCGGCTACGTCGACTGCGCTCAGCGTCATTCCGCCCAGCGCCTTCCCCAACCGCGCCAAATCCCGTCGATAGCTCTGTAAAGTGTTCGCGGACAGGCCCTTTTCAGTCCGGCAGTACTGCAGAAAAGCGTGTACTCCTGTCTCGAAAGTCGTCATGGCTTTCCGTTGCCTAGCCCGCCTGCTCCCTCCGCCGCCCAGCGGCTTTCGTCACCGGGACACCGCCAAATAGCTAATGATACAATACTCGCGAAATTGTTTGAAACAATAGTGAAATCCGGCCACAAATGAAGCCCAGCACCGCGAAACGGGTCGTCCTGTACCGCTTCGACCGCGAACGCCTGGACGGCATTGTCAACCCCGCCGCCTATTTGCTGGAATCGGCACTCGAACTGATCTCCGCCTCCGGGGTCCTGACCGCGGTTCCTTACGCCGAGGTGAAAGCCGTTTGCTTTGTGTCGGACTCCGGCGACCCCCGCCTGTTTTCCCTCAACACGGCCTTTGAGCGGCGCCCGCGGACACCCGGACTCTGGGCGCGTTTGACCTTCCGGGACGGCGACCGGCTGGAAGTCATTTTGTCGAACAATTTGTTAGAGTGGCCCGCCCAGGGTTACCTGGCGACGCCGCCCTTTGTCTCATCGCTCCGCCAACGCGTTTTCATCCCTCGCACCGCCTTGACGGGGACGGAACTCCGGGGCGTAATCGGCGCCGCAGGCGAAAAGAAAGTCGCGCGCAAGCCCCCCACCGGTCAGCTTGAGATTTTCGGCCCGCTCATCGGCGAATCCACCGAGTCGTAGCGGGTCTGGGGTTCGGCGCCCGCCGGACCGGAGACTCGGCAAGATCGATTGCGGCGTCTGTAGATCAGTACATTTGTGGATGTTTAGCCCGAAGCGCCGCCCGCACTTCTGAACCGCGCTCGGAGCAAGCGGACAAATGATACCCAGAGAAACCGTTCCACGATGAGCGGGAAAAGCCATTCGTTCACCGATATGGGCGCCTATCGCAGCGATGATTTCAACTTCACTGGATCCGGCCGACCCGAGCAACTCTCCGGCGATTACGTGTCGTCGAGCCTTTTTCCCGTGCTCGGGGTATCGGCGGTCCTCGGGCGCAATTTTCTGCCTGAGGAAGACCGTCCCGGCGTCAGCTGTTCGGTGATTCTCAGCTACGGCTTCTGGAATCGCCGGTTCGGCGCCGATCCCAACGTCCTGGGCAGGGCTCTCACTCTCAACGCCCTACAGGGGGCGAATGTGAGTCCGCACGAGTCTTTAAAGGAAGGCGCGAGAGGCGCCGGTGGTGGGCGCCATCGCGCGGAGGGCCTGTTCGTAGCCATGGAGATCGGCATGGCTGTCATCCTGCTCGCTGGCGCGGGCCTGATGATGCAGAGCGTCTGGCGGCTCCTGCAAGTCGATCCGGGGTTCAACCTGCACAACGTCTTGACGATGCAGGTGGCCCTGTCGCCCAAAGCGATGTCGACGCCGTCAGGCATCCGGCTAGCCTACCGGCAACTGCTCGAGCGTGTGGAGGGAGTTCCAGGGGTTCAGTCCGCTGCCATTACGTCTCAGGTTCCTCTCAGCGACGGCGATAGCGAAATTCCCTACTGGCCAGGCACGGGGCCGCAGCCTGCCCAGGGCCTGACGTCGGCGATGTTCTACATCGTGACCGCGCATTACCCCGCCGTAATGCAACTCCCCCTGCGGCGCGGACGCTTTTTCACGGATGAGGACAAACTGGCGTCGCCTCCAGTGGCGTTGATCGATGACGTTATGGCGAATCACCTCTTTCCGGGCCAGGACCCGATCGGCAAGCAGGTCAGCCTGATCCTGGTGGGACCGGTCCAGATCGTGGGCGTGGTTGGGCACGTGAAGCAATGGGGCTTGGATTCCGACGATAACAGCAAGATTCGGGACCAGATCTACTTCCCTCTCCAGCAAGTGCCTGACAAATTCATGTCCTCGGGCGTGGCGGGCTTGACGCTTGCGCTGCGGACCGGACCCGAGCCCTTAAGCCTGGTCTCAGGCGTCCGCGCGCAAGTCGCTGGTCCGGCGCTCGATCAGCCGGTCTACGCGGTGCGTTCCATGGAACAGATTGTTTCCTTATCGCTCGCCGAGCGGCGCTTCACGATGCTTCTGTTAATAGTCTTCGCGTCCACCGCTCTACTGCTGGCCGCGGTGGGAATCTACGGCGTCATGTCATACGCGGTGACCCGGCGGGTCCCTGAAATCGGGATTCGAGCCGCCCTGGGAGCGTCTCACGCCGAAATTGTCCGGCTTGTCCTGCGCCAGGGCATGAAGCTGACGGCGATAGGAATGGCCGCAGGCCTGGCGACCGCCCTCGTGCTCACTCGACTGATGGCCGGGCTGCTTTACGGCGTCCGCCCGGCCGATCCCATCACGCTTCTCGCCGTAACGCTGCTCATGGGTGGCATTGCGTTGCTGGCCTGCTATATCCCCGCGCGGCGAGCCACATCGGTGGATCCGGTGGTCGCCCTTCGGAGCGAATAACACCGCCTGCTAAGTGAAAACCAGAAAACAAAATGGGCTGGACCCCTAGCCAGGAGCCCAGCCCATTTGCGTGTTTGCCTGTTTTCGCCGGCTTAGAAGATGATCTTCAAACCCAACTGCGTGTTGCGGGGAGCGCCTGGCCCGATGCCGAATGCGCCAAACACGCCTACATCGTACGTCGAGCCGATTGTTCCTAAGTTGCTGCCTTGAACATTGTTGGCCGGTCCGGCATAGTCGACAAAGTTGAAGATATTGAAGATCTCAACCCGAAACTGCGCCGTAATGTGCTCGGTGATCGCGAAGTTCTTAAACACCGAGAAATCGATCTGCTTGTTCCCTGGGCCGTAAAACTCGTTTCGCGCCTCATTCGAGTAAGTGCCTTGAGCGGGCACCGCGAACGCCGCCGGATTGAAATAGTAATAGGTACTGGTGGCCCGGTCTGAGGCCGGGACATTCGCGAATGGGTTACCGACAACCTCTGCACGGTCACTATACTCGAGCGTCCCGCTGGAATCGATGCCGGAATACACGGTAAAGGGTGTGCCGCTGAAGAAAGACAACAAAGAATTGATCTGCCAGCCGCCTAACAGAGCCTTGTACTTGGCCGGCTGAGGAAGCGAATAAGCAATGAACATGGAAAATGAATTACGAATGTCGAAACTCGAATTACCGTAATCGCACTGCAAGCAATAGCTGTCCTGAGGAACGGTGTGGCGAGAGTAGGACATATCGTCCAGCGAGTGCCCAAGCGTGTAGGCGAGCTTAGAGGTGAAGCCGTGGAAATTGCTGGTCCGTACGGAGGCAGTTAGTCCGTTGTAATTGCTATTTCCGACGGACTGCACTTCATTGATGGCCGCGAGGTTAGGAAACTGGCTGGCGTAGGGCCGTGAGCTGTTCACTTCCGGCGCACCCTGCGGGATCTGATTGATATCGATCATATCCGGCAGGTGGTGGCTCAGGCTGCTCGTATAGCCCACCTCAACCATCGCATCCTTGGCAAGTTGATATTGAATGTTGAGGTTCGCATTTTCGCTATAACCGTCCACAAGGTGCTGGCTTACCGAGAAGCCGCCATACGGGCCGCTCGACGAAAATCCCGCAAAGATCGGGACGCCCGTCTGGATAGTAATCGGCGATGAATTCGTGATCGTCAAAACCGGTTCGGGTCCGCCTGGGTTTCCATTAATTGCCGCTCCGGCGCTGTTGGACGCGCTGCTATCGCCGAAAATAGCGATGTTGGGGATCTGATAGAACATGCCCCAGCCGCCGCGGATCACCAGTTTCCCGCCCGGCGTGGGTTGGTAAGCAAATCCTAAGCGCGGACCAAAACTGTGGAAATCGTGGGGCCACAGGGTGCTCAGGCCGTGGGTACCGACGTAGGTGATGCCGCCGTCAGCGGGGATGAAGGTTGAAATCGCGTCTTTCGGATTCTCGATCGGGCTCTGATACGTCCAATTCAAGCCATAGTTCAGCGTCAGCTTCGGGGTGATTTTCCACGTGTCCTGGCCAAAAGCAGAGAACCCCTGGAGGTTGTAAATCCGCTGCTGGGTGCCGTAGCTGATGGTGGCATGCCCGGGGGCGACGCGGAGGGCGAGGAAGTCCGCGAGTGCGTCGAGCGAGGACGCGTTGGGATTGCCGCCGAAGCCCCAGCTGTCGTTCGGGCTGGATGCAGCAAGAGGCCCTTGCGAGCCATCGAACGTGAACACACCGGGCGCATTTACGTCATAAAACACGTCGAGGCGCGAATAGCGGTAATCGCCGCCCCAACGGAACTGGTGGGAGCCAACCGTGTAAGTGAAGGTCTGATCGATGTGGCCAGTGGTGTCGATGCGTCCGAGCGGAGGCGTCTGGCCGGTGGCGTCAAACCCGGAAATATTGATGTTCGGGGAGCCGAAATCCGAGGGATTCGTTACGCCGTCGTTGAAACCCAGCGCGGGCATGTTGAAGCCGTGATTGGCATCGCCGAAAATTTGCAGGAAGTAATTCACCCCAAGCAGCGTTTGCGCAACGAAGCGGGGCGAAATCACTGTGTTGTAAACCAGCGAGAAGTTCTGCATACGGCTGGGGCAGGCTTGGAAGTAATAAGGAATTGCCGAGCCAAACACGTAAGAGACCTGGTTCCCGGTGCCTCCGAACCAGCGCAGGGCGATGTTGTTCTTCTCATTAAAGTAATGATCCAGCTTGACAACCCCGTTGTAGCTGTTCGAAAGGTTGATGCCGTCGCCCGAGTAATTGTAGGGAGTGGCCGGTCCGGTCAAGCTGTTGGCCGGCCAGAGGTTGCTGATCAGGGTCAGAGCCAGCGGGTTTACCTGCACGCCATCTTTGTTCATCACCGCGCTGGCTTCCGAAACCCATGCCGGCGACGGAGTGGTTCCTGGGGCGGTCAGCGCGTCCCGGTAGATCTGCTCCTCGTAGTCCATGAAGAAGAAAGTATGATTCTTCCAGATGGGGCCGCCGACGGAGAATCCTCCCTGGTGGTTGCGCAGTAGAGTATTGGGCGAGCCTGGAGGCGTGAACCAGTCGGCCGACGCCAAATCCTCGTTGCGGTCGAAGTAGTATAACGACCCGTGAAAGTTGTTGGTGCCCGATTTGACCACCACGTTCAGCACGCCGCCCGAGTTGCGGCCTTCCTCCGCGCTGCTCGAGCTCTGCAAGGAAAACTCGTCAATCGCGTCAATCGGAAGAATGACGCCGGCAATGCCCCACACGCCGCCTTGATTGACGGAATTGACGTTGTGCCAAAGGTCGTTGTTGTCGGCGCCGTCGATCTTCCAGTCGATTCCGTTAAACCGCGATCCGTTGAGGGAGCCGTTGGCATTGGCGCCGGGGTTGAACTTCAGCAACTGTGTGAAATCCCGCCCATTCAAAGGAATATCCAGGATCTGCTTCGTGTCGATTAAGCTGGTTTCGGCCGAGGAAGCAGTTTCAATCGCTACCGTGGCGCCCTGCACCTCGACAGTCGTCGCCTGCTTCGCCACTTCCAGCTTCAATCCGAGGGTCGCCACCTTGCCGGCGTCCACCACCACGCCGGAAACGTGAACAGTGTCAAAACCGCCTTGAGTGACGGTGATATCGTATTTGCCCAGCGGGAGATCCTGGAAAACAAATTCACCTCCCGAGGTGGAGACTCCTTCGCGTGTCAGGCCGGTCTCGGGACTCACCAGCTTGATGGCTGCGCCGGCAACCGCCGCGCCGGTCGGGTCAGTGACGGCACCCGAGATGCCGCCTCGAAAGGTCTGTGCCATCAGCGATGCCGACGCTATCAAGGCCAATACGACGGCAACGGGAATAATTCTGCGAATCATGAGCAACAACTCCTTTTCCTTGTGATACATCCCTCGGTCGCTAGGCGATAGCCGAGTGTCAGCGAATAGACCGCAGGGCGCCGCTAAAGCGCAACTGTAGTTAGTTCGCAATGTGTGGACTTGGCTACAAGGCCGAGCTCAGACAGTGAGGCTGAACGTGGAAGCCGACATGGGCGACGGCAAGACTATGAAAGACGTATTGCTGTCTAGAGTAGCGGGAAGAGGGTGTATCGTCAAGCAGAATAAAGGCGTTACCGCAGACAAAAAAACATGTCAGGTTGCGGACAAGTTTTCACAAGCGGCTTCGGCTCACCAGGCACAACGAGGCGGGGCTGGGGGCAGTGGAGCAGTCCGTAGTTCCGGCCGCGCGGGACGTCGCCTCGTTGCTCTTGAACCGGCTCAGCGGACAAACCCGAAGAAAAACCGCCCCGGCGACGCAACGCGTACCAGCCTCCACCTTCGCTGGCTTGTGCTATCCGCCTGACATTCTTCTTGCACGGCCTCCCGCACTTCTTCGACGACGGACCGGAATCGCGCCTTCGTCTCCTGCGACGCTTCTTCCGCCTTCGCCTTCGGGCGCCGCCACACGACAAAACCTGAGAACGATATCCTGGGGCCCTGTTCGGGCTTCTCATCTACAGCGGGCATGTGTCTTGATCTCCTTTTTGGCTGGTATCTGTAAATGCAAATTTACATTTACATCAGCGGGGATGTCAAGCCTTTCTTGCCTTAAGCTGGAGATCAAGCCTATGCCGCAGCCCAAAAAAACACTGGAACCGCAGCAGGCCCGCAGCCGGGAATCGTCGCGCAAGTTGCTGAAGGCGGCGGCCGAGGTCCTTGGCCAGCACGGCGTAGATGGCGCCACCATTCCGCGCATCGCCCAGCACGCGGGCCTGACGCCCGGCGCCGTGTACCGCCGCTTTAAGGACAAGGACGCACTGCTCGAAACCGTGATCCTGGGCATTCTCGAACGGCAGGATGAGCGCCTGCGGACCGGCCTGACACCCGGCGCGGCGGGCCAGATCCCACTGCCCGTATTCGCCGGGCAGTTCATTCACAGCCTAATTCTGAGTTACCGCGCCAATGCAGGCCTGATGCGCGCCATCCGGCAGTTCGTTCAGAGCCGCCCGAATACACCCTTTTGGAGGAAGGCCACCAAACTCGAAGTGCGCTCGTACGAACGGCTGGTGGATCTCTTTCTCTCCCACCGCGCGGAGATTCAGCACTCTGACGCACGCACGGCCGTAGCTCTCGGACTGCTGATGGCCATCAGTACGTTGCACGAGGTCATCCTAGAGACTCAAAACGTCGGATCGTGGAAGGGCCTGCTGCCGAAGGATGACATCTCGCTGAAACGCGAACTGACTCGCGCGTTCCTGAGCTATCTGGGGTCTGTGGTCCCGGACGCATCCCAAACGATTTAATACCGCAATCTTGGCAACATCTCGGCCGGCGTCGAGAATTGCAACCCATCGATGCCTAAAGCCTTCGCTCCCTGAATGTTCACGATTCGATCGTCCAAGAACAGCGTCTCCGCCGCCGGGGTGCCAAGCCCGTCCAAACAGTGCCGGTAGATAGGCGCCTCCGGCTTGGCCGAGCGCACCTCATAGGAAAGCGTCACGTGGTCGAAGCCCGAAAAGCCGAAACCGCCGGCCTTGATCGCCTCGCCCAACTCCAAAGGCATGTTTGAGAGCACCGCGACACGTTTTCCCGCGGCCCGCAATTGCGCAACGAACTCATACATCTCTTTGAAGAAATGCATCCACGAGCGGCTATCCAGGCCGATGAGCATCTGAATGGTGGCGTCATCCAGAACGTGGCCGCCCAGTTGGCCGATCCGCATCCAATAGGAGGTTCCGCTTACGTCACCCCTGTCATAGGCGTGCCGGTCTCCCCAATACAGTTCGTGAAAGCGGGCAGCGTCGATCCCGGCCGTTTCGGCCAGCCGCGCCGCGTCTTCTTCTGTTTGATGGGAGGCCAGCACGCCACCGTAATCGAAGATCACGCCGGCAAAACGGTCAACGAGCGCCATCGGTCACCTGAGGCTCGCGGCGGCAGCGCACTTCCCGGACGGCATAAATGCGCCGGCCCTGGCTTTCGAAGTAAGTACGCATCAGAACCTCGCCCATCAGCCCGGTGGAAAAGAAACTGATTCCCGCAAACAGCAGCAGCGCCCCGGCCACCAGCAGCGGCCCGTGCTCCATGATGATGTCGTGCCCGATGATCTTCTCAATCAGCATGTAGAGCATCACCAGGCCACCCAGGGCGATGCCGGCCAAACCCCACTTGCCGAAGAAGTGCATGGGCCGCGTCAAATAGGTGAGCAGGAACTTAATCGTGACGATGTCGAAGAAGACTCGAAACGTGCGGCCCAAACCGTAGTGAGAGGCGCCGTTTGGGCGTTCAATATTCCGGATGGGCACCTCGGCGATACGGGCGCCGTAGAAACTCGCCAGCGCCGGTATGAACCGGTGCAGCTCGCCGTATAGATTGATGTCCTTCAGGATTTCCGCGCGATATGCCTTAAACGTGGTGCCGAAATCGTGCAGGTCGACGCCGGAACTCTTCCGCATCATCCAGTTCGCGATGCGCGAGGGAATTCTGCGTGTGACGGCGTTGTCGACGCGGTTCTTGCGCCAGCCGCTTGCGATATCGAAGCCCTCATCGATCTTTTCGAGCAGCAGCGGGATGTCGTCCGGATCGTGCTGTAAGTCGCCGTCAAGCGAAATGATGACCTCGCCCTGGGCCTCGTCAAAACCGGCCGAAAGCGCCGCCGTCTGGCCAAAGTTCCGCCGCAGCCGCATCACTTTCAGGTGATGATCGGTTTCTACAAGATTTGAGAGCAGATCGAAGCTGCGGTCAGTGGACGCATCATCGATAAAGATGATTTCGTAGGGTTTCTTCAGCCGTTCAAGCACCGTCGTCAAGCGGTCATAGAGCGGCAGAATCGCCGGCTCTTCGTTGTGAATGGGGACTACAATCGAAAGCATTTTCATGGGCCAGGGGAAAACGGCTGCCAAGTGGTGCGGTTGAGCGTGCCTTTAGTTTAGCGAACGCGCTCAAAGAACACGTTCTAGTTCTTAGCCATGTAAGTGTAATTTACAAACACTGGAGTTTCTACATTTCCAACCACAGACAAAAGCCTGCGCCACCAAATAGCCTGCAGGTGCCTGGTGGCACAGGCTTTAGCCGGCGAGGCTCGTAGGTGTACTTACAAAACCTGCCCTTGAAGGGTGTTTAAGTATGGCGCCAAAGTTTTCAGGGCCTCGCTAATGGGACACGCGCCGGCGTCCAGAACGGCTGCTTCGTGGGTACAAACTCAATCGGCACATCTTTGACGAACGTCTTAAGCCAGCGGGCGCACTCGTCCATCCCAGCCTGTTCCGACGGCACGTGTCCAATGACAATCAGGGCTTTCTTCTTTCCCTCTGTCACTGCGTCCGCTGCGTATTCCACGGTCTCCCACTCGCGCGTTTCACCCACCAGCAGCACCTCCACATCCTTCATGGCCAGGGCCTTCACCTCACCGGCGAAGCCGCCGGCGCCGGGACTCAGGGCCACTTCATGCACCGGCATGCGCGGGTCGCCCACCACCCGCACCACCGGAGATTGCAACCGCTCAGCCACGAACGCCGCCAGTCCCTGCACCGTCGTTGGCGGAAGGTCGAACAAATGCGGATTCTCGGCGTTTTGATACTTCTCCCATCCCAACTCGCTCACCATGCCGGCCAGGATGCCGTCGGGCGCCCGGCGGTGCCAATGATCGTGAAAGCGCCATACCACCAGGCCGTGCTTCTCAATGAAGGCGCGCTTCTCGGCCCACACCGCGTCGCTCTCCGCTAGGCCGTCGGGCTTGTCCTGGTGACTGTAAAACGTCGGCTCGTGTGTAATCACCAGGTTCAATCGCCGGTCGGCCGCGCGCTCTAGAACGTCCAGAGTGGCCATCATGGTCACGGCGATTCCGGTCACTCGCGTGGCCGGATCGCCCGCTTTGAACGTGTCCACCGTCTCAGCTCGCCACGGAATGCCCACGTGAGCCTTGATCCGGTCGATCACTTCTTGCGCCGTGGGCTGCTGCTCCTGGGCTCTGCTCTCTGGGGCGAAGGCGCCCGCCACCGTAATCGCCAGACACGCCAGGACGCCTGCTCGCCCGGGGGCCTGCCACTGTCTCCGTCCGCTGCTCATCGTTTCCTCCTGGGTTTTGACTATTTGGTATGACGATCGGTCTGACTCCTGAGAGTGGGCCGAACAACATTATGACTTGGTATCGCGGGTGTGACTGCGCGGACTGGGCGGAAAGTGCGTCTTCACCGACAAACGGCCGGCAAATTCACCTCCTTTTCGGCCCGGACTTGATACAATAGGGTTTTCACACGCCGTCGTACAAGTTACGGTTTTTCAGTCACTTGCATCGCGGCGTAGGCAACTGAGGAGTCCCTGTTTGGCAGATCAAGACGAACCTAAGAATGCCGCCCCTCCCGTGAATGGAGGTGGCGGCGCCCCCCCCGCCGGTGGCCCCCTGTTCCCGGACAACAACAAGAACCTCATTCCCATCAACATCGAAGACGAGATGAAGACCTCGTACCTCGATTACGCCATGAGCGTAATTATCGGGCGGGCTCTTCCCGATGTCCGCGATGGCTTGAAACCGGTTCATCGTCGCATCCTCTACGGGCTTCATGAAATGGGCCTGCACCATAACCGGCCGCCGCGCAAGTGCGCCAAAATCGTCGGCGACGTGCTCGGCAAGTACCATCCGCACGGCGATGCGCCTGTTTATGACTCGCTGGTCCGCATGGCGCAGGACTTCTCCATGCGCTACCCGCTCATCGATGGGCAAGGTAACTTCGGCTCGGTGGATGGCGATCCGCCCGCGGCGATGCGGTACACCGAAGCACGCCTGGCGAAAATCAGCGCCACCTTGCTGGAGGACATCGACAAGGAGACGGTAGACTTCAAGGCCAACTACGACGACAGCGAACAGGAGCCGGAAGTCCTGCCGACGCGCGTCCCGAACCTGCTGATTAATGGCTCCTCCGGCATCGCCGTCGGTATGGCCACGAACATTCCGCCGCACAACCTGCGCGAAATCATCGACGCCACCATTGCGCTGATGAACGATCCGCACACGCCGCTCGCGAAAATCATCGAGATGGTGCCCGGTCCGGATTTCCCCACGGGCGGCTTCATTCTCGGCCGTCAGGGCATTATCGACTACTTCACCCGCGGCCGCGGCAGCCTGAAGCTTCGTTCCAAAGCGGCCACGGAGAAACTAGGCAAGGACCGCGAGGCCATCGTCGTCACTGAGATTCCGTTCCAGGTCAATAAAGCGCGCCTCATCGAACATGCGGCCTCGCTGGTCCAGGAAAAGAAGATTGAAGGGATCTCCGATGTTCGCGACGAAAGCGATCGCGACGGCATGCGCATCGTCTTCGACCTGAAACGGGGCGAGCAGGCCGAGGTCGTTCTCAACAATCTGTATAAGCACACGCAGATGCAGATCAACTTTGGCGTCATCATGCTCTCCATCGTTCACGGCCAGCCCCGCGAACTGGGCCTGGTCGACACCATTAAGCGCTTCATTGAGCATCGCATCGACGTGGTTCGCCGGCGCACCGATTTCCTCCTTCGCAAAGCGCGCGACCGCGAACATCTGTTGCTCGGCTTTCAAAAGGCGCTGGATAATCTGGATGCCGTCATCAGCTTGATCCGCGCCGCCAAGACGCCGAAGGAGGCCCGCGAAGGCCTCGTAACCACATTCGAGTTTTCCGACCGCCAGGCGCAGGCCATCATCGAACTGCAGTTGCAGCGCCTCACCGGCATGGAGCGGCAGAAGATCATTGACGATCTGGCCGAAATCCAGCGCATGATCGCCGAATACCTGGAAATCCTGGGTTCCGAAAAGATCCTCAAGGCCGTTGTGGTCAAGGAACTGAAGGAAGTGCAGAAGGAGTTCGGAGACGACCGCCGAACGCAAATCATCGAAGATACCGGCGAGATCCGGCTGGAAGATTTGGTTCAAGTGGAAGACGTAGCCGTTACCGTTTCCCGTGGCGGCTACCTGAAACGCACGGCAGTGGACACCTATCGCCGGCAGGTCCGCGGCGGTAAGGGACGCATCGGCATGGGCACGCGATCCGAGGACGTAGTCGACCATCTGGTGATCGCCTCCACCCACGCCTACATGCTGATTTTCACCAGCAAGGGCCGGGTCTATTGGCTGAAGATTTATGAGATTCCCGACGCCGGCACCACTGGCAAGGGCAAGCACGTCTCCGGCTTGATCAGCTTGCAGCCGGACGAAGAAGTGAAGGCGTTCCTCGCCGTGAAGGAGTTCGTCCCAGGCAAGTTCATCATCCTGGTGACGAAGCACGGCGTCATTAAGAAGTGCGAACTCACCGAGTTCGACAATCCGCTGGCGCGCGGCATTATCGCGATCGGCCTGGATGACGACGACGAATTGCTAGGGGCGAAGATCACCAATGGGGGCAACTTCATCTTCCTCGGCTCGCATAAGGGCATGGCCATCCGCTTCAATGAAGACGAAGTGCGTCACATGGGGCGTCAGGCGCGGGGCGTCCGGGCAATGGATCTGGAAGAAGGCGACTACCTGGTGGGCCTGGAAGTGGTGGAAGAGTCCGGATTGATTCTTTCTATCTCTGAGAACGGCTACGGCAAGCGGACGCCGCTCAAAGACTACCGCCTGACCGCTCGTGGCCGCAAGGGCGTCATCAATATGAAGACCACCACCAAGGTCGGCAAAGTGGTGGGCGTGCTTTCGGTGAAGGAGAGCACCGATCTGATGATCATCACGAAGGACGGCAAGATCATCCGGCTGGAATCGAGCGAGATTCGGCAGGCTGGCCGCTCCACGCAGGGCGTGCGCCTGGTGCGCATGGACGATACCGATAAGGTAGCTGCGGCATCGGTGATTCCGGAAACGGAATTGACCACTGAAAACGGCTCGGGCGATCTCCCGCTTCAATAAGGGGCGGCCAGCGCGGGTCTCAGCGTAGACCCGCGCTGGCAAGTCAGGCCAGCTTAACCCGCTTCACGTCGATCTTGTCGTCGTTGAACTCGCCCAAGCCCATCATGCCGGCGATCTCAATGTGTTCCACCTGGCAGTTCAAGTAGTGGCTGTCTTTGTCAGGCTTCGAGGAAGCGATGGGCGCCATGCCCACCTCTTTTCGTTTGGCGTCAATTGCTTTCCAGCCGGTCTTATCCAGAGCGACGGGATCGGTGCCGAAGTACATCGTCTTGGCTTCCCACACGTACGCCGGCTTGCTGCTGGGCCCGCCGTGGTAGGAGGCCTTCACGGAGTCCACGACGTGAAGAACCACCTTTTCGCGGATGATGGGCAAACTGACCACGGAAGGAATGAACATGCCGCAAGCGTTGGCGGTGGGCGTCATGTGGCTGCGGTTCACATTGTTGACGAAACCGTGGGACATGTTCTTCAGCGTGATGGTGACGCCGGCCGACTGGTGGTGCTTCAATACCGGCAGGTTAATGATCTTGTTGACGTGGGAAGTAACTGTTTTCGAAACGTAGGAGCGGCGCGACCGGGGATCGTTCGGATCGTCGCCCCCCTTCACAATCGCCATCTCCATAAAATGCTTTTCGTCGTAGCCGTCCATATCCTGCTGGTGCTCGTCATAACGGGGAGAAGCGGCTTCGAAGCGGACGCCGGGCCGCAGCCAATCCAGGATGCCGGCCTCCACGGCCTCCTCGCGGTAGCGATTGAAGACGATCGCGTTGCGATCTGTAACTCCCGCGGCATTCAAGCCATCGAGAATAGCGTGTAGCACCGTCGCATCGGAACAGAGCTTTGCCCCGCCCACGGGGCTGACCTTGATGCCGACGACATCGCCCTTTTCGAACATCGTGCGCCAGGCGTCCTGCCACGACGGGGCGCCGGTCAGGTCCGTCATGCCCCGTTGAATCATTTGCTCGATCGGCTCGCGCCGGTAAACGCCTGAGGCAATGCAGCCGGAATGCTCAACGGCAATCACGCGCCCGCGGTACGGTCCGGGCATGCCGAGCTTCGAAGTGCCGGCTTGACTCACTGAGGTGGCCAGTGTCGCGGCCGCGCCCAGGAACGCAGTTTCGAGAAATTGTCGTCGGTCAGTCGCCATGGGTTTAAGTTCCACCAGTGTATCTTTAGGGGTGACTCGCGAACAAATGGACTCGAACATATTTCGACCGAGACGCGACCGTTAGGGAGCGAACGGTTTCCGCGCCGAGACTTGCTTCCGCGGTCGCTCCCTGACGGTCGCGGCTCTGAGGTCGCGGGCGCTTTTGATGAATGCAAATGAAGAGAGTTTCGATCAGACGAAAACGGCGGGCGGCTATAACCAGCCTCGCGAGCTTTCTTGTTGCGGCGGCAATGGTTGTCGCCGGTCCGGGCCCGGCACATCCGCAGCCTGCGGCGGCTCGGCCGGCCTACGACCTTCTCTTAAAGGGCGGTCATGTGGTGGACCCAAAGAACGGACTTTCCGCGATCCGCGATGTGGCGATCCTGGACGGGAAAGTGGCCGCTGTTGCCCCGGCCATCGACCCTGCCCTTGCTCTCAAGACCGTGGATGTGAACGGGCTCTATGTGACTCCCGGCCTGATCGATATTCACGTTCATGTCTACGGGTCGACGGGTGAGGCGCATTCGTATGCGGGCGATAACGGCCTTTTCCCGGATGGCTTTACGCTGCGCAACGGAGTCACGACGGTTGCGGATGCGGGCTCGTCAGGCGCCCGGAACTTCGAGGATTTCAAACTGCACATCATTGACCGCTCGAAGACTCGCGTCCTGGCTTTCCTCAATATCGTGGGGGCGGGAATGCGCGGCCCGAAGTTTGAAGACAACCTCGCTGACATGGCGCCTGAACCCGCCGCGGAGCTCGCCAGGAGGTATCCCGGGCTGATTGTCGGAATCAAGACGGCGCACTATTCGGGTCCCGAATGGACCCCCGTTGAGAATGCGGTGCAGGCGGGGAAGCTCGCCAATATTCCGGTGATGGTGGATTTCGGCACGAACAAGGCCGAGCGCCCCCTGGCTGAGTTGCTGACCAAGAAGCTACGCCCCGGCGACATTTATACCCACTGTTACTCAGGCCTGCGCGATGAGTTGGTCGACGGTAAAGTGAATCCCGGCATGTGGGAGGGGCGCAAGAGGGGCATCATCTTCGACGTGGGCCACGGTGGGGGCAGCTTCGCGTGGCGCATCGCCGTTCCGGCCGTCAAAGAGGGCTTTCTGCCGGACTCGATCTCAACCGATTTGCACATCGGCAGCATGAATGCGGGCATGAAGGACATGCTGAACGTGATGAGCAAGTTTCTGCTGCTCGGCCTGACGCCCGATGAGGTGATTGTGCGTTCCACCTGGAATCCGGCCCGTGAGATTCATCATGAGGAACTGGGAAACCTGACCGTGGGCGCGGCGGCTGACGTGGCAGTGTTACGAATTGAAAGGGGTCAATTCGGATTCACAGATCATTACGGTGCAAAGATGTCAGGCGACCGCAAGTTCATCTGTGAACTCACGGTGAAAGGCGGCAAGGTGGTCTACGACCTGAACGGCCTGAGCCGGCCCGATTTCAAGACCCTGCCGCCAAACTACACCTCGGTCGGCGATAGCCGCTGGGATGGATTGAATCCACCGTCGCATTGAGCTTCGCTTTTACAATGAGTTGATATGCCGTTCGGTGGAGCGAGGGTTCTCTCATTCGAAAGCAGGCGCGCAACGGAGATGGCGGAACTGATCCGATTGAATGGCGGCGTGCCATTCGTTGCCCCGGCGTTAATTGAGGTTCCGATCGAAGACAATGAGCAGGCTTTCGAATTTGCAGACCGCCTGAGTGGCGCCGCCTTCGACATGATGATTTTCCTCACCGGCGTGGGTGCGCGGCTGTTGGACCGCGTGCTGGCCACGCGCGCCCCGGAAACGCGGTTTCGCGACGCTTTGCGAAGAGTCACCGTTGTGGCGCGGGGTCCGAAGCCGATAGCGGTGCTTCGCGAGTGGGGCGTTCCAGTGGCGGTGCCCGTTCCGGAGCCGAATACCTGGCGTGAAGTCTTGGTTGCGGTGGAGGGACGGACCGAGAAGTCGGTGGCCGTCCAGGAGTACGGACGGCCCAGCACGGAGCTGGTGGCGGCCCTGATCGCGCAGGGGCGGACAGTTTCGTGCGTGGAAGTTTATCGATGGAAGCTTCCAGCGGATACGGGTCCACTCGCCGAAAGCGTTGCCAGACTGCTGACGGGCGGCGTGGACGTAGTGCTGTTCACCACATCGGCGCAGTTGGAACATTTGTTGCAGTTCGCCGACGGGCGGGGGCAGCGTGAAGCAGTGGTCAAGGCTCTGCGCCGAACCTTCATCGCTTCCATCGGGCCGACTTCCACGGCGTTTCTGAAAGAGGAAGGCCTTCCGCCCGCCATGGAGCCGAGCCACCCTAAAATGGGGCTCCTGGTGAGGGAAGCGGCGTCGGCCTTCACGGCTTCGCGTTGAGTCAAACGAACAATTCTTCAGTCAGATTCTTGGAATCCGAGATGGCGGCAAGCTTCTCGCGCAGCCCGACCACTTCGCCAATCACAAAAACGGCCGGGTTTCCCACATCAACATGCCCTCGCGCCACCGACTGAAGGTCGCTGATGACCACTCTCTGCGCGGGAGTTGCGCCGTGTTCGATAAAAGCAACAGGCTGGTGTGCGTCGCGTCCCGCCTCGATCAACGCTTGCGCGATAAAGGCCCGGTTCTTGACGCCCATCAGGACAACCAGAGTATCGATTCTGGCGTAGCGGGACCAATCCTGCTGAAGTCCTTGCGAGCAGTGCCCGGTGATGACGGTGAAACTTTGTGAGATCTCGCGGTGTGTAAGAGGAATGCCGGCGAGACCGGGAACCGAGATGGCGGACGTAACGCCGGGGATGAACTCCACCGGAATGCCGCGTTCCACCGCTAGAGCCCACTCCTCCGCGCCGCGGCCGAAGACCAGCGGATCGCCGCCCTTGAGACGCGCTACCGTCTTTCCGGAAAGAGCACGATCGAGAATCAGCGAAAAGATTTTGCTCTGGACAGGCTCCTGCTGCCCCTCATGCTTGCCGACGAAAATCAACTCGGCGTCCGGCTTCGCAAGGGCGAGAACGCCGGAGCTGACCAAGCGGTCGTAGAGAACAACATCGCATCGGCCGAGCACGCGCGCAGCCCTAACGGTGAGCAGGTCCGGATCTCCCGGCCCCGCGCCAATCAGATATACAGTACCGATGCGGACTGAAGTCATAGCGATTTGCGGAGCTGATTTCAGTATGGATGAGACTCGGCCGCATGTGGGGGCCGATTGGCAATCGTCCCCTATGGGCATTGCTTGACTTAGTCGCCGACGCTTCCGAGCTATGACGGTAGTATGCTGATCCGCATGGCTTCCGCGACTCTGAACGCCGGCGAGAGCATCGTCCCGGAATCCGCGTCGCCGAAGGCCTTCAGAAATCAGGCTGTGGACGCTTATCGCGGCCTCGTGATGCTCTTGATGATGGGCGAGGTGCTGCGCTTCGCGGATGTCTCGAAGGCCCTTCCGGGGAATTGGTTTTGGAGCGTGCTCGCGTACCATCAGACGCACGTCGAGTGGGCGGGTTGTTCGTTGCACGACATGATTCAGCCCTCGTTCTCGTTTCTGGTTGGCGTCGCGCTGCCGTACTCCATTGCCAGCAGGCGGGCGAAGGGGCAAGAGCCCGGGAAACTCTTTCTGCACGCCTTGTGGCGGTCATTCTTGCTGGTGGCGCTGGGCATCCTGCTGCGCTCGACATCCAGCCAAATCACGAATTTCACGTTTGAAGACACGCTAACGCAGATCGGCTTGGGCTATCCGATTCTCTTCCTGGTGGGGTGGTTTGCAAGACAGCGCTGGCAACGGATTGCGCTCGGGGCGATCCTTTTGGCGTATTGGGCAGCATGGGCTTTCTATCCGGCCCCAGGCCCGAACTTCAATTGGGCGGCAGTCGGTGTGCCGCCGGACTGGAACGTGGCGCACAACTTCTCCGGGTTCGCCTCGCATTGGAACAAGAACAGCAATCTGGGCAATGCGTTTGACCAGTGGTTTCTGAACCTCTTTCCACGTTTGAGCCCATTTTCCTACAATGGCGGCGGATACTTGACGCTGAGTTTCATTCCTACCTTGGGGACTATGATCCTGGGCCTCATCGCGGGCGAGTGGACCCGTACCGTTCCCCCGAGGCAAGCCATTCGCAAGTATCTGGTGGCGGCTGTGGCCGGTGTCGCCCTGGGACTGCTGCTTCACTTCACGGGCATCTGCCCTGTGGTAAAGCGCATCTGGACCCCGGCTTGGACCCTCTTCAGCGGCGGCGTATGCTTTCTGTTCCTGGCGGCATTTACCTGGATAATTGAAGTGCGTAACTGGCGGAAATGGGCGTTTCCACTGGTGGTAGTCGGCATGAATTCCATCGCCGCCTACCTGATTGCACATTTGTGGGAAGGGTTTATCGTCAGAACCCTGCACACGAATCTCGGGCCTGGTTTTTTCGGGTTCTTCGGCGCGGCCCTGCTGCCGTTCTTCGAAGGCGCGGCGGTGCTCGGCATTTTCTGGTTGTGCCTGTATTGGCTGTACAAGAACAAGGTCTTTATCCGGATTTGATGGCGCGCGCCTCAGCGGCCGAAGGCTTTCTTCATCGCTGCCCATCGCCGCGCGAACCAACCCGGCTGAGGCGCCTTACGCTCCATCTGCTCTACCGGTAAGGGCGCAGCCTTCGTCAATCCGTCCTGACTCGCCGGCGTGTAAGCCTCTTTCCCGGTTGATCGCACTCGGGTGCCGTCGAAAACGAAGTGTTGCAGCCAATACTTCCCGTCGTCGTCACGCACAATCGCCGAAAATTCCCGGTCTGGTGAGGCGCCATCGCCAGGCTTTACGTCAATCGGGAAATACCCTTCAATGTCCCGCTCGCGCCAGGCCGTCTCATAACGGTGGTGATGCCGGCTCCAAATGAAGACGCGCAGCGCATCGAAGTCATGCTCTTCCGGATTCAAGGAGATGGCCCAAAGCCAGTTATGCTTCTTGCCCTTCTCTTCGTCATTGACCGCTCCCAGGTCGAAATAGGCCGCGATCCGTTTGCCCTCGGCGTATTGGGCGACTTCATCCGGAATAGAAATGTTCAAGTTTCTGGTGAGCACCCATCCCGATTGCCCGTCCGCGGTTCTGACCAGGCTCCAGTCTTCCAGTACATTCACAGGAGTGCTTTCAGCTTTCTTTACGCTCCGGGCAGATTCCTTCGGCGCTGGCGCGGACCGGGCTTGGTTCTCGGACTCCTCGCCCGGAATTCGCTCCGCCGAGAGATCCTTCCAATCGGTTGGAACCTTCGGAGCGGGCGGTTTCGGCGGCTTCATCGGAAGCGCGTTCTGGGCCTTATCCTTCCTCGGCTTTCGCGCCGGCGGCTGCGGCTTGACAATCTTCAGAGGATTCACTGGCGCCGGCCCCGCGGCCTTCAGCGACGCTTTGTGCGCCAGAATCACCACCGCGCCGCCTTCGGGAATCTTCATGAAGGATGGCGATTGCCGGTTAGGTTCGATGTGCGCATTCAGCGCCTCGCTCGCCGTGGCCGCCCCTTGAGATGGAAGGGCCGACGCGGCCTTCGTGGCAAGGCGAAATGCTGACATCTGCTCCGGGCTAAGCAACTGCCCGGAATCCACCCAGCCCTCTTCGCCTCCATCCGTCCGCACCTTGACGTACCGGCGCTTGACGTCGATGATTCTCACCCGATCGCCATGCTTGAGCATGGTCGAGGCATTATGTTTGTCCGATAGCTCGCGGCGCAGCCCCAAAGTGACTGGGGCTACGTAAGCTTCCCCAAGCGACTGGTCAGCACTCGGACCGCAGCCGGCGAGCAAGATCCCCAAAATCATAACCGCGGGGAAGACAAGTGCCGCTCTCCGCGGCCGCCGTTCATTCATCGTTCACGTTCATGATGTCTGGAATGCGCCCCGCCTCGGAAAGCGCGCTGATTTGTGATGCCCGCACCCGCCGCTTCTGAACCGCGTGCGTGAGCAATCGGGTAAACGCGCAGTTCTCGTCCTAGCTCACCTTCTCGATAAACCGATGCAGCCGGTCCAGCCCGCGTTCCAGCTCGTGCATCGAAGTGGCATACGAAATCCGGATATGATCGTTGGTGCCGAAGGCTTCGCCGGGAACCACCGCCACGTGAGCTTCGTTAAGCAGCTTTTGGGAAAACTCCATCGAATTTTTCACTTGGCCCCCGCGATACGCCACGCTGATATTGGGATAGGCATAAAAGGCTCCCTTCGGAACCCGGATCGAAACGCCTGGAATCTGGCGGAGCCTGTCGATCACAAAGTCGCGGCGGCGCCGGTACTCGGCCAACATCACCGGAACCGAAGCCTGCGAGCCTCTCATCGCCTCCACCGCCGCCTTCTGGGCGATCGAGGTCGGGTTCGAAGTGCTGTGGCTTTGCAGCTTATTCATCGCGTTGACGATCGGCGCGGGCGCCAAGGCGAAGCCGATGCGCCAACCGGTCATCGCATAAGTCTTTGAAAGCGACCCGGCCACCACCACATCCTCTTTCGCTCCCGGCGCGGAGGCAATGGAGAACGGTTTGTCGTCGTAGAGGAACTGGCAGTAGCACTCATCGGTCATCAGAAGGACACCGCGGCTCGACGTCAATTCGTGGATCCGGAGGAACTCCTCCCTTGAAAGCACTGAGCCGCTGGGGTTGTTCGGCGAGTTGATGATTACCAGCTTCGTCTTGCCGGTCAGATGCGGCTCCAGCATGGCCGCCGTCAGCTCAAAGCCGTTCGCCTCATCGGTATCCACGAAAACGCATAATCCGCCCGCGTAGCTGACCACGTCCTTGTAAGTCACCCAGTACGGCACGGGGATGATTACCTCGTCGCCGGGATCGATCAAGGCCTGAGTCAGATTGAAGATGGCATGTTTGCCGCCCACCGTCACCAGGCACTCGGCCGCTGAATAATCCGTGCCGAAATCCAGCTTGTGGCGCTCAACGATGGCCTGCTTCAGCTCCTGCGTGCCCCCAGCCGGCGTGTACTTGGTGAAATTCGCCGCCAGCGCCGCAATGGCCGCCTGTTTGATATTGTCCGGCGTGGGGAAGTCCGGTTCGCCCGCTCCAAAGTCGACGACGTCGACGCCTTCGCGCCGCAACCGGTCGGCATCGGCGGCCACCTTCATCGTGGACGACACGCTGATGGTTGAAATCCGTTCTGAGATTTCCAATGTGGCTTGCACGTTCATCTGACTAGCCTTTCTCCTTCAGTAATTGCTTTTCTTTCAACCGCTCTTCCACCGCCTTCGGGACCAATCCCGAGATGTCCCCGCCCAGCGCAAACACTTCCTTCACCAGATGCGAGCTGACGAACGAGAACGCCTCGCCTGCAATCAGGAAGATGGTGTCCGTTTCAGGGCGCAACCGGCGGTTCATCAACGTCATCTGCAACTCATGCTCATAGTCGGAGATGGCCCGAATGCCGCGCAGTATCGCCCTCGCATTCCGGCGGGCGGCGTAATCCACCAGCAATCCGTCGAACGAGTCCACTTCCACATTGCAAAAGCCGCCGGTCGCGCCGCGGAGCATCTCCAGCCGTTCCGCCACGGTGAATAGTGGCGCCTTCGATGAGTTTCGCAACACCGCCACAATCAGCCGGTCCACCAGTTTGGCGCCGCGCGAAATAAGGTCCAAATGCCCATTCGTAATCGGATCGAAGGAACCGGGATAGATCGCAACAACTGGGTCGTGGGCCGCGGCGTTGTAATGGTTTACCATGGCGCCAGCAACCTTCAGTCTAGCGAAATCGCTAATCCGTCCCGGTCCGTTCGAAACCGCTAAGACTGCAATTGCGGCGAATGAGCCTCGGCATATTGAGGATGTGCCCGGTAGAAGCCAATCAAATCCAGGCTCAGGGGCTTCTCACCAAGCTGCCGCAGCATATGGGTCACTTGTCCACGATGATGGGTCCCGTGGTTCACCACATGCAGAATAATCTGCCAGTACGAATTCTCGGAGGGGGTTCCGGAGAGAAGCTTGTAAGAAATGACGTTGTCCCATTGGTCCTCGCCCAAACCTTCCGCCAAGTGAGTCATGCGGTCAAGCACCTGGAGCCAGGCCTCACCCAGGTCATAAGTACAGCCTGGGGCCGCATACTCCTCGCGTGATCGCACCGGTTTTCCCTCCAGCCGGTCCAACCAGATCGAATCGGCCTGAAACAGGTGGGCCACCGTGTCGTACAACGAGGCGAAGGAACCCTGCAGATTTCGCATCTGGCGTTCCGCGTCCAGTTCCTGTACCTGCTTGAGCACCTGTCCGGTAGCCCAACGGTGATAACGAAGGTGAGTAACAAGTACGTTCGCGTGCATAATCCTTAGACTCTCATGTTTACACGTGGCGCGGGCTTAGCCTGCTGAGCCACTACGCCCCGCTGTTCGGTCTTTCCCAACACCCGGACTCGCCCGACCGAAACAGAGCCTCAATCACCGCCATATTGCCCAGCGCGTCTTCAAGAGGCACCGGCGCCGGACTGTTTTCAAGAATCGCTTTTGAGAAGGCATCGCCCTGAAGCGTGTATTGGTCACAGACGGCGAACTCCTCCGTACGCCGGCCGCCGCCGAAGAGGTCTTTCCCCGTGTCGATGTCGATCCGGCACGGGCGGTCCGGAGGGGCGTTGAAGGGAATCTCGATTTCAAGTCGCGCCTTGGTCCCCAGGATCTGCATGGTCTGGAAGGCCACTGACTGGGTACTACAGGAGAAAACGCACTCGCCAGGATCGAAATCGAGCAAGGCCGAAGTCCGCCGGTCCGTGCCGAGCTGGGGATCGCGCTCAATCGAGGCCAGAACGCGCTTGGGCTCCCGGCCATAGAGAAACCTCGACATAGTGATGGGGTAACAACCGATATCCATCAGCCCGCCGCCGCCCCACTCGGGAATGTTGCGGATGTTGGCCGGGTCGGCGTTGAAGTAACTGAAGGCGCCCAGCACCGATTTCACTTCGCCCAGTTCGCCGCTCTGGGCAATCTCCTTCGCCCGCAGCCATTGGGGATGGGTCCTGGTCATGAACGCCTCGCCGATCTGGACGCCCGCGGCATCTCGGGCGGCAATCAGCTCCAGCGTTTCCTTCACGGACAACCCAATCGGTTTTTCGCAGAGAACATGCTTCCCTGCCCTGGCGGCGGCGATGGACCAGGGCACATGCAGGTGATTGGGCAGAGGGTTGTAAATCGCATCGATCTCGGGGTCTGCTAACAATTCTTCGTAGCCCGGGTAGGCTTTGGGAATCCCGAGCTGCGCCGCGGCGGCTTTCGCGCGCTCGCCGTCGCGCGACGCAATGGCAACCACCTCACAGAGCGCCCCTTTTTGCATGCCTGGGATGACCTTCTTCACGGCAATGTTCGCGACGCCGAGCACGCCCCATTTGATCTTCTTTTCCATGTTCGCCTCCAACCCATTCTGTGTCAGTCGACTTTGCGATAACGGCGATTACAGCTTGACGTGGCCATCTAATGCCTGACAAGATTTTTACTTGACCGCCGCGGCGTTTCCTTCGATGACTAAACGGTTTCGACGTCTGCTAGCCCTCACGCTGAGTCCCGCCATCCTCGCCGGTCTGGAAGAACGCCGCGTCGGCAACATATTCCAGACTGTAGCCACGCCCGGCGACGCGGTGCGGCAATCCGCGATCTTGGTTCTCTCAATCGCCGCAGGCATTTTCCTGGTAGTCGCCACCGTTGCCGCATACGCGATTTTCCGCTTCCGCCGCCGCCCCGGCGATGATCTCACAGAGCCTCCTCAGGTGTACGGAAGCACGCAGATTGAAATTGCCTGGACCGTGATTCCGCTGTTGATTGTGTTTGTGCTGATCGGGGTGACGGCCCGAGTTGTGGCGGGTGTCCAGGATCATCCCATTCCAAAAGACGCGATTCACGCAACCGTGGTGGGCCACCAATGGTGGTGGGAGATTCGTTATCCGGACTACGGTTTTACCACCGCGAACGAGTTGCACGTGCCTGTCAGCGAAAAGCCCGGCGAGACGCCGACGGTTCTCCGGTTGCAATCGATGGATGTGATTCACAGCTTCTGGGTGCCGCAACTCGCGGGCAAAACGGACGTGATTCCGAATCGCGAAAACGTAATGTGGATCGATCCGCGCGAAACTGGCATCTATTTTGGAAATTGCGCGGAGTATTGCGGTACCCAACACGCGGGGATGCTCTTGAAGGTGATCGTCCATCAGAAGGCGGAGTTCGAGGCCTGGGTCGCGAGCCAGCAGCAGGTTGCGGCCGAGGACGCGTCAGCGGCGGCGGGCCGCGCGACATTCGAGTCACTGGCCTGCGTGAACTGCCATGCGATTCGGGACACGCCGGCGCAAGCCGGACACACGGGGCGCGGAAAGTTCGGTCCTGATCTGACCCACGTTGCCAGCCGTCTGACCCTGGCCTCGGGCGTAATCACAAACACGCCCGAGCACCTGCGCGAGTGGATTCGCGATCCGCAGGTGGCGAAGCCGGGCAACTTCATGCCCGCGATGCAACTCACTGAGCAGCAAATCAAGGATGTAGCCGCGTATCTGGAGACCCTCAAGTAGCGAGCGACACCAACCCATGGCAACGTTAGATTACCCACTCGACCGGCCCATTCGGCGTCCCCGCGAATGGTCGCTCTCGACGCTCTTTTACGAATGGGTAGCCACGGTAGACCACAAGCGCCTGGGAATCATGTATGTCATGTCGTCCATCGTCTTCCTGGTGGTGGCTGGGTTGATGGCGACGGTGATGCGGATTCAACTGGCGATTCCGAACAACCACTTCGTAGCGCCCGACACCTTCAACCGCATGTTCACGATGCACGGGACCACGATGGTGTTCCTGGTGGGCATGCCGATTCTGGCCGGATTCGCGAACTACCTGGTTCCGCTGATGATTGGCACCCGTGACATGGCGTTTCCCCGCTTGAACGCCTTCGGTTTTTGGATTTTCCTGTTCGGCGGCCTGCTGCTCTACTTCAGCTATCTGGGCGGCGGCGGATTGTCAGGGGCGGGTACTGCCCCAGACGTGGGCTGGTTCGCCTATTCGCCGCTGACGGGGCGCGCTTTTTCACGCGGCGCATCCACAGACTATTGGATTCTCGGCATTCTTTTGACGGGCGTCGGTTCGCTGGCAAGCGCGATCAACATCATCGTGACCACGCTGACCATGCGCTGCCCAGGCATGACGCTGGCGCGGATGCCGCTATTCGTGTGGATGATGTTCCTGGATTCGTACCTCATTCTTGTTGCGCTGCCGCCGCTATCGGCTTGCCAGATCATGCTGCTGGCCGACCGTTTCCTGGGCGCCCGTTTCTTCGACACGCAGATGGGCGGCTCAGCCGTCCTCTGGCAACACTTCTTCTGGTTCTTCGGACACCCCGAGGTCTACATCCTGATTTTTCCGGGTTTTGCCTGCGTCTCGGAGATCATTCCCGTCTTCTCACGAAAGCCGATCTTCGGGCGTCCCGCCATGGTGGGAGCGGTAGTGGCTATCGGGTTCATCAGTTTGGGGGTGTGGGCGCACCATATGTTCACGGTCGGCATGACATCGCTTTCGAACACGTTCTTTGCCGCCTCCACGCTGATCATCGCCATTCCCACTGGGATCAAGCTCTTCAACTGGATTGGAACCATGTGGGGCGGCAGGATCAGGTTGGCCACTCCCATGCTTTTCTGTCTGGGATTTCTGTTCCAGTTTCTGGCGGCCGGACTGACGGGAGTGATGTTGGGAGTCGCGTCATTCGACTGGCAGCTCAGCGATTCGTACTTTGTGGTCGGGCATTTCCACTTCGTGCTGGTGGGCGCATTGCTGTTCGCTCTCTTTGGCGGCATGTACTACTGGTTCCCGAAGGTGTCCGGCAAATGCTTGAATGAGACGCTCGGCAAATGGCACTTCTGGCTCTTTGCGATCGGTTTCAACGTGACGTTCATACCGATGCATTTTGCCGGCTTTCTCGGCATGCCGAGGCGGATCTATACCTATGAGGCCGGGCGGGGTTGGGAAATCTGGAACTTGATTTCCACCATCGGCGTGCCGATTCAGATTATCGCCACCGCGCTCTTTGTCGCGAACATCCTGTGGACTTACTTCAAGGAGAAGGAGGTAGGCGACGATCCCTGGGATGCGTGGACATTGGAATGGGCCACCACATCGCCGCCACCGGTTTATAACTTCGAAGCGATCCCGGAAGTGCGCAGCAGCCGCCCGCTATGGGATCTGAAGCATCCTGAAGATCCTGACTGGAAGTACGAACGCTGACATCCAACATGGCCACCGCGACGCTGCCTCCCGTTCAACAACTGAAGCAACCCGATAAAGGGACAGTCGGGATTATCTGCCTGATCATGGCCGAGTCCGCTCTGTTCGCTATCTTTGTGGTGGCTTACCTGTTTTACATCGGCAAGAGCCTGAATGGCCCGTATCCAAAGGACATTCTTGAGTACCCGATCTGGGCCAGCATCTGCCTGCTCTCGAGCAGCGCCACCATCGTGATGGCCGAGCGCGCACTGACGCGCCATCGAATGGGCGGCTTCAAGATCTGGTGGGCGATCACGATCCTCCTGGGAGCCGAGTTCCTGCGGCAGACGGGCATCGAGTGGTATCGCTTCATCCATAACCTGCACTTTACGGTCGGTACAAACCTGTTCGGCACCACGTTCTACATGCTGGTGGGATTGCATGCCAGCCACGTCATTGTCGGCCTCATCTTTCTGCTACTGGTATTCGGCGTAACGGTAAGCGGGTTCCCGATTGCCACCCAGGAACGGCGAGTCAAGTTTCTCTCCTGGTACTGGCACTTTGTCGACGCAGTTTGGATTGTTGTTTTCACGGTGGTCTATGTCATTGGACGCTGAACCTTCGAAACCCGAGCAGCACGGCGCGGGCGCTCACCCCGACGAGGGCGTTGAGATGCCGGCTTCGTCCTTTTGGCCGATGGTCATGGCCTTTGGCGTCACGCTGATGCTGGGGGGCCTGGTGACGCACTATGCCGTCAGCATTGCCGGCTTTTTAATTGCTTTCCGGGCCGCATACGGCTGGTGGCGTCAGGTGATTCCTCACGAAGAGCACGAGTTCGTGCCGCACCGGCATCCGTATGAACGCGCTGACCCCGTTCGCGTCAGCATCCGCAGCGTGGCAAACCTGAAAGCCGGCGAAAGCAGGCACCGTGTCCGCATTCCCGAGGAGATTCATCCTTATAGTGCCGGCGTCAAAGGGGGACTTGCCGGCGGGCTGGCCATGGCGATTTTGGCTTGCCTCTACGGCCAGATTGCGCATGGCAGCATCTGGTATCCCATTAATCTTCTGGCAGCCGGCGTCATGCCAGAGCTCTCGCGCGCCAGCGACGTGGCGCTGAATCAATTCAACGCCAAAGCTCTGATGGCCGCCACCGTAGGCCACGGCTGCATCTCGATTTTGGTGGGCATGCTCTACGCCGTGACGCTACCCATGTTCCCAAAGCGCGCCCCGCTTTGGGCGGGCATCCTGGCGCCTGTTTTCTGGTCAGGACTGGTTGCGGCTTCGCTGGAGCTCATCAACCCTTTGCTGAACCAGCGCATCAACTGGCCTTGGTTCGTGGTCTGCCAACTCGGCTTCGGCCTGGTGGGCGGCTTCGTGATCGCTCGCACCCACCACATTGAGACCATGCAGAATTGGCCGTTCGCCTACCGGGCGGGCGTCGAAAGCATGGGACTTCCGCCACCAATCAAGCCGAACGACGGCCAGCCGCCGCCGCATGGTGATCGCTGATGCCACGGCCAAACGGGCTCAACGCCCTCGGTATAGGTCTGCTTTCGCTCGGCGTGCTGTGTGCCGGCTCCTGCGGACATCCGCCCGTGAACGAAGAGGACCAGCCGTCCACCACAACGGATTTCGGCAAGCTCTACGGCACCAATTGCGCAGGTTGCCACGGCGCGGACGGAACGCACGGTCCGGGTCCGCGCATCGGCGATCCGCTTTACCTTGCCTTTGTGACACGAGAAACCATTCGCGCTGTTGTGGAGCACGGCATCGCGGGTACGCCGATGCCTGCCTTTGGCCCATCCGAATCCGGTCCGCTCAGCGGCAAGCAACTGGATGCCCTGGTGGATGGCCTGGAGAGCCACTGGGGCAAGAAGGCGGATGCCGGCGCCCCTCCCCTCCCGCCTTACTCTGAAGAGGATTCCATTCAGTCTGGCCTGGAACCTGGCGACCCTGACCGCGGCCACCACGTCTATCTTCAGAATTGTGCTTTCTGCCATGGCACGGGCAAAGGGGCTTCGGCGTTTGGCCCGGTTGCGACGCCCTCCTATGTCGCCATCGCCAGCAACCAGGGACTGCGCACCACAATCGTTGTTGGCCGACCCGACTTCGGAATGCCCGATTGGCGGCATCGGCCGCCGCATCCGATCGCGAGTCAGGAAATCTCGGATGTCGTGGCGTGGCTCGCGTCATTGCGGCCCACTTACTCCAAGGTGAAGCCAATAACGGTAGTGCCGACTAACCTACAGGAGCAAAACCCATGAACCCGCCTCCGTCCGAACATTCGCACACGCCTGAGAAAGCGCCGCCCATGACGCGCCGCAACATGTTTCTGTTCGGCGCGGGAGCGGCTTTGAATGCCATCGGCGTGGCGATGCTTGCCATTCCGCTGGTCGGCTTTGTCTTCTCCAGTTTCTTCAGGAAGACCATTTCAAGCGATTGGATCACCCTGGGCAAAATCGACGATTTTCCCCTTGAGCAGACCCGGCTGACGATCTACCGCAATCCCTTCACGCGCCCTTGGGATGGCGAGACGGCCGATATTCCCTGCTATGTCCGGCATCTGCCCGGCGACAAGTTCCAGATTTTCGCTGTGAATTGCACCCACTTGGGATGCCCCGTCCGGTGGTTCGAAGAGTCGGAGCTTTTCATGTGCCCCTGTCACGGCGGCGTCTACTATTCCGATGGCTCGCGCGCTTCCGGGCCTCCGCCTCGCGGCCTGTTCAAGTATCGAGCCAAGGTGGAGAATGGCTTGGTGCAAATCAAGGGCGGTTACCTGCCGACCCTGAGCAACCCTACTGAAGAGGATCGAACGTGATCGAACGAGTAAGCATACTCAGACCGTTCAAGGCACGCCAATGAAAACGCTGCGCTCCATCGCGCTCTGGTTAGACGATCGGCTGTTCATCTCCAAGCTCTTCGCGTCCACGGCCGGACACTACGTTCCGGCGAGCGCGGGAAGCTGGTTCTATGTGTTCGGCAGCGCGACTTTACTGTGTTTCATTATCCAGATCATTACCGGCACTTGCCTAGCCTTCGTGTATGTGCCCTCCACAAATGAGGCCTACACCAGCCTGCAATATCTGAACCACAGCCAGTTTCTGGGCCTGTATCTGCGCGCCTTGCATAACTGGGGATCGAACTTCATGGTGTTCATCATGACGTTGCATATGATCCAGGTGTTCTTATTCGGCGCCTATAAGTATCCGCGCGAACTGACGTGGATTAGCGGCATCTTCCTGATGATTTTGACGCTGGCGATGGCATTCAGCGGTCAGGTATTGCGTTTCGACGAGGACGCCTACTGGGGTCTCGGTATTGGCGCGTCAATCACTGGGCGCATTCCGTTGATCGGAAGCCGCATGGTCCAACTGCTGTTGGGCGGGCCTATCATCGCGGGCGAGACGCTATCGCGCTTCTTCACGCTCCACGTCTTTATCGTGCCGGGCGCCATCATTGCGTTCGTCAGCCTGCATCTGCGGCTGGTCCTGACCAAGGGCATTAACGAATACCCGCAACCGGGCCGCGAGGTTCACCGGGCCACTTATGACGCCGAATATGCGGAGATCATCAAGAAGGACGGCGTACCGTTTGTGCCGCACGCCATTGGCAAGGACCTGATCTTTGCCGGCCTCGTGATCATCGCGATTCTGACATGCGCGGGAATTTTTGGGCCATCCGGTCCCTCCGGTCCGCCGACGCCGGCTCGCGTGGATACGGTCCCGCGGCCTGATTTCTACTTCCTCTCGATATTCGCGGCGCTCGCTTTGCTGCCGGATTGGATGGAGGAGTTTGTTCTGTTCGTGGCGCCTGGCATCCTGCTGCTGTTCCTGCTGGCGCTGCCGTTTATCTCGGGCACCGGGGAGAAGAGTTACCGGCGCCGTCCGGTGGCCGTGCTGGCCGTGATCTTCATCATGCTGGTGCTCGGCGTTCTGACTTACCTTGGGCAAAGGGCGCCCTGGTCGCCGAAGATGGATGCCTGGAGCAGCGACGCTGTGCCCGTGAAGTATCTTCAACATCTCAAGCCGGTGGAGTTACGCGGCGCCGCCGTGTTACAGAACAAGCAATGCCGCAATTGCCACATGCTCGGCGGCACTGGCGGAGAGCGAGGGCCGGCGCTCGATGGCGTCGCCTCCCGCCTGAGTTACGATCAACTGGTGCGACAGGTGATTCAAGGCGGCGGCAACATGCCTGCTTATGCGAAACAGCTCAATCCGGCTGAGGTGGACGCGCTGGTGTCGTTCCTGATAACGCTCAAAGATGAGGGCGTGCCATCGGTGCGGCCCAGCAATGAGCCGGAAAAGCCCGGCGCGCAGGTGGCGGCCCGATAGCCGGACCTTCACTCATCCTTCTTATTCGATCCCTTACTCAACCCAGTCGAACGAACGCGTCACCGCTTTCTTCCAGTTCCTGTAATAAGCTTCGCGCGCGTTCTCTTCCATGGCGGGATGCCAGGTGTGATCGGCTGCCCACTTGGCGCGTAGGTCATCCAGGCCGCTGAAGAAGCCCACCGCCAAGCCTGCCGCGTAGGAAGCGCCTAGCGCGGTTGTCTCACGGATCACCGGACGCACCACGTCCCTGTCCAGAATGTCCGATTGGAATTGCATCAGCGTATTGTTTCCCACCATGCCGCCATCCACGCGCAGCACCTGAAGCGAGATGCCCGAATCCTTCTCCATGGCTTCCAGCACTTCGCGAGTCTGAAACGCCGTCGATTCCAGCACGGCGCGGGCAATGTGAGCCTTCGTGGCATAGCGGGTTAAGCCGGCAATGACGCCCCGCGCACTGTCCTTCCAATACGGCGCGTACAACCCTGAAAACGCCGGCACGAAGTACACGCCGCCATTGTCTTCAACGCCGCGGGCGAGCGACTCCACATCGCTGCTGGCCGCGATCATCCCCAGATTGTCGCGCAGCCATTGCACCAATGCGCCTGCTATGGCGATGCTCCCTTCCAGCGCATAGTGGATAGGCGCGTCACCGAACTTGTAGGCGGCCGTGGTGAGCAAACCGTGCCTTGAACGAACCAGCTTTTCACCGGTGTTCATCAGCAGGAAGCAGCCCGTGCCATAAGTGTTCTTGGCCTCTCCGGCGTCAAAGCAGGCTTGCCCCACCAGAGCCGCCTGCTGGTCTCCCAGAATGCCGGTAATAGGAACGCCGGCCATCGGTCCAGCGCTCAGTTGCCCATACTCTTCGCTGCTCGACCGGATGCTGGGCAGCATCGGCTTCGGGATCTCAAAAAGGTCCAGAATCTCGTCGTCCCATTCCAGCGTTTCAAGATTCATCAACTGCGTTCGGCTGGCGTTGGTGACATCAGTGACATGAATGCCTCCGCTTGCGCCGCCGGTGAGGTTCCAAACCAGGTACGTGTCGATGTTTCCGAAAAGAAGTTCACCCTCGCGCGCCTTCTGCCGCGCGCCAGGGACATTCTCGAGTATCCAGCGGATCTTCAGGCCGCTGAAGTAGGTACTCAACGGAAGGCCGGTCTTGTGCAGAAACAGGTCCTGGCCTACGCGTTTGACGAACTCAGTGACCTCCGGCGCTACGCGCGTATCCTGCCACACCAAAGCATTCGCCACAGCCGCGCCGGTTTTGCGGTTCCAGACCACGGTGGTCTCGCGCTGGTTCGTGATGCCGATGGCGGCGAGATCGGCGGCGTGGAGGCCGCGTTGTTCCATCGCGAAGGCAATAACCTCCTGCGTGCGGCGCCAGATCTCCTCCGGATCATGCTCCACCCAACCGGGCTTCGGATAGATCTGCTCATGCTCCTTCTGAGCGGCGGAGACGATGCGCCCGGTTCGATCGAACACAATAAAACGCGAGCTGGTGGTCCCTTGATCCACTGCGCCGATATAGCTGGACATAGTTCGGAAGTATTGGCTCCGGTGGAAAGGCTATCACGGCGAAGCACCGGCTTTAGTACTCACGGAGAGCCGAGCGTCCCCACCAGGGCGCGAAAGCGCCCGTATCCACCAAAACCCGCTTAGGGCGCGCCCCGCCTCCACTTACTTTGCGGAGAACCGGAAAACCGTCGTCGAGTGGAATGCATGCCCGGGACGCAAAACAACACTCGGGAATTCGGGCTTGTTTGGTGAATCCGGAAAATGCTGCGTTTCGAGGCAAAGACCCATCCTCTTCGCATAGACCTTGCCTGCCTTGCCGGTGACCGTGCCGTCCAACTGGTTGCCGGTGTAAAACTGCACGCCCGGCTGATCGGTCAGCACTTCTAGGACACGCCCCGATGTCGGCTCCTCCACACGGGCAGCCAAGGCAATGATGCCCGGCTTGTGAGTCAGAACCCAGTTGTGGTCATAGCCCACGCCGTACTTGAGCTGAGGATCGTCAGCGTCGATGCGCTCGCCAATCCGGGTGGGTTTGCGAAAATCGAACGGCGTGCCTTCCACCGGCTGCAGGACGCCGGTAGGAATCAAGGTGGCGTTCACCGGGGTGTACTTGTCCGATTCCAGAGTCAGCACATGGTTGACGATTTCACCGCCCGTTGGACCGGCCAGGTTGAAGTAGGAGTGATTTGTCAGATTCAGGACCGTCGGCCGGTCCGTCGTGGCGGCATATTCGATGCGAAGCTCGTTATTGTCGTCAAGCGAATAGATCACGGTCGCCGTCAGGGTACCCGGAAAGCCTTCCTCGCCATCCACGCTCACGTATTGAAGCTTCACTTTTCCCGCGCCCGCGGTTGACGCGTCCTTGGCGGTCCATACTCTTGAGTTGAAGCCATTAGTGCCGCCATGCAGGCAGTTCGGGCCGTCGTTCACGGGTAGGTGGTACTCCTTGCCGTCCAGCGTGAACTTCGCGGCGCCGATGCGGTTGGCGTATCGCCCTACCAAGGCGCCGAAGTAGGGGTTCTTCGCGAGGTAGCCGGCGAGGTTGTCGAAACCAAGCACGACGTCGGCGAATTGGCCCTGGCGATCGGGCGCTTTCACCGAAACAATGATGCCGCCGTAGTTGATGATGCCCACTTCCATGCCCTTCTTATTTGTCAGGGTGTAGAGATCGATTTCGTGGCCATCGGGAGTCTTGCCAAAAGATTTCATCGTGAGTCTCTTTGTGTTCTGTGCCATTCCGGGCTGCGCGGCCAGGGGTGTGAGAAAAAAAACCGCCAATCCAACAAGGGAGCTAAAGGTTCGCATAAGTCGGCTCCATCTTATCGCGTCCTGCTTCCCAGCCTTATCGCGTCCCCTTTGTGGGGCAGGTTGAAAACCTGTGGCCGATTGGGAAATCGGCCCTCCCCGGGTTCCTCCCCGCCCCACAATCGCACCTCCGGTATAATCCCTCTTGCTCTTTGCGATACATTCGATAGGCCGCGCCATCGTCAATTGAGGACTGAAACCAAAGACATGCCTCTTGCACTTCTCCTCCAATCTTCCCCAGGCAATAAGCTCATCTCGCTGGGCTTCATCGATATTCTGGTCATCGCCATTTATTTTGCGATGGTCATTGGCATCGGCTTCTACCTGAAGCGCTTTGCAACAACCGGCAACGACTTCTTCATGGCGGGCCGCGATATGACGGCCTGGATAGCCGGCCTCAGCTTCGTTGCCGCGAACCTCGGATCGCTGGAACTGATGGGCTGGGCCGCCTCTGCTTACCAGTACGGCATCCTTGCCACGCACTGGTATTGGATCGGCGCCATTCCGGCGATGCTGTTCCTGGGCATCGTGATGATGCCGTTCTACTACATCTCCAGGACGCACTCGGTCCCCGGCTACCTCAAGCTGCGGTTCGGCGAACCCTCGCGCGCATTGGCGGCCGTCAGTTTCGCACTGATGACGGTCTTCATGAGCGGCATCAATATGTACTCCATGGCGCTGGTGATGAAGGTCATCCTCGGCTGGGACATCAATTTTTCCATCTGGGTCTCCTCACTCACCGTCGCCGCTTACGTCTTCCTGGGCGGACTGCTCTCAGCCATTTTCAACGAGGTGCTGCAGTTCTTCCTCATCTGGCTGGGGGCCATTCTCATCTCCATCATCGGGCTGATCGAAACCGGCGGCTGGCAGGGCATGGTCAACCGCATTCACCACAACTTCCCCGATCAGGACTACACGCACATGTGGAGCACGCTCGGCTCTTTCAGTGACAACCCAATGGGCATTCACTGGACCGGTATCGTGCTCGGCCTCGGCTTCATCATTTCATTCGGCTACTGGACCACGGATTTCCTGGTGGTGCAGCGCGTGTTGACGGCGCGCGATCTGCGCTCCGCCAAAATGGCTCCCATCATCGGAGCGAGCTTCAAAATGGCGGTGCCGTTCATCGTTATTCTGCCCGGCCTGCTGGGCTTGGCCGTGCTTCCCTTTAAGCTGGTGGGCGAGGCGCAGCAGGGAGTGGGCGTCCACACCTACAATGAGGTTCTGCCCATCATGCTGGCGCGCTACTGCGGACCGGGTCTGCTGGGCCTCGGCATTACCGCCTTGATCGCCGGCTTTATGTCAGGAATGGCAGGCAACGTCAGCGCGTTCGCCACCGTCTGGACCTACGACATTTATCGCGCGCAGATCAAGAAAAACGCCACCGACATGCATTACGTCAGCATGGGCCGATGGTGCACGCTTGTCGGCGTTCTCATCAGCATCGGCACGGCGTATTTCGTCATGCAGTTCGCCAGCATCATGGATTACGTGCAGGCGCTCTTCAGCTTCTTCATCGCGCCACTCTTCGGGACCGTCATTTTGGGCATGCTTTGGAAACGCGCGACATCTGCCGGCGGCTTCTGGGGCCTGCTGGCCGGAACCGCTTCCTCCATTGGCATGTATGCCTGGGTAAAGCTCGATCCCTCGGCGCTCCGCATCATCGCCCTTTCGCCACACGCCAAGGATATGGCCGAAAACATGTACCGGGCGCTGTGGTCCTGGATCATCTGCGTCACCGTCACTGTGGTGGTGAGTCTGCTCACAAAGCCACGGCCGCTTTCCGAGCTGACCGGTTTAGTCTACGGCGCCACAGACATCCCCTCAGAAGGACACTTGAAGCTGTACCAGCGTCCCATTTTCTGGGCGATTGCGGTGACTATCGTGTTCTTCATCTTGAATATCATTTTCTGGTAGGAGCCACTCATGCACGAAGGAAAAGGTTTTATCTCTATCTGGTTCTTTATTGGCCTCCTCCTGTTCATCTACGGCATTCTTATTCTGGGCGCTGGACTCTATAACCTCGCCGTGCCGCCTGAACATCCGGTGGTCCTCCAGAACCTCCACGCGGGCGTCTGGTGGGGCGCATTCCTGCTTCTGGTGGGCGGCTTCTATTGCGTCCGCTTTAATCCGAAACGAAAGGGTCAGTAAATGTCCACAGCACACAAGAACACGTTTGGGCTGATTGTCGGCAATCGCGGCTTCTTCCCCGCCCACCTGGCAGCCACCGGCCGGGTCGATATGATCCAAGCCATTGAGGCATCGGGCGCCGATGTTGTCGCGCTGACTCCTGAGCAGTCGAAGCATGGGGCGGTTGAGACCTATGAAGAGGCGCGCCGTTGCGCCGATCTTTTCAAAGCCCACCGCGAGAAGATTGACGGCATCGTGGTGACGTTGCCGAATTTCGGCGACGAACGCGCCGTTGCCGACACGCTTCGCCTCGCCGGCCTCAATGTTCCCGTTCTGATTCAAGCGACGCCCGACTCCACGGGGCGCATGACCATTGCCGATCGCCGCGATAGCTTCTGCGGCAAGATGTCAGTCTGCAATAACCTGACCCAGTACCGCATTCCGTACTCACTCACCACCCTCCACACCGAAGCGCCCCAATCGCCGATCTTCAAAACGGATCTGGCCTGGTTTACGGGCGTGGCCAATGTCATTCGCGGAATGCGGAATCTGCGGATCGGCGCCATCGGTGCGCGGCCGGCCGCCTTCAACACGGTTCGTTACAGCGAAAAGCTGCTGGAATCAAGCGGGATCTCCGTCATCACCATTGACCTGTCTGAGATCCTTGGCCGCATCGACAAGATGAAGGATGATGACCCCGCCGCGCAGGCAAAGCTCGCCGCCATTCACGCCTACGTCGATACCAACACCACTCCGGCGTCCGCCCTGCTCAAGATGGCGAAGCTCGGCGCGGTAGTGGATGGCTGGATGAAGGAGACGGAGGTGGTCATCAGCGCCGTGCAGTGCTGGACATCGCTTGAAGAGTACTTTGGCGTGGTGCCCTGCACCATCATGAGCATGATGAGCAATGACCTGCTCTCAAGCGCCTGCGAAGTGGATATCTGCGGCACCGTGGGTATGCACGCGCTGCGCCTCGCGTCCGGAACGCCCAGCGCCTTGCTCGATTGGAACAACAACTACGGCGAAGATCCGAATAAAGCTGTTTGCTTCCACTGCAGCAACCTGCCGAAACACTTCTTTGCCGAAGTGAAGATGGATTTCCAGCAGATCATCGCCGGCACCGTGGGCCGGGACAATACGTTCGGTACGTGCGTGGGCCGCGTGAAAGCGGGGCTGATGAGCTATGCGCGGTTTTCCACCACTGACTCGGCCGGCAAGATCACCGGTTATGTGGGCGATGGCCAGTTCACCAACGACCCGCTTGAGACGTTCGGCGGCGCTGGCGTGGTGGAGATTCCGCGTCTACAGGACTTGCTTCGCTACATTTGCGTCAACGGCTTTGAACACCACGTGGCCGCCAACCTGGCCCCCGTCAGCGGAATCGTGTATGAAGCCGCTACGCGCTACCTCGGTTGGGACATCTACTGGCACAAGTAGGAGGCGCGCCGTCTATGTCGACCGTTGTTGCTGGAGTAGACTTCGGCACGCTCAGTGTTCGTGTCTCGCTTTTCGATAGCGAGAAGGGCCGCTTGGGCGCGGGCGCCGCCGAATATCCGCTGCATCGCACCAAGAGCGATCCCGATTACGCCACCCAAAGCCATGACGACCACATGCGGGCGCTGGTTCTGGCGATGCGCCAGGCGCTGGAAGCGGCTTCGTTGGATGGTTCGGCCGTCGCGGCCATCGCCCTGGATACCACCGGGTCAAGTGTCATTCCTGTCGGCGAAGGATTGCAGCCGCTGGGCGATTACTACCTCTGGTGCGACCACCGGGCTTGGCGTGAAGCGGCCGAGATTACCGCCAAAGCCCATGAATACGGGTTGACGGCTATCGAATGGTGCGGCGGAACTTACTCCTCGGAGTGGGGCTTTTCAAAGCTGCTGCACTGGCTGCGCCACAATCCCGGCCGGCGTCACTTGCTGGTTTCGGCCTTCGAACATTGTGACTACATCGCCGCGGTTCTCTGCGGCATCACCGACGTGGCGAGCGCACCGCGCAGTGTCTGCGCCATGGGCCACAAATGGATGTGGAACGAATCGCTCGGCGGTTTGCCCCCGGAGGACTTCCTCATCCGGGTGGACCCCCTGCTGGCGGGCATCCGTTCCAAGTTGGCCGGGCGTTATGAGACTTCGGACAAGATCGCCGGCCATCTTTGCGAGTATTGGGCGCGGACACTCGGCTTACGCGCCGGCATTCCCATTCCGGTGGGCGCGTTCGATGCCCATTGGGACGCCGTCGGCGCGGGCGTCGATCTGGGCGACGTCGTCAACGTAATCGGGACATCTACCTGCATCATCGGCTTGAGTGAGACGGCCCAACTGGTTCCGGGCGTCTGCGGCGTGGTCCCCGGCTCCGTCGACCCTGCGCGAACGGGCATTGAGGCTGGGCTCTCCGCGGTTGGCGACATCTTCGAAGCCATTGCCCGCCGCGCGGGACAGAGCGCAGGGCAAATCTCGGCTGGCATCGCCGGGTATCGCGCCGGGCAAACCGGACTTCTCCGCCTGACCTGGGACAATGGCGACCGCACCGTTCTGGTGAATCCGGAATTGGGCGGCGTCACGCTGGGTTGGAATCTGACTCATACGGCCGAAGACGAGTTCTTCGCCGCCATTGAGGGCACCGCTTTCCACACGCGGATCATTCTCGATCGCATGGCCGAACACGGCGCGGCCATCCAGCGCGTCATCAACGGCGGCGGGATTCCGCAGCGCAATAACGCCCTGAATCAGGTCTACGCGAACGTGTTGAACAAGCCGATCCTGGTGCCGCAAGGCGATGTCACTAGCTTAGGCTCGGCCATCTTCGCTTTTCTCGCCGCCGGCGTCTTCTCCTCTCTGGCCGAGGCGCAGAAGGCTCTCTGCCCACCGCACATAACATTTCTCCCGGAAGCGGCCGCCGTAGCCACCTACAACCTGCTCTTTCCGCTGTACCGGAAGCTTTATTTCGCGTTCGGCGCGAAAAGCAGCGCACCGGGGGCGATCGGCGATGTGTTGCCCGAGTTGCGGCATATTGCCGCTGACGCCAGACAATAGCGGATATGAACCTGAAACACCTTCGTGAGGAAGTCCTGGAAGCCAATCTCGAAATCGTTCGGCGGGGATTGGTTTTATATACCTTCGGCAACGCCAGCGGCTTTGACCGCAGCGACGGATTGGTGGTCATCAAGCCCAGCGGAGTGCCCTATGACGAACTGACTCCGTCTCACATGGTAATCTCCGATCTCAATGGAAAAATCGTCGAAGGCACGTTGCGGCCGTCATCGGATCTGGCAACGCATCTAGCCCTTTACCGAGCCTTTGAAGGGCTGGGCGGCATCGTCCACACGCATTCCCGGTACGCCACGGCGTGGAGCCAGGCGCAACGCGAAATTCCCTGCCTCGGCACCACTCATGCCGATTACATTCGCGGGCCCATCCCGGTCACCGCGCCCATGCCCGCCCAGGATATTGAGTCCGAGTATGAACTGAATACCGGGAACGCCATTATCCGGAGGTTTAAGACGCTCAACCCCTTGGAGACGCCAGCCGTTCTGGTGGCGGGCCATGCGCCGTTTGTGTGGGGAGTCACTCCGGCTGAGGCGGCGCATATGGCCGTTGTGCTTGAAGAGATTGCCCACATGGCCTTCGTTACGTTCACGATAAACGCCGATGCGGCCGCGCTCACAGACACACTGCGCGACAAACATTTTCTCCGCAAACACGGCGCCAACGCGTATTACGGCCAGAACTAGCCGCCAAAAAGGGAGGCCTGCCATCCTCGGAGGGGAGACGGCAGGCCTGTAAACACCCAACACCTGCAAACGCGGTGCGTTCCCATATTAGTACATTTATTGGCTTTTGCTAATCAAAATTTTTATGGAGAGCAGAAGATTCCTTCAGAGCCGCGAACCGTCAGGGAACGACCGGTTGTTCTGGTCTCGGTGTTCGCAGACCGCCCGCCACCCCACTTCTGAACCGCGCGCGTGAAGTAAGCAAGCGGTGCACCGCGCCGCTCCCTGCCTGCCCTACACCCGGCTACGAAACGAACTGTTCGGGTGCGTGCGGGGCCTCAAATTCGATCAACCCGAAGGGCCGGCAGATGGAAATCTGCGTTTTTTGAACGTGGATTTTGCGCGCTGGGGCGTCGTTTGAGCGGAGTTGGGGTGGGGTCGCGTGACGCGGGCACTTACTGGAGGCGGATTGTCAAAGAACAGA
>CAJCIT010000115.1 GCA_903970405.1 Acidobacteriaceae bacterium | reverse complement strand
AGCAGTTTCTTTCAACGTTGAGTGGCTCTCGATGGTCTAAAAGGGGACTAGGCGCTGAGCGCATACTTCCTGAGAATTGAGGGAAGCTGCTGCGAAAAGACCGATCGCGCCACCACCAGGTCGCAACCGGCGGCTTCGGCCGCGGCGCGCGCCTGAATCTGAACATGCGAAATAAAACCCACCAATTGAATACCCTTCGTGGAGGGATCGGACTTCAGCGCTGCGACCAGCGAAAGCACTTCAAAGCCGGCCAGGTTGAGATCGAACAGGATCAACGACGGATGGTTCGCGGCTGCTTCCCGGACGGCCGCCGCCGTCTTCACGAACCTGATGGGCAGTTCAATCGCCTTGGCGGCATCCTGGATCTTCACGATGAACATCAGGTCGGCGATCAGGGCGACAGCGAAAGGTGTTTTTTGCATACGACAAGTGTTGCGGTTCGCTCCCAGCCCTGCTGAACCGCGCGCGTAACGTGAGCGCTTGAGGACATTCTCTCACCACAATGCGGCCACCTGATGGCCTGGACGCGCATCTCAAGGGAGTGAATGCGAGTGATATCGTTTGACCATGGCAGACGCTAATCCGTTTCAGGATCCCCTGCGCTTTGAACGCCGTGTTCCGCCGTGCGCCATTGTAATTTTCGGCGCAAACGGCGACCTTACGAAGAGAAAGCTGCTGCCGGCGCTGTACCGGCTTGCTTACGAACGGCGCATTCCTCAAACTTTTGCCATACTCGGCAATTCGCGAACGCATCTTTCTGACGAGGATTTCCGGGCCAAGATGAAGGAGTCGGTCCAGAAGTTTCTGGAAGACGCGCCATTTGACGAGTCCGTGTGGGAGAGCTTTTCAAAGGGGCTCTATTACGTCACCGGCGACCTGCAGGACCCGGCGTGTTATGAGGCGATCGCTAAAAAGCTGAGCGAGGTGGAGAAGGATCATCAGACCGGCGGAAACGCCATTTTTTACCTTTCAACGCAGCCGAGCTTTTATGCGGATGTCGTCCAGCGTTTGGGCGATCAGAAACTGAACCACGGGGCGGGATGGCGCCGGGTGATTATCGAGAAGCCGTTCGGTCATGACCTGGAGAGCGCGCGGAAGCTGAACACCGATATTCAGGGCGTGTTTCGGGAAACCGAGATCTACCGCATCGACCACTACCTGGGCAAGGAAACCGTTCAGAACATCCTGGCGTTCCGCTTCGGTAACGGCATTTTTGAGCCGCTCTGGAACCGCCGTTATGTCAATCACGTGCAAATTACCGCGGCTGAATCGATTGGCGTCGAGGGCCGGGGCGCTTACTACCAGGAAGCGGGCGCATTGCGCGACATGATCCAGAATCACCTGCTGCAGGTGATGGCGACGGTGACCATGGAGCCGCCCACGGTCTATGACGCCGATAATGTGCGTGATGAGCGAGCGAAGCTGCTGCGCTCCGTTCGCATCATGAAGCCCGAAGAGGTGCCCCTCTATTCGGTGGCCGGCCAATACGGCCCGGCGAAAGTCGGCGGCGACGATCTGCCCGGCTTCCGGCAGGAACACGGCGTGGATCCGGAAGCGCGAACCGACACCTATGCCGCTGCCACATTTTTCGTCGATAACTGGCGATGGGCGGGCGTTCCTTTTTATATCCGAACCGGGAAGCGCTTGCCGAAACGCGTCACCGACATCGCGATCCAGTTCAATGCCGCGCCGTTGTCACTGTTCCGCCAGGACACAAAATCGGGATTGATGACGCCGCGCCCGAATCTGCTGATCCTGCGCATCCAGCCGGAAGAGGGGATTTCGCTCCGCTTTCTCTCCAAATCGCCTGGCAGCGGGATGCGCGTGCGGCCGGTCTCCATGGATTTCAACTACGGATCGAGCTTCGGCGAGCGTTCCCCTACGGCCTATGAAACGCTGCTGGTGGATGCCATGGCCGGTGACGCAACGCTTTACACGCGCCAGGACATGGTGGACGCCAGTTGGCAAGTGGTGCAGCCGATTCTGGATGGCTGGGCGAACCAGAAATTCGATTTTCCGAACTATGCTGCCGGTAGCTGGGGTCCGAAGGCGTCCGATGAGATGCTGGCCCGGCAGGGCCACGTCTGGAGGGTTCCATGAGTACTGCTATCCATTCCGCAAAGCCGGAACTCATTCTCAAGGAATTGGGTAAAGTCTGGACGTCGCTCGGAGAAGAGGAGAGCAAGAAAGGGAGTCCCACGGTTCTGCGCGCCTGCGCCATGACGCTGCTTGTCGCGACCGACGATGACGATACGGATTCGTTTGCTGCCTCGCAGACCCTTACCGACCTCATGCAAACGCACCCGAGCCGCGCCATTGTCCTACGATCCACCCGCTCGGCCGAGGATGGCTTGACGGCCCGCGTGCTGGCGCAATGCTGGAAACCCTTTGGGAAAGCGCAACAGATCTGTTGCGAGCAGATCGAAATTGAGGCGAGCCCGGAACGCTGGCCTAATATTGGACCGACCGTTTTGGGCCTGACCGTTCCTGACTTGCCGGTGGTGGTCTGGTGCCGTCAGAAATCGGCCCTCAGTCCCGACGGAGCGTCCGGCAACCGCGCCGGACTGACCGCCATCCTTCAACTGGCCACGAAGGTGATTGTGGATACCCGCGGCCTCGATCTGGCTGGTGCTTTCGAAGTCATCGATGGGTGGGAGACTCCCAGCCTGTCTGTCGCCGATCTGGAATGGACCCGTCTGACGCCTTGGCGGGAGGCGATTGCCGGCGCTTTTGAGGATCAACAGTTGCTTGCTATGCGTGACGGATTCACCGATGTCGAGATCACCTCCGGCGATGCAAATCCTCCGGCCTCTGCCTTTTATCTGGCAGGGTGGCTGCAGAAGGGGATGCCTCTGAAAGCGCGGTTTCTTGAGGGCGGCGCATTCGGCGGCGGTTTGCAAAAGCTT
>CAJCIT010000114.1 GCA_903970405.1 Acidobacteriaceae bacterium | reverse complement strand
GCTTCGCCATTGACTCCTCGGCGCGCGGCGGCTCGTGAGGCGTTGAGTTCCATCAGGGCAAGGAGTGCGTGCGCCTCCGATTCTTTAGGGATCAGCTTGACCAACGTGCGTGCGAGGCGAAGCGCTTCTTCGACGAGCGGGGCGCGGGACCACTCTTGACCGGAGCTCGCGGTGTACCCCTCGTTGAAGATAAGGTAGATCACAAGCAAGACAGACTCGACGCGCTCGTGAAGCTCTCTCCCTCGCGGCGTTTCGAACGGCACGTGCGCGTCTGTGAGGCTTTTCTTGGCCCGTGTGACGCGCTGGCCCATCGTTTTTTCGGGGACGAGAAACGCTCGGGCGATCTCAATTGTGGTGAGACCGCCGAGAATGCGCAACGTGAGGGCGATGCGGCCTTCGATGGCCAGCACAGGATGGCACGCGGTGAAGAGAAGACGCAGAATATCGTCGTCGATGACCTGATCGAATGACTGTTCCATTTCTTCTCCGAGCCGCTGTTGGTGCGCTTCGAGATCACGAGTCATCTCTTCGTGTTTGGGCGCGAGGTTTTGCGCGCGGCGCAGTGAGTCGAGGGCCCTCCACTTGGCGGCTTTCATCAACCACGCACCGGGGTTTTCGGGAATGCCTTGATTGGGCCATTGCTCGAGCGCGGAGACGAGAGCATCCTGGGCGAGTTCTTCGGCGATGCCAATGTCACGCGTGACGTGAGCGATGCCCGCGACGAGGCGTGCTGATTCGTTCCTCCACACAGCCTCAATCGCCTCGGCTACACCGTTCATGCTCCTAGAATACTGCTCATGTTCAGCTGATCTTCAGCCGCCAGTGGGCTTGTACCTGCTGAGTACAACTCCGTTCGATGTCGTGTCTGTGGCGATGAACTCAAAGGCCTGAGCGATGCCGTCCGCGAAGAGGCGCTTGCCCGCGCCGAGCAGGACGGGAAACACTCATACAACTAACTCGTCCACGAGTCCTTCTTCGAGCAGCGGGGTCACGAGGGTAGAACTGCCCAGAACAACGATGTTGGGGCCGGGCTCTTATTTGAGCCGGCGAACGCCTTCGGCAAGGTCCGGGCCAACAATCTCGAATGGACCCCACGTCATCCCCTCGGCACGGTGCGTCGCGACATACTTCCTGCCAGCGTTTAGGCGGTCTGACATCGGGCCGCTGGGAGCTGGCCAGAAGGCGCCCAAAATATCGTAAGTGCGTCGGCCGAGAAGAACATCGTACGTGCCGCCGTAGAGGGCACAAAGTTTTGTCAGGCCCTCCGGGGTGCGGAACGGAACGGTCCAGTTGGAATAAGGAAATGCGTTTTCATCAGCGGAGTGTCGAACGACGCCGTCGAGATTCCGCGAAGTCAGGCTACATGTGCATTGCGGGTGTTCCGTCAGACCATTTGTCCGCGGCGATGAGGGAGACGAAGATCCGTGGGAAGGACTTTAGTTGCGAATAGGCGTCCGGTGAAGCGGACCAGTAGCTCACGCCCATGATGGGAGAGTTAGCGAGGTTTGCTCCCCAAGCTGTCCCGTCGTCTGCCGTGTAAAACATTATGTGCGACATCGTGTGATCACCCTGATCGAACAGATAGGACGATTTGGACATCATGTAGCACATCGCTCCAGGTTCAAGCACAGGCAGTTCTTTCTTCGTGATCGCCGCTTCAGTCGCGGCGATTATCGCTGCCTTCGAGTGGCCAGCAAGGACGAGCTCGGTGCGCTTGAGGTCGTAGGGGAGGAACGAACGAGCCGCTGCCGGATTGAGGCAGCCGGCGGCGCGGATTCTTGCATTCCAGAAATCGGGATTGTCCAACATTCCGCCCCAGCCCCGGTCGACCATGCAGATCCATCCATTCTTTCCCGTCACGGCGGCCTCGTAGCCGTGGTGGGTCAGGATCAGCACGGAGGCATCCTGAGAGATGGCATCCGGAGCAGCACTGCGTGCCAGCGCAATTTCTGCGGAGCGGTTCATCAGATACTGTTCGATCGGGGCCATCTTTGGGTAAGGCATCGCTTCGGTTTGCGCTGTCGCGCGGTGTGCGCATGGTCCGGCAAATAGCATCGAGCAGACGAGGAGGACGGGGGTGCAGACTGTGTTTTTGTGCATAAAGGTTCCCTCGCGCGCGGTGCCTTTTGCTACCGCACGCCTGTTGGTTCAGACCTGATTAGGGTTGTTGCTGACGGACGCTTAGGCTTGGGTGGGATCGGGTACGAAGAAGATCTCGCGTACCTCCGACGGCATCCGCGTGCATTTCGCACTCTTGCGTGCCCATGAGAGCGCTTCTTCGAGAGTAGCGACTTCGATGATCATCATGCCGCCTATGTATTCTTTAGCTTCGAGGTAGGGGCCATCGGTGACGACCACGCCGCCGTCGGGTTGGGTCCGCACGGTGTGGCTTGCGCCCAGACCGCCGGAGAACTTGGTTATTCCGGCGGAGTCCATTTCGCGGTTGAGTGCGTGGATTCCTTCTATCATGGCTTCGTCCATGGCAGAGGGATCAAAGTCTTTGGGGAGGTATCCGGAAATCATAAAGTGGGGCATCATTTTTCTCCTGAGCTGAGTTGGGCGGGGTAGCTTGATCCGCCTTACTACTGCAACGAACGGCGGAAGCGGATTTCTACAAGGTTGCTAAAGTTTTTTCCCTTGCTCAGGCGGGTTTCGAGAAAAGCACGGATCATTAGCCGGTTCCAGGTCGGCAAGGGTCCTCCTTAGAGCCCTCCTCCTGCCTCCAACCACGCACCCAGACTGCTCCCCAGAAGGCAAGCTCTGGCTGAAGAGAAGGTATCAGGAATGACAATGCTGCCGAGTCAGCTACTGATATCAGGCCAATGCACGTTTGGACCCCGCAACCGGCTCGCTAAGCGCGATGGCGATTTACCCTCCATTGCAGAAGTGTCCGACTGATAAGCGCGATTTCCGGCAGTAACGCTACACCTTTTAGCAGCACTCCGAGACGGGAAGTCTCTCCATGCCGTAAGCTGATTGCACACCATTCCATGAGGCGCACCATTTCGCTACAGGAGAGTTGGGCCCAATGAGTTGCGCCGTTTCGCTCCAGTTTGCTTGGTCAATTCTCCTCTGGAAGGCAAGACACCACGGTGGATTTGCTGGCTGGCTCTTATGGGTGGTTCTCGCTTTTGGCTGCGTTCCATCCCCTGCCCAGACGGTCACCACCTTGGACCCCGGTCTAGGGGAGGTAGCAATTCCCGGCATGTGGCAGTTCCACACGGGAGACAACCTCGCCTGGTCTGACCCGGCATCCAACGATTCCACTTGGCAGGCCGTCCGCGCGGATGTGCCATGGGCGGCACAGGGACACGCCGGTTACACCGGATATGCGTGGTATCGCAAGCGCCTCAAAATGTTGCCTGCGACGGCGCCACTTGGCCTCCTCATCCCCGCAGCCGGGGGCACCTATGAGGTTTTTTGGAACGGGCAGAGGATTGGCGGCTCCGGCAATCTTCCACCAGATGCGCGCTGGTTCAGTTTTGGAAAGGCAGCCGTATTCTCCCTCCCACCAGATGCCGGGAGAGAAGGTGTTCTCTGCCTGCGTTTTTGGACTCCCCTTGCCAGCACCTCGATTGATGGGGAAGCCCTCGGGCTCCGAAGCGCACCGCAACTAGGGAATTTGGCCGCCCTGCA
>CAJCIT010000113.1 GCA_903970405.1 Acidobacteriaceae bacterium | reverse complement strand
CGGGGGTGGGCACAGCGGCGGTGGGCACGGCCACTCGGGCGGAAATAAAGGCTCGTCTTCGAACCATTGGCATCTGTTTGGGCGCTCCCGCTCATCGCCAACTCGGGGCGACGCCGCTTGCATCCCAACCGATCCAAAGCTTGCCCCGCAGACCCCGCAACCGGGAACAACAGGCCAGGCCACTTCTAAGCGAAAGACCAAGAATAGAACCAACCCCTGTCAGGCTGGCCCTGCTCCTGCAAAGTCACCGACAGCCGCGCCGCCGGCGTCGCCTCTGCCCGCGCCTCAGCCATCGGCAACACCTCCGTCCACCGATCGGTAACTTCTTATTGGACCTGCACGGTCGTGGTCAGCTTACTGTCACTCGATGAACTGCCTACCGTCAGGCTGACCGGCTCTGCCTCCACTTTGAAGCCGCCGGCCTTCTGATCCCAGTACGCAAGCGCAGACGCCTTCAGCGGAATCCGCACCGTCTCTGTGGCCTTGGGCTTGATTGTTACTCGCCGGAATCCCTTGAGCTCTTCACGCGGCCGTTCTACTTTTGAGGCGGGATGCTTCACATAGAGCTGGACGACTTCATCTCCGGCTCTATCGCCCGTATTCGTCACGTCCACGCTGACGGTGATGGCGCCATTGCCGTCCAACTTATTGGAACTCGTCTTTAGATTCGAGTAGCGGAATGTGGTGTAACTCAAACCGTAGCCAAAGGGATAAAGCGGCTCGCCTTTGAAGTACATGTAGGTGCGGCCATGACGAATGTTGTAATCCATCATCGGCGGAAGTTGATCCAGTGACTTCGGCCATGTTGTCACTAAATGGCCACCGGGATTGTACTCGCCAAACAGAACTTTGGCCAAAGCGGAACCTTCGTCCTGGGACGAGTGGGCCATGTGCAGAATCGCTGGAACGTTCGCTTGCGACCAGTTGATGGCGTACGGAAAGCTTGAGACTAAAATCACCACGGTCTTCTGGTTCACGGAGTGCACCTGCTTCACCAACTGCTCCTGAGCCAATGCAATACTTTCTCTATCGCGGCCCTCGCGCCCATCGCTCGGCACGGTGCATGGCAAGGTGTCGCCGCCGTCCGAAGTGCTGTGCTGCCAGTCATGAGCCATGTCCGGGCCGCAAGTTGGATCGTTGCCAATCACCACGACGGCTACGTCGGATTGCCGTGCGGCATTCACCGCGGCATTGTTCGTCTCATCCGCTGCATAGTTGACCTTCACGCTTGCTCCAACGAAATCCTTGATTCCCTGGAGCGGCGTGATGGCATGCGGAGGCGTACCGCCATACCAATCCCAATGGATGGCATCAGCCAGCGGTCCGATCACTGCGATCGACCTGAGGGAGTCTTTTTTCAGAGGCAGAAACGCATTCTCGTTCTTCAGCAGCACCACCGATTCAAGCGCCATTTTGCTCGATACCGATTGGTCCTTTTCCGTATTCCACGGCTCCGGAGAGTCTTTGATCTTCGAGTAAGGCACCATCTCCGGTGGATCAAGCAATCCCAGCCGGATCACGACTCGGAACTTATGCCGAAGCAGATCGTCAATTTCAGGCACGGTGACCGAGCCATCTTTTAAGGCTGCCAATGTTTCGTCTCGATACCGATCCAGAAATTGATTGATGCCGGCCTTGAGGCAGGCCACCACCGCGGCCTTTTGATCGGGAAACAGGTTGCGCGGTTTCACCAGCAGCGCCACCGCCCCGCCATCGCTTGACAGAACCTCAACGCCCCATTGCTCTTGAACGATGCTCTTAAGAATCGGATTGATGGCCATGGGGACGCCGTTCCAGCCGTTATACGACGCCATCACTGCCTTCGCGCCTCCCTCCAGAAAACCCATGCGGAAAGGCACGGAGTAATACTCCCAGAACAGGCGTTCATCGAAGTCTGACGAAGAACTGGTTCGAAAGTTCTCGTTGCTGTTCGCCAGAAAGTGCTTCAATAGCGCAGCCGCCTGCCAGTACTTCGGGTCGTCCCCCTGGAGACCTTTGATGAAGGCGACTGCCATCGTTCCATTGAAGAAGGGATCTTCGCCATATACCTCTTCGCTCCGGCCCCAGCGCGGATCGCGAGCGAGATCTGACTGAGGTCCCCACAACATCAGTACTTGGCGCTTGTACTTTTCGGTCTGCGTGATGAAGCGTGCTTCGTATCCCTGGACACCACCAGCCTGTCGAACCAACTCCGTGTCCCATGACTCGCCCATGCCGGGAGGCTGCGGAAACTGCGTCGTGGTAATGGCGGCGCGCGCGAGTCTCCCTTCAGAGCCGCGCTGGACCACGCCGTGAATTCCCTCCGAACTTCCCATGTTCGGAACCCCGAGGCGAGGCACACCGGTTCTTGTGCCCAGGCAATCCACTTTCTCTTCCACCGTCATCAGTGAGAGAAGGTTGTCGATTCTCTTCTCCACTGGCAGGGCCGGATCTTTGAATGGGTATTGGGAGGTCTGCGAGAATGCCGAGCCGGCCGCGAGCCCCAACAGGATGAAGACCATTAAGAAGTTCTTTAATCGAGCGTGTTTCTTGTGTTCCATGGAGTTGCTACTTTCAAAGCCGCGGCGACTCAATACAGCGGATACCGCAGGCCCGTCATTTTCACTGCTAATCCCGTCCCCTCCAGGACCTGCCGAACATGGTGTTCCAGGTGGGCCAAATAGTCAATAATCAGATGATCCAGCGGCAGCGTCCGCCATCCATGAATGGTGCACGGCGTCTCCCGCTTCGATTCCGGAATGCCTCGCACCACATGCGCCAGATGCCGGTTGAGAGCCACCCAGAGCGCCGCCGTCTGCTTCGCCGGCGCCTCGTGATACCGCTGTACCCGCACTTGTTCCTCTTGCCGGTAACCGGGCCACTCGAGCGAATCCGCGCTTAGTGCCCGCACCACCCGTTCGGTGTTATTTCGCGCTGAGTCTATCAAATGGCCCACGATCTCCACGCGCGACCACTTCCCCTCGGCCCGGCGCACCTGCCACACTTCCTGTGACCAAGCCGAGGTCGCCTCAAGAACATCCGATGTTACTCCCTCCAGTTGTCCCGCCACATCGTGAAACTGCATCTTCCGTTCCCCTCATTAGCATTACCGGTCGCTCCCTTCACGGTCGCGGCTCTGAAGGGTCGCTGGCGCTCAAGTCAGGCGCCGCACCCCGCGATACTTCCACGAGACACACGATGACCGCCGCCAAACCTGATGTAGCCAACATTAAATCGCCGTGTACCCGCCGTCCGCAGCGAGAATAGAACCCGTGACATAACTTGCGCCCGCCGAGCACAAGAAGACCACAGGAGCGGCAATCTCTTCGAGCCGCGCCCGGCGTCCCAGCGGCGTATGCCTGATGACGCGTTCCTCCGTCGCCGCGTCGCGGTGGGTCGCTTCCATCCCCTCCATGATGTTTTCGAGATAGCCCGGCGCCACGCCATTCACCCGAACGCCTAAGTGCGCCCATTCCAGCGCAAGGGTCCGCACCAACTGGTTTACGCCGCCTTTCGCCGCGTTGTAGGCAACGATATCCGCCACCGCGTGGGTCGCCGCAAACGATGAAATCATCACCACCGAACCCTTGCGCCGCTCCACCATTACCCGGCCGGCCGCCTGTGCGCACAGGAAATAGCCCTTCAGGTTCACGTCGACCACGCGATCCCAAGTTTCCGTGCTCAGCGTCAACGCCGTTCCAGCGATATCGATCGCCGCATTACAGACCAGTATGTCCAGATGGCCAAAGCGCTCCACTGCTGTGAGCAGCATCCGCCCGGCGCCTTCTTCTGTCGTCACATCCGCCACGACGCCAACCGCCACGGCGTTCTCGCTGGTGAGACTCCGCGCCGTCTCATGCACTGCCGGGGAAATGTCAGCCAGCACCACATGGACGCCTTCTTCGAGGAACGCCGCCGCAATGGCCCGGCCCAATCCGCGCGCCGCACCCGTTACCAATGCCACATCGCCGATCGGCGAAAACCGTCGGCTCATATTCGAACTCACACCCGGGCCTCTCCCGCCGCTTGTGTCACTGGAATCCGCAACGTATTAATAAACCGCGTAAAGAGCAACAACCCCGCCGCCACCGCGGTCAACTCGACAATCTCGGCTTCCGTAAATTGCTGTTTCACCGTGGCGAAAAATGCGTCATCCACGGCTGCGGGCCCATTCAATATCCGCTCCGCATACGCAAATCCCAACTTCTCCCGTTCCGTGAACGGCCCTTGCTGGGGACCCTCTAACGCGGAAATCTGCTCGGGCGTCGCTCCCTTTGCCAGGGCGAGCTTTTCATGCGCCTTCACGCCGTACTCGCACGCCTCCACCAGCGACACTCGCGTCGCAATCAGCTCTTTGTAGAAGCCCGGAAGCGCCCCGTCCCCGAGCATCGCCCAAGAAAATGGCGCGGCTGTCTCGAGCAATGCGGGGGCATGCGCCCACACCTTGAACATGTTGGGTACAACGCCTCGGCGCTCGATGAGGGCCCCGTAGATTTTCGCAACTCTCTCGTTCCCGTCGCTCGATTGCTTCAGCGAAATCCGTTCCATGCCTGCTGTCGTCATGCCTTCCTTTGTATCAAGGACAAGGTGGGTGGGGCCGGATGGAACGAGGTCTCTGTGCACAACGGCCACGAAACGGCCTGTGCGCTTTGCGGGGGGGGTGTGGAGGCGGGCCGACGCCTGATGGTGGGGCGAAGATCCCTGCGAAAAGCGGCCTGAGAGCGTTGGTTGAAAAGTCGAAGCCAATTCGGGAGCGTTACGAAACGAACTTGGAGGGCAGTACCGTCGAGGCGTGAGCGCACTATCGCCAGTCGGGAGACTGGCGTTCCCAGGCGCGCGGCGGGTTTTACGGGACTTGAAGGGCGATTTTGGGGTCTGTTGGGTGTCGAGTTGACGGAATTGGGGTGGGGTCGCAGAGGCGGGGCTGGGTGCGCTCTTTGGCAATCTGACTATCCGCTTTTCGAACCAGCCGCGCCCAGAGGGAATCGGGGTCTTCGTCGAAGATTTCGTCCGGACTGGTCTTGAGCACGGACCAAGCGCCCAACTCGATTTCAGCTTCCAACTGATTCGGCGCCCAGCCCGCATAGCCCAGATACACGCGAAACCGGGAGGAGGGTGCGGCCGAAGAGACGGACTTTTCCATCAGGACTTTGTCGGCAGTGGAATAGACATCGCCGAGGACGTGATCCACATGTCCGGACGGCGACGCCAATCGCAGCAGCGCCTGCGCACTGGAAAGCTCTACCGGGCCACCCAGGAAGACCGGATCGCCGTTCGTTTTCGTATCGGGGAAGGCGCGCGAGAGCGGAACCTTCGACCGCCGATTGATAATGACGCCTAACGTACCCTTGTCCGGACCGTATGCAAGCAGCAGCACCACCGAATGTCGAAAGTTCGGATCTTGCAACTTCGTGGAGGAGACCAAGAGGCGACCGGCGGCTGGTTCGTCATTCGACGGTTCCTGGAGGCCACCTGTCCTCGCCAGTGGGAATCGCGTTTCGCTCGGCCGATAGGGCAGAGCAGCGGCCAGCATGACCGTTCCGAGAACACTTGCGATGGCGGCGCGCCGGACCATTTCGATCCTCCGCCAACATTATCTCGCGAAAGTGAGTCTGACGAACTGCGCTTACTCGAACCGAATGGACGTGACGGCGGCGAAGCGGCGGTAGTTCGTGAAGACGATGGCGTTGTGGCTGGAGGCGTTGGAACGAGTATATTGGACGTCGTACGCAGCCGAGGCCGGAACGCTGACGGCCTTCCCGGCAACTTGGACAACGCCGAAATCGACGGTCCAATCGATGGACTTCACGCCGCTCGCGCGATCGATGCGGTTGGCGATGCGGCGGCAACGCAGCAGTTCGCCAGTATCTCGCGAAATCCAAATCTCTCCACGGAAACCCAATCGATAATGACGGCCGCGGACCATGAAATCCCAGGTGCTGGCAGCGTCCGCGGTCCCGAATGAGATGAGAATGGCGGGAATGCCATTGAGCGTGGTGTCGGCGCCTCGCGACAGTGAACTGCGATAGAGCGCATGCTGGGCGTCGTTAATGAACGTCGCGTATTCGCCATCGGACCAGACGGCGCCGATCTCATTGAGACTCGCACGGTCCACGCCGTTTTGACGGATCGCCGAGTATTGCTCGACGCCGCGCTCGACGGCGACCTGTGCGTCAATCGAGTCGATCAAATCGAGCGCGCCTTTGCGAGAGGTGCGGTAGCGGTCGACATGCTCCTGACAAATGACTTCTTCCACATCCGAAAACGAGCGGGCGGAGGCGGAACGGGCTTGCTCTAAATATGTAACCGGAGCGTCTGGCGACGCAGAGAAGCATGGAGTCAGCATCGTGACGAATCCGATCGAAAGCGTGAAGGCGGGTGGGAGCGGGGACATGGACCTTACCTCTGCCAAAGAAATCGGCTTACCGCGAGAGTTCGATTATGCCGAAAGTTGAGAAAAACCGTGAGGAGTTTTCTGAGCCGGGGAAGAGAAAGCCGATGGCAAAGCCGTAGGAAAGATCTGAGTATGCCTATTGGTTCTGCCAGCCGAAGGAAGTGGTGCTACTGCAAGAAGTTCGCGACGGCCAGTTTTGCGATGGGGGCCCGGGCGGCGCAGAGCGAGATGCGCTCGAGCGTGTTGTCGAGGTTTCGGCTGCCACCCGGGAGGGGCGTGACGCGGGGAGAAAAGAAGCTGTCTGTTTCCGCTCGATGAACGGTATCGCAGAACGACGCAGCGACGGTAGGGAGAGTGGCGGCAAAGGGGACGCCGCGGGCGCCGGGCAAACGGGCGCTCAGTCGATCGAAATTCTCCTTGACGAAATCGAAGACCCACTGCCGGGCGTCGAGGTTGGGCGAAAACAAGAGGCCTCTGAACTCGCGCGGGTCCAGAGCGGGGTCGAACAAGAGATCCAAGGCGGCGCGGTTCAGAACAGGATCGCGAAAGGCGGCCAAGGCCGCGATCATCCAGCCGCGCTCCCGCTGGATAGGCGTGGCGCGGATGGCGGCTACTAATTGATTGAAGAAGTCGCGGCCACCGTGCGCGGCGACGGAAGAGAGGAGGGGCTGGACAAGATCGGGGTCGAGCGCTGAATGATCCTTAAACCATCGCTGCGCGACGAGGCGGGCCTGGGCCAGCAACTCTTCATCCTCGCCCTGGTTCGTGATCAGCGGCACAATCTCAATGCGGAGTTGACGGACCTCAGAGAGTTCGGCGGGCCTGGGAAGCCAAGTTAACTGATGAGCGCGCTCGCCGAAGAGTTCACGGAGGCGTTCCGCATAGGCGCCGCGCTGATCGTGGGTGACCCATTCGTCAATCCCATTGAGAATGGCCGCTGACTGGCGGACAAGACCCAGGTCGCTGCTCGCGCTGAACGCGGCGGCGCTGCGGAGTTCCTGTTCGCCGTTCCCGAGCCCCGAGGAGAAGTTGAGCTGGACGTTGCGGAGCAGAGCGGCGTTTTCGGCCTCGCTGAGGTGAGGCAGGCCGTAGGCCAGTAACTGCTGTTCTTGTTGGGTGGGATAGTTGACGGCGTAGTAGCCGGCGGCGTGGCCATCGGCGAATAACCAAGTGGGACAGGCCTGCGCCCCGGTGAGAGGGACCGCGGCCGATGTTGTCTTAAGAAGCGCGCAGTCGCGATGCTGACCGAGTTCATCGCCGAACTCATAGCAAACAGGGACCTGCCAGAGTTGGGGCTGAGCCGAATCGGAACCGGTGGCCCTCGCCTTTGAGCCGAACGGGACGAAGCGTTGTTGCTCAAACCTCACTGTAGGGGCGGCGTTCGGAGGGCAGAGGATTGTGGCGTCGATCAAGGGGAAGCCAGTCTGGTTGAGGAAGGTAGAAAAGGCAGCGCCGACGCCTTCGTTGGGGACGGTTCGATCGAGAGCGGCAAGCAGGTCGGCCGACGTAGCGTTGCCCCAGGCATGCTGCTGGAGGTAGAGCCGAACGGCTTGGCGGAAGGGATCGGCGCCGACGTAGTGCTCAAACATCTGTATGACGTCTTGGCCCTTGCCGTAGGTAATGCCGTCAAATGCGGTGCCGATGTCGCCAGGATTCTCAATCGGTTGTCGGATCTTGCGGGAGGTGGTGAGAGAGTCGGCGCGAAAGACGCTGGTGGCGCGGGCTGCGTCGGCTCGGAGATGCCAATCGGGATGCCACTCATCGAGCAGTTTGCGTTCAATCCAACTGGCGAAGGCTTCATTGAGCCAGAGATCGTCCCACCAGGCAGTAGTAACCAGATTGCCGAACCACTGATGGGACATCTCATGTTCCATGGCGACGGCGCGGTTGTGCTCACGAAGTTCGGTGTCGGCTTCGAGCGGAGACAACAGGAAATCTCCATACGCGATGAGGCCGGCGTTTTCCATTGCGCCCCAGGCGGTGGTTAGCGGCACCACGATCTGGTCGAGCTTCTCATACGGGTACGCAATGCCGAAGTAGTCTTCGAGAAGCTCAATTAGCTTGGGCGTGATGGTGGCGGCGTGCCGGGCTTCAGAGGCGCGGCCGCGAGGGACGACGATGCGGCTGGCCACGCGATTGCGGCCGACGGGAGAAGTTTCGACGATATCGAACGGGCCGACGGCAAAGGCGACTAAGTAAGATGGCAGCGGTCTAGTGGCGTGGAAGGTGACAGCCTTGGTGGAGTCAGATTCGTCGCGCTCGCTTTCGATGTTCGTGTTTGAGAAGGCCTTCAGATCTCGCGGCACGTGCAGCGTGAGACGCCACGGGGTCTTGAAACCAGGCTCATCGAAGCACGGAAAGACGCGGCGGGCGGTGATGGGCTCGAATTTAGTGAAGATGTACCAATCGTTTCCTTGCTTTTGCTGGAAGGCGCCGTCGGTGAGGGAGCGGCTGACGACGCCTGAGTAGGTGATGAAGAGCTTGGCGGAACCGGGCGTGAGCGGGCGGGCAGGTTTGATGGCGATGAGATCGTTCGGGGCAACTTCGGTGGTGGCCGAGAGGGCTGAACCGCCGGCCTGGAGTGAGACCTCCGAGAACTCGAGTTCCTTCGAGTGAACCCAGAAGACGGGCGTAGTTTCATGAACAGACAGTTCGATTTGGATGGCGCCGGTAAACGTGTCCTGGCCAGGCGTGACGGTGAGTTCAGCGGAGTACTTCACCGGGACAACGGATGTGGGCAGGCGAAGCGTCGGCGCGGCCGTCTGGGCGGGCAGTATGCCTGACAGGCAGAACAAGAGCCCAAGCACCGGGAGCGGGCGCATTTTCAGGCGCATCCTCATATCATAAGTGGCTCTGGAGGGGG
>CAJCIT010000112.1 GCA_903970405.1 Acidobacteriaceae bacterium | reverse complement strand
CCCGATGATTGCAACAGCCAGCCAGAGGTTCGCAATCCGGGGAACGAGTATGACCGGCGTGACGCACACTGCGCAGATCAACATCGCTCGCTTGCGCGCACGGCTCGGGTTCCACCCTCGGCGCATCAGCGCTGCTGGAATCCAACCGCCGCCAACGCTGCCCAAATCGGCCAGAACGTAGATCACGACCAGCGGCGGACCGAGTTGGGTCAAGTTCAGCCCATGCTCGGAGTTGAGGAATTTCGGCAGCCAGAAGAGAAAGAACCACCACACGGGATCGGTGAGGAACTTAGCGGCCATAATCGCCCAGGTCTGCTTGAGCGGCAGAAGACGTCCCCAGGGGATGGTCGTCGCGGGGCGCTCAAGGCCGCTCCGTATATACGCGAGTTCGGCCGCCGAGATTTTCTGGTGACGCAAGGGCGGCCGGTAGATGAGGACCCAGCAAAGCAGCCATAGCGCGCTGAATCCACCCGTGAATAAGAACGCGTACCGCCATCCGAGCCGGACGGCGATCACCGGCACGGCGAGAGGCGCGACGATGGCGCCGATGTTCGACCCCGCGTTGAAGATACCGGTGGCCAGCGCCCGTTCTTTTTGCGGAAACCATTCGGCGACCGTCTTGAGGGCCGCCGGGAAATTGCCCGATTCTCCGAGTCCGAGGAGGAACCGCGCCACGCCAAACCCAAAGGCGGAGTTGACGAGCGAATGCGACATGGCCGCGAGGCTCCAAACAGAAATCACCACCGCATAGCCGATGCGAGTCCCGACCCGATCGATGAAGCGTCCCACGAACAGCAGGCCTATGGCATAGGCGGTTTGAAACGCGGTCACGATGTAGCCGTATTGCAGTTCGTTCCAACCGATGCTCTTCTGTAACTCCGGCGCAAGCACGCCGAAAACCTGGCGGTCAATATAGTTGATGGTGGTGGCAAAGAACAATAGCGCGCAGATGCGCCAGCGGTAGGAACTCATTCCGGGATCCGTTGCGTTCGCCGCCCATCAGGGCTCATCATCGATTCACTCCTGACGCCAGATATCCTCCATCCACGGCAATCGATTGCCCGGTGATAAAGCTGGCGCCGTCAGAGGCGAGCAAGACAGCCGCGCCAACCAGTTCTTCGGCCCTCCCGAAGCGGGCCATGGGCGTGCGCATCAGAATCTCGCTGCCCCGCTCGGTCCCTTCAATCAGCTTCCGATTCAACTCAGTGGGAAAAACGCCGGGCACAATGGCGTTGACACGGATGCCATCGGCCGCCCATTCGCATCCTAAACCGCGAGTCAGTGAGAGCACCGCCGATTTCGAAGCGCAGTACGCCGCCACCTGGTGAAAGGCGAGGAACGATCCTAACGACGCAATGTTGATGATTCGACCGCGGCCGCTGGCCTTCAGCGGTTCATGGAAACTCTGGCAGGCCCGCAAGGCGCCGGTCACGTTTGTATCGAAGAGAGCTTGCCACTCCGGTTCGTGCATCTGAAGCGTGGGCTTCTTCAGCGTGACGCCGGCGGCGTTTACCAGAATGTCGATCCGGCCGTGCTCCGCGAAGACGCGCTCGCGCAGTGCATCGATGGAATCGCGGTCACGAACATTTACGGGATACGACGCGCTGGTCCGTCCAGCGGCAACGGTCACGGCGCCATGATCGGCAAGACCTTCGGCAATGGCTTTCCCGATTCCAGAGGTTCCGCCAACGACGACGGCGACCCGGCCCGATAAATCGAAGAGAGATGGCATGGCTAATAGGGGATGTCGACAGGCCGGCCATCCGTCGGGTCAGCCCAGCGATCGTTGGGCACTAACGGAGTCCAACCCGGCCGCGCCGGGTCTTGATCGTAGGGATAGTTACCGAGTCTCCGATACAGTTCGCTGTAACGCCTGAGCTTGTCGCGGTCCAGCCGCACGCCCAAGCCCGGCCCTTGCGGCACCGCGATCGACCCACCTTGATACGGCATCAGGCCGCCCTCAATCACGTCATCGGTCAAGTGATGATAATGCGCGTCGGCCGCAAAGCTCAGATTTGGGATGACAGCTCCGAGATGCAGCATTGTAGCGAGCTGAATTCCCAGTTCACCCGATGAATGAACCGCGACGCCCAACTGAAACGTCTCGCAAATGGCAGCGGCTTTCACGCAGGCGCGAATGCCGCCCCAAAATGTTGTATCAAGCAGAATGACATCCACCGCCATGTTCAAGATGTTGGCGGCCAACTGTTCAAAGCCGACCACAACTGTGTTCGTCGCGAGCGGTATCCGCACCATCTCCCGTGTGCGGCGCATGCCGTTTAGCCCGAAGGTGGGATCTTCGAAATAGTCATTCCTGAGGCCCTCAATGGCTTGCCCAAAACGGATTGCCTGTTCCGTGGACCACACTCCGTTTGGATCGAAGCGCAGGGAATCGCCGGGGAACTCGGCTGCCAGCGCCCGGTATACCTCTACTTCATAATCCGGATGGAAGACGCCGCCTTTGATCTTGTGCGTGGTGAATCCGTAGCGCTGCTTCAATTCCCGCGCGAGCGCCACCAGTTGACCGGCCGTGCGAACCTCGCCCTTCCCCGTCGCGGGGTTCGCGTAGCGGAAGAACAAGTATGAGGCGAACGGGACCCTATCGCGCAGCTTTCCGCCCAAAATCGTATAGACCGGCACGCCCCACTGCTGGCCCAGCAGGTCGAGGCAAGCGAACTCGAGCGCCGCCAAAACCTGGGTCCGATTGTTATAGAGCGACGCCGTGGGATTGGCGATGAGAAACCGCATTTCCTCTAACTGCGCGGGATCGCGGCCCACCAGATAGGTCTTCATAGCCCGAAAAACGGCTTCGGCCGATTCGCCGCCGCCACCCATTTCACCGAGCCCGATTAAACCGTTGTCGGCCTCCACTTCGACGATGGTCCGCACGAACCGGCCCCAGTGGCATCCATTCCCATGGCGCAGCGGGGCCTCCAGCGGAACGGTAACGGTGGTGGCGCGGATGTCAGCAATTTTCATGATCGCGGGTAGGCCCGTACAACAATACAGTATGGTATTGCGGAACGAACTCCCTAGCCCGCTTTACGCGGCCTGGTGGCGGCGCGCGGCGCCGCCGCGCTGGTGATGACGACCGCTTTCGCGGTCTGGTGGTGCGGGGAAGCGGTGTCAAGTTGGCAGAGCGGGGGTGGGGTCGCAGAGGCGGGGTGTTGCGGGAGGCGAATCAAAGGCGGCGGGGAGAAGGTTGGCTCAGGCGCGTGTTAGGCGGCTAAGGGTTCAGGGGTCGGCGCAGTGTCTGGCTGGGGGTGGTCTGGGGACAGGCTGCTCTGGCCGCACGGCGCTTCAGGAGAGGTGAACAAGACTGGACGCTGCCCGCGCCTGGGCCAGAGTAGATGAGTCCCCCTTCCGTCGCTGCGCGCGAGTGGAATATAGCCCGATCGGAGCGGCGCGGTGCGCCGCTTGCCGGCAACCGGAAAGGTGTAGACTGGCGCCGGTGGCGGTTGCGTCGAGTGCGAGGCGCCGCGCGCTGGAATGGAACGCGGTGGTCTGGGGACAGGCTGCTCTGGCCGCACGGCGCTTCAGGAGAGGTGAACAAGACTGGACGCTGCCCGCGCCTGGGCCAGAGTTGCCAGTCCCCCCTTCCGACGATGCGCGCGAGTGGAATATAGCCCGCTCAGGAGCGGCGCGGTGCGCCGCTTGCCGGAAACCGGAAGGGTGTGGACCCGACCGACTGGGGACAGGCTGCTCTGGCCGCACGGCGCGTCAGGAGCGGTAAACAAAACTGGACGTGGCTCGCGCCTAGGCCAGAGT
>CAJCIT010000111.1 GCA_903970405.1 Acidobacteriaceae bacterium | reverse complement strand
AGATCCACAATGGTCTCGTCATGCGTGTAGAGTAACCTTCCCTTGGCCAGCAATGAGTGCTGAAAAGAATTGCGGACCGCGCCTTCAGCCACTTTGCGGAACTCGGTCCGCGGCATCAGGAACGCGTGAACGTTGACGCCGCCCGCGGACAGCGCCACGCTCTGCGTCTCTGTTTTCTTGTCGTCGATGGTGACCAGCGCCAGGTCGATGTCAGACTTCGCCCAGACGGTGTCGTGCGACAGGCTGCCGCAGAGGATGGCCGCGAGGATTGACCGATCCCGTTTCACTTGCGCGATGAGATCGTCGAGCGCTTCAGTGAACTGCTTCTGCAGGCGGACGCGATCCGCCTGCAGGTCCACCTTGTTCGATCCTGTCGAAGTGTTCGATCCCGTCGCAGTGGTCATAATCGCGTGGCTCTTCTGCCCAGGATATTGTCTCCCATCCCGGGGGTCATCGTTACAGCACAGCCCGCGCGCGTGCAGCAAGCGGACCGCGATTCAGAGGAACCGTCCACGATGAGCCCTGCGGGGGCCATCTGCACCAGCGGCCGGCTCATATGCAAAGGGAAAGGGAAAGGGCGCCAGCCGTAGTCCGCTTACTGCGTGCGCGGTTCAGAGGAGCAAGCCATTTGGATAGAAATAAGGTGCGTCTGTCCCTTATTGGTTAGAATGTGAGATCCCTATGCAAGCGGATTTCTTAAATCGGCCAGCAGTTCTGTTTCTCGCCTGGGTGCTCATCTTGCCGCCCGTGTCTGGGCAAGACGCGGCGGCCTCGCACATCCCTCCGGAGGGTGCCGCCCACACAGGAGCGCCCGACACCTTGCGCGGCTTTCCGCTCCGCGAGGCTACGCAAGAGAAGCGTTGGGAGGAGCAGGTTCGCGCAATCCCAGAGCCTGATCGGCTTCGGAAATACTTGGAGTTCATGGCTGCCCAGCCACACCAGGCTGGCTCGCCACGTGGCAAAGTCGTGGCCGAATGGGTTCTTTCTCAATTCAAGGAGTGGGGCCTCGACGCGCACATCGAAGAATTCGAACCCCTGCTTCCTTATCCCACCGTTCGCGAGGTCTCCGTCGTCTCGCCCAAGCCTTATCAAGCGAAACTCAAAGAACCGGTGGTCGCACAGGATCGAAACTCCGGCGATGCCGACCAGCTTCCCAGCTACAACGCGTATTCAGCCTCAGGCGACGTCACCGCCGATGCTGTCTACGTCAACTACGGGGTGCCCGACGACTATGACTACCTCGCCAAACACAATATTGATGTGAAGGGCAAGATCGTCATCGCGCGCTATGGCAAGAGCTGGCGGGGCATTAAGCCCAAGATGGCCGCCGAACATGGCGCCGCGGCTTGCCTCATCTATTCCGACCCCAAGGAAGACGGCTACTTCGAGGGCGACGTCTTTCCAAAAGGGCCCATGCGCCCCGAGCAGGGCGTCCAGCGGGGCAGCGTCATGGACATGCCCTTCTATTCCGGAGATCCATTGACTCCGGGCTGGGCCGCCGAAAAAGGAGCGAAGCGTCTCTCGCGCGCCGAAGCCAAGGTCTTGATGACCATCCCGGTACTTCCCATCTCTTACGCCGACGCGACGCCCATCCTGGAACAACTGAACGGCCCTGTCGCGCCCACCTCCTGGCGCGGCGCGTTGCCCTTGACGTATCACATCGGTCCCGGCCCGGCGAAGGTCCACATCAAAGCGGATTTCGATTGGACCACGAAGCCCATCTATGATGTCATCGCCACCATCCCAGGGTCCACGTTCCCGGATGAGTGGGTCATCGCCGGCAATCATCACGATGCCTGGGTCAACGGCGCTGACGATCCTATCAGCGGCGCCGTCGCGCTGCTCGAAACCGCCCGCTCCCTGGCGAAGCTCGAAGCGTCCGGCTGGCACCCGCGGCGCACCATCAAGATTGCCCTGTGGGATGCCGAAGAGTTCGGTCTCATCGGTTCCACCGAATGGGCCGAGAAGCATCAGGACGAGCTGAAACAGAAGGCCGTCGCCTATCTCAACTCCGATTCGAATGGTGCGGGCTGGCTGCACGTCGGCGCTTCACATACGCTGGAAGAGTTCGCCTCTGAGGTTGCTCATTCCGTTCCGCAGCCGGGCGTCAGCCAAAACCTGGCCGAGGCTTCCCTTCACCACGTGAATCCCGACGATGACCCCGAACGCCACGATCGCGAGCATCACGACGACTTCCGCGTGGAGGCCCTCGGCGCCGGTTCAGACTATGTGGCCTTCCTTGACTTCCTGGGCATCGCCAGCATGAATGAAGGCTTTGGCGGCGCCGGCAAGAGCGGCATTTACCACTCGGTCTACGATTCCATTTATTGGTATGAGCACTTCTCCGACACGACCTTCGTTCATGGCCAGGCGCTTTCGCGCTACACCGCCACGGCGCTGATGCGTCTGGCCGGGGCGCCCGTCCTGCCTTTCGAATTCACGCGCTTCGCCTCCACCGTCCGCGGTTACCTGGATGACATCGCGCAACAGGCGCAGAAGGCCAACCACAAACTGGATGT
>CAJCIT010000110.1 GCA_903970405.1 Acidobacteriaceae bacterium | reverse complement strand
CGTTCCCACAACTACACGGTGGCGTTTCATGGCGAACTCTGGATTTCGCGGGAAACCGGCGAGCTGCTGAGAAGCCGCCGCATCGCCCGCCATCTGGACGTCTCCACCGGCATCAGCGAAGTGGATTGGACGGTTGACTTTTCCAAGGTGGACATCAACGGACGGCCCCTGACTCTGCCCTCGAAGGCGCTGTACAGCGTTACCTACCTTCATGACGACAGCCGCGAATGGAACCTGACTGCCTTCTCCGGCTACAAGCGCTTCGGTTCAGAGAGCACCATCAAGTTCGCCGAGGTCAGCGAGCAGAGCGCGGTCCGCTAAGGCAAGCTAGCCCAGCGGTGTGAAGTTCCTCGACCTTGTCAGCCGGCACTTGAGCAGTACGCCGGCTGACACCTGAAGCGCGCCGGAATAAAGCTTTCCGGCGCGCTTCGGCGCGTTAGAAGCAGGATGGACGAACACGAACACATCGATCCCACCTACCCCATCGGCACCGGCGGCGGCTCGGGACCCAGCGCCATCGCCCCCACCCCTGCCCCAATCTGCCGCGCCTCCGGCCGCCCCAACACCAGAAACGTAAATACCCCGAGCGTGGTCCCATAAGGAACCGCCAGGCAAGTGAGTGACGCCACTACATAGCAGAAGACCCGATGCTGGCCGCGCGGCAAGTATCGCCCGCACAAGAACGTGAGTACCGCAGCCACAATCCAGACAACACTGAAGCCAACCAGGAAGCTGCCAATCAGCGTCGCCATTCCCGGGGGTATCGTCGCCTTCCCTGGCCCGGTTGGGATGGAGTTGAAAACCACCGAAAGGAACGCCGCATACGCCAGACAGAACAGCGCGGAAAACGCGATGGTGCCGGCGTGAATGTAATAGCAAATCGACAGGATTTTCAAATCGTGCCGCGTGAATTCAAGCTTCATGTGCCCTCCCCGCCTGGACCACCAACTTATCAGACCGCATGAACAAGAAATAATCTTCAAGGCGCTGAAATCAAGCCAAAGCCTCCGGCTATACTCAAATCGACTCCGCCGTCATGTTGTCCTCCACCCCGGAGTATTTCTCCTTCATCGTTCTGGTTTTCTTTGCCTACTGGCTCCTGCGCCGCAACCGGCGCGCCAGCGTGATCCTGATTGCCGCGGCGAACATCTTTTTCGTGGCTAAGTGGGGCTGGATCTATTTACTCCTCATCCCTGCTGCTTCCACCGTTGATTTTTTTGCCGGCCGCGCGATGGGTAAGACCGAAGCCCGTGCGCCGCGCCGTTTGCTGCTCGCCACCAGCGTGCTGGTCAACGTTGGCCTGATCGTCAGTTGCAAATACATCCCGCTGCTGACGGGAACCTGGGCCGCGCTTACGCACTCGTCCGGCGCTGCCGTCCATTGGGTTTTGCCGCTCAGCCTTTCGTTCTACGCGTTCCAGTCGATGACTTACACCATCGACATCTACCGGCGCGATGCGAAGCCCACCACGGACTACCTTGCTTATCTCGCCTCCTCCGCCTTCTTCCCGACCGTGCTGGCGGGTCCCATCACCCGCATCGCCACTCTGCTGCCGCAGTGGGCCAAGAACGATAAGCCATTAACGCCGGAAGAGGGCAGCCGCGCTCTGTTCCTGATAGGCCTCGGGCTGGCGAAGAAGTTCCTCATCGCCGACTATCTCGCCACCAACTTGATCAACCGCGTCTTCGATCTGCCCACGCTCTACTCGGGCGGCGACGTTCTGGTGGCTGTTTACGCCTACGCGTTTCAACTCTACTACGATTTCTCCGGTTACTCCGATGTTGCCATTGGCACCGCGCTGCTGCTGGGCATCAAGCTGCCGGTCAACTTCAACTCGCCCTATCGAGCGCTGAACATCGCCGACTTCTGGCGCCGCTGGCACATTTCGTTTTCGAACTGGCTGCGCGATTACCTCTACTTCTCACTGCCCGGAAAGCGAACCACAGTCTGGCCCTACTTGAACCTGGTCATCACGTTCGCCATCGGCGGGCTCTGGCATGGCGCCAGTTGGACCTTTCTCATCTGGGGCTTGCTCCACGGCGCCGGTCTCGCCGGCTTCCGGCTGTGGCAAAAGTTTACCGGTGGCGCGAAGCCCGCGCAAAAAAACATCCCGCCGCCGAGCTTCGCCGTGCGCTTGGCCGGCGGCCTGCTCACTTTCCATTTCGTTCTGTTCGCCTGGATCTTCTTCCGCTCGGCTTCACTTGACACCGCCATGCAGATCCTCGGGCAGATCTTCTCGTTCAAATACTCATTTGAAAACACCAGCGGCCCCTTTCTGATGGTGCTCTTCATTGGCGTTGCCGCGCACTTCATCCCGAAGCGCTGGTTCGACTCATCGCTCAATCTTTTCGAGAGGTCGCCGGTGCTGGCGCAAGCTGCCGTGCTGACGCTGCTCACGGTCGCCATCCAATACGTCGCCACCACCGGGGCGGCGCCGTTCATCTACACCAGCTTCTGAACTTATGGCTGACGGCAAACCTGAGATTCTCCCCCGCAAAACGGCACTCACCATTGTGGCCGTTATCGCGATGCTCGCTGCCGTGCCGCTCTTGCCCGGAAAGAAGCTCTCCGGTCTCGATCCCGTTTGGATCGGACGCCTCTTCCTTGGTAAGGATTTCCCCTCGAAAACCGCGCCGCGGCAGCAGCCTCAGAACAAGCAGGCCCAGACAGCCCAGCGGACCGCGCATGACGTTCCCCGCACGGCCGCGCCCAATCTCACCGCGCCGCCAGGGAGCCTCAGCACGTTCTTCGAAGCCCTCACCCGCACCGATCGAAAAGAGCCGGGCGCAGTAACGCGCATCCTGCACTACGGCGACTCCCCGACAACTGCCGACTCCATCACCGCCGATGTTCGGTCACTGCTGCAAGCGCGGTTCGGCGACGCCGGCCATGGCTTTCTGCTGATCGCTAAACCGTGGGCCTGGTACGGCCACCGCGGCATTCAGCTTTCCGCGTCGGGCTGGAAGATTGAACCAGCCAGCATGAGCCGGGCGAAAGATGGCGCTCATGGGCTCGGCGGGGTCAGCTTCCGCGGCAACACTGGCGCAAAATCGAACGTCCGGCTGCCCGATTCGGCTCACACGCAGGTTGTGGTTTACTACTGGGCGCAGCCCGGCGGGGGCACGTTCGAACTGCGTTCAGGCGATCAGGTTTTGCGGTCCGTTTCCACCGCGGCCGATGAGCCGGGGCCGGCCTTCGCGGAAATCGCCCTGCCGGCGGGAACCAGTGACGTGGATCTAGCGGTGACGGCGGGATCGGTCCGCGCCTTCGGCTACCGCTTCGATAAACCGGGTCCCGGCGTTCAATACAGCAGCCTCGGCATCAATGGCGCACAGGTCCAGATGCTGGTCCGCTATTTCGAGGTCAACCAGTGGACAGCCAACTTGCGCCATGAGCAGCCGGACCTTGTCATCCTCAATTACGGAACGAACGAGAGCATTTTTCCCGATTATGTCCGCAAACAGTACCCCACGGAACTCAGAACGGTGATTTCCCGCTTGCGCACGGCGCTCCCGAATGCGTCCATAATGTTAATGAGTCCCATGGATCGCGGCGTCAAAAGCTCGGGCGGTGAAATCTCGACACCGGAGACCCTGCCGGCCTTGATCGAAGTCCAGCGCCGGGTTGCGGCGGAAACCGGTTGCGCCTTCTTCGATACCTTCGATGCCATGGGCGGCGCGGGCACCATGGCCCGTTGGTATAACGAACAGCCGAGGCTGGTAAGCGCCGATTTCATGCATCCGCTCCCGGCGGGCGCTGCCAGAGTAGGGGCGCTTTTTGAACGATCGCTCTTGAAGGCATACGAATCCTACCGCTCCACTGACCGGCTTGCGCAGGACGGCAAGCCAGCCGAGGCGCGCACAACCAGATGAGCTACCGCCTCCTATTGCTTCTCTCGCTGCTCACCCTTCCGGCGCTAGCACCCAGCCCAGCGAGCGCAATTGAAGCAAAGCGCACGGCCAAGAAACCCGTCAAGCCTACGAAGCCGTCCCGCGCAGCGCGATTCAAGTCCGTGGTGCATCGCATCACTCATCCTTTCTCGCGACGGCCCGTCCGGCCCCACTATATGGTGGCCGTGTCACCGGAGTTGCGCATCGCCGCTCTCAACGAAGCCACGGAGAAGAGCTCGTTCCACCAACCTCAGTTTGAGAACTCCGCCGCGCTGGTGCCCTTCTTCGAACTTCTGAGCCAAGCGCAACGCAACGCGCAACCCGTCCACATCCTTCAATTCGGCGACTCCCACACAGCCTCTGACGATTGGGTGAACGCCATGCGCCTTGCTTTCCAGGCGAAGTACGGCGTTGGAGGGCCCGGATTCGCCTATGCCGGCCACCCCTACCGCGGCTACCGCCGCTTCGATGTATCGGGGAACAACTCCAGCGGTTGGATCACCGAAGGCACGCTGGCTCAGCCGGGCGACGGACTCGATGGACTCGGTGGCGTCAGCATATCAACCAATCGGCCGGGGGAAACGGTCACGCTGCGCAGCTCTTCTGAGCGTCTGGAACTGATGTTTCTGACGCAGCCCGGCGGCGGTTCGCTCTCCTTCTCAGTCGATGGCACGGCGGTTGACACCATCTCGACGGCCGGCGCGGTGGGCCCGGGCTCCTACGTCTACATCCCGCCGCCGGGTGAACATACCTATGATCTCCGCACTATCGCTGCGGCGCCGGTGCGTCTCTTCGGTTGGGCCGCCGATAACAAACGAGGCGTAACTGTGGAGACCCTCGGCATCAATGGCGCACAAGCGAGCATTATGCTGGGCTGGGACGACGCTGTCTGGCCCGCGGAGCTCATCTCTCGCGATCCCGCGCTGGTCATCCTCGCGTATGGAACCAACGAAGCGAACAGGCCCCATTTCGATCCCGTGGAGTACCGCGCCGGCCTTCTCTCTGTCATCGCTAAGGTTCGCAAGGCAACGCCGGTAGCCTCCCTTCTGCTGGTTGGTCCGCCTGACTGTGGCCTGCGCGGACCGTTGCCCCATCTTGACGAGGTTCTGGCCATTGAGCATGCCGTTGCCCGCGAATCGGGCGTCGCCTTCTGGGATTGGCGGCAGCACATGGGAGGTCCCGGTTCAACCAGCCTTTGGGTCCGCGCCGGCCTGGGCCAGGGGGATCATATTCACCTGACTGGCGACGGCTATCGCCTGCTCGGCAAGACGCTTTTCGACGAACTTGAGATGGAATACGCCATCTACCGCTCCGCCCAGCCCGTCCAATCCGTGCAGACTTCTTTCTAAAACTCTTCCAACTTTTCCATGTCAAAAAGCGAGCAGATCACTGTCATCATCCAGCAACTCTCCGGCAAAGAGGCCGCGCCGGCCCCGGATGAAGCCCTCTTCGAATCGGGTTATCTTGACTCCTTCGCGCTGCCGGACCTCATCGGCGAGTTGGAGCAGAAGTTCAGCATCAAGATTCCAGACTCCGATTTGAGCCCCCGCAAGTTCGAGTCTGTCGATCGCATCGTCGAATACCTGGATAGCCACCAGTAAGGTGCATTTGTGCCTGTCATCCGCGCATTCGGCGCCTATCTTCCAAATGGGCTTTTGACGAACGCTGTTCTTGCCGCCAAGCTCGGCGTCACTGCGTCATGGATCAGCGAGGTCAGCGGCATTGAAGAGCGCCGCATCGCCGAGGCCGAAACCGTTGTGGATCTGGGAGTGGGCGCGGGCCGGGATTGCCTGAAAAACTCCGGCTTAGCTGCTACTGACCTCGGCCTGATCATTGTGTCATCCGGCTCTTCCGAACGAACCTTTCCCGGGCCCGCAGCCGTGGTAGCCAGGCAATTGGGGGCAGCGGGCATTCCGGCGATCGATATTCCCATCGCCAGCGCCGGGTCGCTCTTCGGCATGGCTCTCGCCGATGGACTTGCACCACACTTCGGAACCACGCTGGTGATCGCGGCTGAGAAGATGTCCCGGCACTCGCTCGCCGAGCCTCTCGATAAGAACTTGGCGATTCTCTTCGGCGATGGCGCCGGCGCCTGCGTGATTGCGCCCGATGGGGGCGCCGGCCCGGGCGGGCTCGCCATTCTCCACCACGTTCTCCATTCGGATGGCTCCTTTGCGGAAGATCTAAAGCTGGAACCACCCGCGCCTATCAAAATGAACGGGCTTCAAGTGATCATGCAGGCGTCGCGGAAACTGCCGAGCGCCATCCAGGAAGTCTTAAGCGCGGAGGCGGCAACCGCCGCTTCGATTCACACGTTCCTGCTGCATCAGGCCAACCGCAATCTGATTGAGAAGGTGGCCAAGACCATCGGCGTGGACGCCGCCCGCTTCTACACGAACATTCAGCGGTACGGCAATACGTCCTCGGCCTCCATGTTGATCGCCGCCGCCGAATGGCACGCGAAGGCCGAGCTAGCTCCTGGCGATACTATCTGCTTTGCCGCTTTCGGCGCGGGCTTCCACTGGGGCGCACTGCTGGCGGCGCGGAGGGGTTGAAAGGCGCGGGTTCGGCCGACTGTTACCCGCAACGGCCGCGTTCGACTCGCGAGCGGTGTAAGGCAGGTTGCAAACCTGCGGCGGGCTGCCAGCAAGGCTGCCACCCGCCATCGCCATCGCCCATGGACTGAAGTCCGTGCCACCAAATCTTACAGAGGCGGCGGTGGCCCAGGCTTCAGTCCGGGATCGAGGATCGCTCCCGTAGCTGCTCCGCTTCGGCGGGCCACCGCCCGCTTCGGGGGCCCAGCGGCCACCGGCGGCACCCTGCTTGTCACGCTTGACACGGCGCCCATTTGCCGGCGGCAAGCCATTCATCGTTTGAGATTCTCGAAGAACGAAGACTTTCTGGCAAAAATAACCAACTTGCCTTTGACGGTTTCGCTCTTCGCCTGGCCACACGTGTTCTCATCGGTAAGACCTTGCTGCATGATGGTCGCGACTGGGACAAATGGGATCGTGCCGTGAGCGGTATGTCTACAGGTGACCCTCCACTCCGTGGCCACCCATATGAGCGCGGAGGGATCAACTTGAAGAGAGAAATTGCCCTCGCTGTCTGTCGTGTAATCTCTTGCTCCTTTCTCGCCTTTGACTAACACTGAAACCTTCTCATTAGGAACTCGGGCACCGCTTCGGCCGTCTAAAACGCGGACTTGAACTGACTGAGCCAAAAGAGTCGAGCACCCGGTAGAAAAAATGGCAAACGTCACGAGCAGAGGAATTGGCCTTAAGCTGTTCATGCAGTCTCCAGATTCGCTTTAGTAGGGTTCCATTTGTTCAGGCCGGGTACGTCGTCGTCGCAAAAAGAACACGGGTTCCACGGGGAATTGGGACACGGGGAATTGGGACGGTCGCACATTTAATCCCAGGCTAAGCGCGCCCCGTCTTAGGACTACCGGAGAAAATGTGCGACCGTCCCAATTTCCACCCCCAATTGTCACCCCAATTTCCACCAATTTTCCAGTCAATTTCCAGTCCCAATTTCCACACCGAGCCGAGAGTCATCTCGGCTGTTACCCGTCCCTTCCCTCGCATTCGACCGGCGATTAATCCTCGGCTCGGGTTGAAGGGAAGAATATGCAACGAGTCAACGGGCGCCGGTGTCTGGCAGGTTACTCGGCCAGAAGCTATTTACTCACCTCTTATCGAGGTGAACCGTTGCCTCGATCGACATACCCGGGCGTAGCCTATCCAGGTCCCGCTGGTTGGGGGTGAAGCTTATGCGGACAGGAAGGCGCTGCACAACTTTGACGTAATTGCCAGTCGCGTCCTCCGGAGGAAAGAGACTGGTCCGATCGCCTGTCGCGGCGGGCATGTACTGGACTTCCCCATTGAAGGATTCGCCTAGCGTATCCACCTCAATGGTGGCCCGCTGGCCGACATGCATCTTGCGCAGTTGCGTCTCCTTGAAGTTAGCGGTCGCCCATATGTTTGCGGTTTGTACGATCACGACCAGCTGCTGCCCCACCGAAATTCTGCCCCCAAGCTCAACACTGCGCTGGGTCGCGATGCCGTCGACTGGCGCAAAAATGTGGCAGTAGCTCAGATTGAGGAGCGCCGCGTCCAACTGTGCTTTGGCGGAGGCCGCATTCGCCGCACTCGATCTGTTGTTGGCCTCTCTGATGGCTACCTGACGGGGCGCGTTCTGCGTGTCCTCCCGCAGTTTGGTTTGCTGCTGCTGCAATTGCGCTCGCCGCTCATCCACCACCTTCAGCGAGGATGCGGCGGCTGCGCGGCTGGCCTCGACGGCGGCTTGCTCAGAGCCGGCGTTGGCAAGATATTGGTCGTAATCTGACAGGGCGATCTCATGCTTGTCGACTAATTGTTTATAGCGTATGAGATCGGACTGACTCTTCCGGTTGTTCGCTTCCGACTGACGCAGCTTGGCCACGTTGCTGTCATAGTCGTACTGGGCGCCGGCAATCGCCGCCTCCGCATTGACCACGGTCGACGAGTCGATGTCCACGATGCTGCGGTTCGAGGTCTGCGTAATAGGCAAGTTGGGATTCTGGGCGCCGAGTTGAGCCAGGGCCTGCTGATACAGAGCACGGGACTGCTCCACCTGCACTTCGTAATCGCGCGGGTCCAGATCCACCAGCGCCATTCCGGCCTTCACCGGCTGATCGCTCTCAACGTATACCGCTTTCACCGTTCCAGCAACGCGGGAGGCGATCGGGTTGAGGTGCCCGTCTATCTGTGCGTCGTCGGTGCCTTCGTAGGTGCGCGAGTGGAGCCACCAGGCGAAGCCCGCGGCCAACAAAACGACGCCGATGACTACGCCGATGAGGATCCGCTTGAACTTCGTCGCGGGGTCGAGGGGCTTCTTTTCAGCGTCGTCCTTCTTGTCTTTATCTTGCTTATCGTCTGGCTTAGCGCCATCTTGCTTACCGCCTTGCGGGGGCTTCTGCTGGTCCGGCTGCGCGCCCGGCTGCTCAGGCTGCGGGCCCTTGTGGTTCGTCGCCGATTCCTGATCCTGGACGGGCATGCTCAATTTCCTTTCAACATGTTTGGAATGAATTGTTCGGCCTGCCCGGTTGCTTTGGCGAGGCTGATGCGCGAAAGATTCAGAGAGAAGAGCGTGCTGATGTAGTCCTGCTCCGCCGCGGCGACGGTCTCCTGAGACTGCACCACCTCCACGGAGTTGGTAACGCCGGAAGCGAAGCGATCGACGGATTGGGTGAGAGTCTCGGCCGCAAGTTGACGATTCTCCCGCGCCACCTTCATTTGTTCGGCGGCCACTTGTAGATCGACATAGGCCTGCCGTACGTCCAGATCCACGGCGCCCTTCAGATCCTCATACTGCGCTTGAAATTGACTGAATACAGCATTGGCCTGATCGACGTCGGCCCTGACGCGTCCGCTATCGAAGATGTGGATATTCAGGCCGGCCGAGACCTGGTACGCGGCGACTCCCTTGTTCGGATTGACCCCTTCCAGGCCATAGTCGCCGTTGACCGTCAGAGAAGGGAGGTATTCGGCCTTGGACGCTCGCCGGGCCTCATCCGCGGCCTTTAACCGCAGGCGTGCGGCCTTCAGATCGGGGCGTTCGTCGAGGGCAATCTTGATCTCTTCCTCGACCGGGCGGGCCTCTGGAACCTGCAGCGGCAGATCCTCGCTGAGACTCAACTGTTGCCCGGCCGGAAGGCCAATCAACCGGGCGAGTTGCATGGTCTCCTTCAACAAGTCGCCGCGCAGGGCGCTCAGCCGCTGCTGTTGCGTCCGAAGCTCCACCAGGCTTTTGTTGCTGTCTATGACGTTCTTCGTGCCCGCCTGATATTGAGCATCTGCCAGTTTATAGCTCGCTTCGGCCTGCTTTACCTGGGCCTCTTGCGACACGACGTTGGCCTTGTTCGCAATGACGCGCAGGTAAGTACCGGCGACAGCCAGGACGATGAGCTCCCGGGCGCCGGCCGTGCTCATCCGCGCCGCCTGGAGCGACGCCTCCGATTGGCGGATGTTGTGAAGCGCGGTCAGGCTGAGGTCCTCGCTCACATTCCCCAGCGCAGTGTAGTAATGGAAGGGGCCAACGGTGGTTGGAACCGCAAGGCCTCCGCCGAATGCGGAAGCCGTCAAGCCCAGCGTCTGCAGGTCGACCTTAGCGCTGGTCTCGGTCAGTGTGCCGTAAATGTTCGGCAGCATCTGGCTTACTGCCGCCAGCCGCTGCGCGCGCGCCTGCCTCACTGAGATGTTGGCGGTGACGCCTCCCAGGTTGAATTGAAGGCCGCGGTGCACGGCATCGGCGATGGTTAGGGTGAGCAGTCCCTGGGGCGCCTTCGGGTCCGGGATGCTTCCCGCATAGCTGCCCGACACCTGGATGGTGCTATTGAGAGTGTTCACGCTGGAGGCGCTCCCCGCGCTGCCGGCTGTTGACTGCTGCGCCTCCACGCTTCCGGCGCTTTGCGGGAGCGGAACCTGTTGGACTTTGGGCGTCGATGAAGCCCCTTCCTGTGAAAAGCCTGGCCGGCAGGCAAAGCCACCAATCGCCATCGTGAGACTGACCGCGAGCAGATGCTTTCGGAACCGTCCGGTCTTCATATGTGTGGGCGCAAACAAGCGGTGTTCGAGTTTGTTGACCATCGTGTCAGCCCGCCTCCCCGGCGGGCGCTCCCTCGCCGGGTCTGTTCTTGTTCAGCAGAAGGGCGCACAAGAACATACCCACCGCCAGCCAGGCGAGTAAGCGATAAATATCCATATAGCCTTCACCGGCAGCCTGCCGATTGAGCTCACGGTAGATCGAGCCGCCAGCCAGCGCTGCCGCTCCCGGACCGCTGGCAACCGCACCATAGGCCTGGGTAAGCGTGCTCAGGTGATTGGCGTAAATCGGATTGGACGGTTTCATGTAGTCCGCCAGGCGGGCCTCATGGAAAAGCGTTCGGTTGGTGATGATGGCGCCAGTGCCGGCGATGAAGATGCTGCCGCCAATGTTGCGGACGAAGTTGATAATGCCCGAAACCTGATTGCTGGCCTCCTTAGGGAGACCGACATAGGCGGCGTTGGTGATCGCGACAAAGCACAGCGGGAAGGGCGCCACCTGAATCACTCGCATTAACGTGGCGAAGCCAAAGCTCATGTTGAGCGTGAGGTGCGTGGACGTGTAATAGAACGCCCCCACAAATAAGGCGAACCCGATAGCGGCGATGTTCCGGGCAGGGAAGCGGCCCGTAGCCACTCCTGTCAGCGGCATAATCACCAGCAGGGCGAGGCCGCCGCCGGTGAGCGCCTCTCCGGCCAGGGTGGCCGTGTATTTAAGAAGCGCCTGCGAAAACTGCGGCTGGAGCACGGTGGTGGCGTTGATCAGGCCGCCCACCATCATCATCAGCAGGCCGCATACCGCGAAGTTCTTATGCTTGAAAAGTTTCAAATTCATGATCGGGTTCTTGACTTGCCACTCCCGCCAGATAAGACCGATCGTCCCGATCACGAACAGCGTGCCGAAGATGCGAATGAACTGGGAGGCGAACCATGCATCTTCCTCTCCCTTGTCGAGCATGATCTGCAGTCCGCCCATGGAAATAGTCAGAAAACCGAGGCCCATATAGTCCAGCTGCTTCAGGTTCGACCGGTCGGCCTTGATCCAGGGCGGGTCGTCGACGAAACGGCTGACCAGCACCACCGCTAAAATCCCGATCGGGATGTTGAGGTAGAAGATCCAGCGCCAGGAATAATTGTCCGTGATCCAGCCGCCCAGGGTGGGGCCGATGGAGGGTGCGAGTACGGCCACCAGACCGTACAGCGCGAAGGCCTGGCCGCGTTTCTTTTCTTCGAACGAATCCGCCATAATCGCTTGCGCCATCGGCTGCATGCCACCGCCCCCGGCGCCCTGGACCACGCGAGCCAGAAGCAACACAGGCAGCGATGGTGCGATACCGCAAAGAAAGCTGGCAGCAGTGAAGATAAGAATGCACAGCATGAAAAACCGCTTGCGGCCGATAACGATCGAGGCCCACGCGCCCATCGGAAGAACGATGGCATTCGAGACCAGGTAGCTGGTCAGGACCCAGGTCCCTTCGTCGGTGCTGGCGCCCAGATTGCCGGCGATATGAGGCAAGGCAACATTGGCGATGGAGGTATCCAGAACCTCCATGAACGCCGCCAGAGCCACTGTGGATGCAATCACCCATGGGTTGACCCTCGGCTTCCACTGCTCTTGGGCGAGGTCAGCGGCCAAGGTTATTTTCCAATCTTTCGACGCTTGCCAGGTAATCGGGGCTTGCTGATTTGTCCGGGCGCAACGGTTTCGCTTTCACAGCGGTTCTCATCCGGCGTGTTGGTGTCGCTCGATCACTGTTCTACCGTCCCAGTGATTTAGTCAGGCAGCAATCAAAGGTCCATCCTGGTGCTTCCGCTGCCAACAGCCAGGCCCAAACAAGGCTGTTCTATGTAAGAGCCATTGAAATCAGGCGGGACTGTGAACTTTTTGGTTGACCATCTAATGTCGTGTGACCGTCGAAGGTCACCCATTCCGCAGGTTTATTATGGGTGGCTTATGGGTCAGGGCTTATGGG
>CAJCIT010000109.1 GCA_903970405.1 Acidobacteriaceae bacterium | reverse complement strand
GTACATAGAGCGGTACTCCTACTTCTAGTGTCGCGCATGACGGCCTAGCCTGCCGCGTCAGCGCGTTTGGGGAAAGCCCAGATCCACTCTGCTGGTGCTGGGGTCAGGCCAACGGCTGGTGATCACTTTCGACCGCGTGTAGAACTGGACGCCATCCGGGCCGTACATGTGAAGGTCACCGAACAGGGAAGCCTTCCAGCCGCCAAAGCTGTAGTAGGCGATGGGTACCGGGATGGGGACGTTTACGCCAACCATGCCGACCTCGACATCGAACTGGAACTGGCGAGCCGCGCCGCCGTCGCGTGTAAAGATGGCCGTGCCGTTGCCGTAAGGGTTCTCATTGATGAGGCGCAGCGCGTCGGCATAGGTTTCGGCGCGCACCACGCCGAGTACCGGACCGAAGATTTCATCGTCATAACAGCGCATGCCGGGTCGAACCCGATCAAGCAGGGTGGGGCCGAAGAAGAAGCCCGATTCGCGGGAGGCGGGATGATCGCGGCCATCCACAACAATCGCGGCGCCTTCGGCGGGGGCGTTGTCGACATAAGAGCGAACGCGGTTGCGATGATCCCGGGTGACCAGCGGACCCATCTCGCTGCCTTCGGCATCGCCGGGGCCGATCTTAATGTTGGCGATGCGTTCACGAATGGCTTCGACCAAAGGATCGGCGATGTTGCCCACCGCGACAACCACCGAGATAGCCATGCATCGCTCGCCGGCCGAACCATAAGCGGCTGAAACAGCGGCGTCGGCAGCCATATTGAGATCGGCGTCAGGAAGAACCAGCATGTGGTTCTTTGCGCCGCCCAGCGCTTGGACGCGCTTCCCCTTCGCCGTGGCCGTTTCATAGATGGCCTTCGCGATGGGCGTGGAACCGACGAAGCTGATCGCCTTGACGTCGGGATGTTCAAGCAACCGGTCAACGGCCACGCGATCGCCCTGAACGACGCTGAAGACGCCCGCGGGCAAGCCGGCTTTGTGCCAAAGCTCCGCCAGGAACAGACTCACGGAGGGATCTTTCTCAGAGGGCTTGAGGATGAACGCGTTGCCGCAGGCGATGGCGTTGCCGAACATCCACATGGGAACCATAGCCGGGAAGTTGAAGGGCGTGATACCGGCTACCACGCCCAAGGGCTGGCGGATCTGGTAGACGTCAATGCCGCGGCTGGCCTGCTCCGAGTAGCCGCCTTTGAGAAGCTGCGGCACGCCGCAAGCGAACTCAATGTTTTCGAGACCACGAGCCACCTCGCCCATGGCATCGGCCAGAGTCTTACCGTGCTCGGCAGTCAGTAACCGCGCAATCTGTTTGCGGTTCGCGTCCACCAGATCGCGGAAGCGGAACAGAACCTCAGTGCGGCGCGAGAGCGTGCTGGCGCGCCATTCGGCAAAAGCAACCTTAGCGCCGGCGACGGCTAAATCCACTTCGGCAACGCCGGCAAAGGCGACGGTAGCCTGCTCTTCGCCGGTGGCAGGATCCCACACGATGCCGTAACGGCCAGATGTGCCTTCCACCGGCTCACCGCCGATCCAATGATTCACCTTGCGCAATTCGACTGCTGTTTCTGAGGCGGCCATAGATTCCTCCTCCAACTCTACTGCGTTTGCGTTTGACGGAGGATCCAATCGGCGGTTTTGGAAGCGAGGCGATCGAAGGCCTGGACGGCGAGCTCAAGGTGCTCCGGGCTGGTGTCTTCGATCTTGTTGTGACTAATGCCGCCGAGCGACTGGACAAACATCATTACTGTGGGGATGCCTGCTCGCGAAACTTCGGCCGCATCATGCAGCGGTCCCGAGGGCAGCCGTTGCGGGTGAAAGTCTAATTCCCGGATGGTCTCTTCGCCGAAGCCGATGAGAGCCGGGTGGAACGGAATGGGTTCAATGCTCCAGATTCGCGACCATTCCACGCTGCAGCCCTCTTCGGCGGCGAAACGCCGGCTGGCCGCTTTCGCCGCGCCAAACATATCAGCCAGTACCGCTGCGTCCAGATCGCGCTGATCGAGCGTGGCTTCGCAACGGCCCACCACGGCGGTGACGATGCCGGGAAATGTCTTAACGCTGCCCATGGTGCAGACGGCGTCCGGATACTGGCGCGCGATGGGCCGAATCTCGAGGGCCAGCTTCGCGGCCGCCGCAAGCGCATCGCGGCGCGAGGTCATGGGCGTTGAGCCGGAATGCGCCTCCTGCCCGTGGAAGGTGACGGCATGGCGTTCCACTCCTTTGGTGCCAAGCACAACGGCGAGGGGAAGGCCTTGGCGCTCCAGAATGGGGCCTTGTTCGATGTGGAGTTCCAAATAGGCGGCGGCGTGGGCGCGTTCACGTTGCGCATCGCCGATAGCCTCAACGTCATAGCCGCAGCGGCGCAATGCCGCTTCCAACGTGACGCCGTCGCGATCGGCACGGTTGCGGTCGGCGGCAATGGAGGCAGTGCCGGCAAAGGCGGAGGAACCGAAGAGACTGCGTCCGAAGCGGGCGCCTTCTTCGTCGGCGAAATCAACCAGGCGAATCGTGAGCGGCGGGCGGCCGTTGAACTCGCCGGCAAAGCGGCGGAGCACCTCCAAGGCGGCCATTACGCCGAGCGCGCCATCGAGCCAGCCGCCATTGGGCACGGAATCCAGGTGGCTGCCGAGAATGAGAGCCTGAGGCGACTCGCCCGCGAGCGTGACCCAGCGGTTGCCGGCGGCGTCATAATGATCCTCAACCGGCAGGCCTTGCAGTTTCGACGTGAACCACTCGCGGGCCTTAAGCCAGGTATCCGTCCAGGCCACGCGCTGCGCGCCATTCGCATCTTCAGTGAGAGCGCGCAATTCCTTCAGTTCGGCGATGGTGCGCTGGGGATGGAGGGGCATGGCGGTTAGAAGAAACTCGGATTGCGCTTGAGGAAACAGCCACGGGATTTGTCACCGACGAAGACGCCATCCTTCACCTGGACGCGGCCGCGAACGGTGACCACTGACGGACGCCCTTCAATCGGCACCCCCTCAAAACCGTTGTAGTTGTTGTTGGTGTGCTGGGTGGCGGCGGACACCGTTCCCCGATACGCGGGATCATAGATAACCAGATCCGCATCCGCGCCCACCGCAATAGCGCCCTTGCGCGGGAAGAGACCGAAGAGCTTCGCCGCGCGCGTACTGGCGGCATCCACGAAGCGGTGCAGGTTAATACGGCCAGCCTTGACGCCGTAGGTGTAGAGCAGATTCACACGCTCTTCTAATCCTGGAATGCCGTTGGGAATCTGGGTGAACGCGTCCTTGCCCAGAAGCTTTTGCTCGATATCGAACGGGCAATGGTCTGTTCCCACAGTGTCGATCGATCCGGCGGCGAGGGCATCCCACAGAACCGCTTGATTGCGTTTGTCGCGTAGCGGCGGCGACATGACGTGTTTCATGCCTTCCACGCCGGGACGCTCAGCGTAGCTCTTATCGAGAAGGAAATGCGGCAGAACGGACTCAACGTGAATCTTCACGCCGCGGCGGCGGGCGCGCAGAGCGGCATCCAGCGCGCCGGCACAAGACAGGTGAACCACGTAACCGGCGGCGCCTGTGATTTCAAGGAACGAAGCGAAGTGATTGGTGCCCTCGGCCTCCACCGATTCCGGGCGGCTGGGCTCATGCCACTCGGGACCCGTCTTTCCTTGCGCCAGCAGCGATTGCTGCAACTGAGCCACAAGGTCCGCGTTCTCACAGTGCGCCGTGACAATGACGCCGAGTTCGCGGGCCAGCGCGAGGACCTCATAGAGTTCGCCATCGTCGATGCCGAAGAAGTTCTTATAGGCAAGGAAGACCTTGAACGAAGCCGTGCCGTCAGCCACAATCTTGCGAAGTTGGCCTTGCGTCTGCCGGTCGAAGCGGGTCACTGACATATGGAAGGCGTAGTCGCAAGCGCTGTTGCCATCGGCTTTGGACTTCCATAACAGATAGCCCGCAAGCGCGTCCTCGCCTCGCGACGGGCAGCACATTTCGATGAAGGTGGTGGTGCCGCCGATCAATGCCGCGACGCTGCCCGTGGCATGGGTGTCTTTCGCGAAGGTCGCCATAAAGGGCAGGTAGATATGGACGTGCGGGTCAATGAACCCGGGAAAGACCAGCTTGCCTGCGGCGTCGATGACCTCCGCGCCGGGCGCGGCGTCGAGGTTCTGGCCGAGGCGCGCGATGGTTTCGTCTTCCACATAGATATCGCCGTGCCAGCGGGAGTCGGCGGTGACGATCTCGCCGTTCTTGATGAGCAGAGGCATGGGTTTATGAATATCCTACCTGTCTCTATAATGCTCGCCAGTCGCCGGCGGCTTCTTCTGAACCGCGCGCTTAGCAAGCGGACCACGGCTGGTCCCGTTTCCCTTCGCATATACCCCGGAGCTAGTGTCGATGGCCGTTTTGCGCGGTGCTCATCGAGGAAGGTTCGGCTGGATCACTGTCCGCTTGCTAACGCGCGCGGTTCAGAAGCACGGGCTGTGCTTGAAACGAGAGACCCCGATTTTCAAGGGAGCGGCCAAAATAAGCTTTAACTTCAGACGAAACTGGTTCCTGTTTTGCCGGCGGCGCGACAAACGGATCGCTTCTGTGGTCATAACGTGGTAAAACGCTACGATGAAAGGAGGGTACGAACATGGCAACTCTTGATTGGTCCGATTGCCCCTTGGTTGAAGTCATTCCCGGCAAGGTCAGCGGCGCACCGCTTCTGAAAAACACGCGCTTGCCGGTGGAAGCGATCACGGGAAACTATGACGCGTTCCGCGATGAGGGATTATCGCCCGACGCCGCCATTGCTGAAACTCTCGACTGCTACCCGGAAGCCGGCCTTGAAGCTATCAGGGCCATTCTTGACTATCGCGCCGCGCATCAATTTCAGGCGCAGCCGTGAAGGTTTTCTTTGATGAGGACGTGCCGCGCAAGCTTGCGCGGTCCCTTCCACAGCATGAAATTCACACCGTCGTCAGCATGCAATGGGGCGGTATCAAAAACGGCGCGTTGCTCAAACTGATCGAGCGCGAAGCTTTTAAGGTGTTTCTTACCGGCGACAAAAACATGGAGAACCAGCAACAGCTTCAAGGCCGTCCGTTTGCCGTGCTGGTTATGTCCGCGATCAACTGGCCCGTGGTCAGGCCGCATGTTCATATAATCGCCGCTGCCATTGACGAGGCGCAGCCCGGCACCGTCAGGACAGTAGATTGCGGCGTATTCGTCGCACGAAGACGCGCAAGCGAATAAGCCTGTCCCACAAAGGTTAAGTTTTGAGAACGGGAACACTGGCCGCCCGCTCACGTCGCCGCGTTCTTGCTTCGTCGGGGGCTTTTTCACTTCGGATTTGGGTTAGCTGTAGCGGCTTGAGATCATAAACAGTTCTGCTTGAGAACAGCGCCGATTCCTGCTCACATTAACTGCGACCAGCCGCGTGCCTTTTTTGTTTTTGCCGTTGCCGCCCGTTCAGCATTCGCAACGGTCTGCCCTCACGCAACACCCGGCGCATGAGTTGAAAGCAACGGGCTATCCCCGCCGCCCTATGCTGCGCTTTCGCAATTCAGCCTCGGCCAGCCGCAGAATGGCTTCTTAATTCATCCGTGAGAGCGCAGCTATCGGTGCGGCTTGTTTTAACACGTCAAAGCCCCCGTCATAAGTCTTGCTTCCCCTGTCCTTGATTTCGTAGGCTGGAAAGCATGGAAGTGCAATTCACCCCTGATGTGCAAGCGAAGCTCGACCAGATGGCGCGGGAAACGGGCCTTCGCAGTGACGAGCTTGTGCAGGATGCCGTTGTCGGCTTCTTTGACGAGTTGGCTTTCACCCGTGAAATGCTCGACCGGCGCTATCACGATTTGGAAAGTGGGCGCGTTCAGCCCATTGACGGCGAGGAAGCCTATCGCCGCCTGATGGCGAAAACCGAGGAACGCCGCCGCCAGCGTCCTGCATGACCGGCTATCAGCTTCACCCGGAAGCTTACGACGACATCGACGAAATCCGCGCTTACATCGCCGAGGACAACCCGGACGCCGCCGACCGCATGGTGAATGAGATTTTCAATAGCATCCAATTTGCCCGTAAGCATCTTGTTGCCGACGCGCACATACACCCGCCGAGTGCAGAGGGCGACCAGCGCAACTATCACGTACACATCCTTGTCGCCAGCCGCACCATCGGCCCGGACGGTTTCGGCGAGAAGTTTTTGAAGTGGGAGGATTACGGCCAGCAGCTTGACCAGTGGCGCGACAAATGGGCCGAGCGTGGCGCGAAGGAACTGGAAAAAGCCGGGTTTCATCTTGAGGCCGAGCGATGGCGTGTCGGACATCTCGACTTGGAACGACAACGCCAGAGCGCCCGTGAGCGGGGCGATCTGGCCCACCTCGAAACGCTCAACCGCGAACCGACTACCCATCGCGGCCCCACCATCGACGCAATGGAAAAGAAAGGCCAGCAGACCGAGCGCGGCAACATTCACCGCGACATCGAGCAGCGCGATCAAGACGCCGCAGCCCTCAAGATCGAGCTTGCAAAAATTCAATGGCTCTTGCGAGTTAAGCCGTACTTGGTGATTTCGCCTTTCCGCACTTTTCAGCTTGACAAGTGTTAAGCTACAGGCTACCGTCTGCCGATGAAAATACGCAGCTTTGACCATAAGAGCCTGAAACGGTTCTACACGGGGGGTAACGCGAAAGGCGTTCCTGCCGACACCGTGGACAAACTGCGGAAGATGTTCGCATTTCTCGACACGATGCAAGAGGCCGAGGAATTGCGGGCGCTTGCGAGTTGGAAGGTTCACACGTTGACCGGCGACCGCAAAGGCACATGGAGTTTAAGCGTTACGGGCAACCGCCGCTTGACCTTCCGTATCGACGATGAGCGCGAAATCTGCGACGTGAATTTAGAGGATTACCACTAGCACAGGAGTACCGAAAATGCCCATGAAGAACCCGCCCCACCCCGGCGATTTCATCCGGACGGAGATCATTGAACCGGCTGGCCTGTCTGTCACCGCAGCCGCCGCCGCACTTCAAGTGTCGCGCCCTGCCCTGTCGAGCTTGCTGAACAGCAAGGCCGACCTGTCCGGGGAAATGGCGCTACGCATCGAGAAGGCTTTCGGCATGAAGATGGAAACGCTTATGCGGATGCAATCGGCTTTTGACATTGCGAAGACCCGCAGCCGGGAGAAGGAAATCCGCGTTCGGCGATTTCATCCTCGGGTCGAGGCTCACCCGTAAGCGCATCAGTTTCCGCAGGAGCGTAACATCGAACAAATGCGCAAATGGTGGTGGTGGTGGTTTCCCGGCTGGCATAGAAAGTGGAAGCTGGAGAAGCGCCGTACCGAAGCCCTGTCAGGCATCGTCGGAGAGCGCCTGTTTGTTGAGCTTATGGCACAACGTCCCCGCTCCACAGATGACGTTATTGACACCGTGCTTCTGGAAAAGGTGTTGAACCAATTGGCAGGGATTCATGGGAAGGCCGAAACCGCAATCTACAAAGACGATCTCGACGACTTGGTTGATGACGCCGAGTTACAAGGTATATTCGCCGCGCATCTCTGCCCAGCCGCAGAAATTCATGATGAAGGCGTTTTGGCCATCGATCAAATCGAGGGCTGGGGCATACCCAAGGCCGCGCCCAAAAAGTTGCGTGACGTTCTTTTAAAGAAGCTCTCCGGCTCCGACCCGCAGGAGGCCCGAAGCGCACTGTATCAGATTTTCGCAGAAAGAGTTGCTTGGGGAGATTACATCGACGAATACGAAGAAAGAATGCAGCGCTACACCGGCAGGCTTTTTGGCTCAATCATCGCTTCTCTATCGCAGCGGTCTTTGCCTTGCGCATTGCTGTATGGTTCTCACCCCTCGTTTTGTTGGGGCTTTTATTTGCGGGCGCAGCGGGGAGTTGCGTTAGCGTCATGGCCAAAATGCCAGCCCTAGATGTCAGTCTTGCCGGTGAGCTGGACGCTTACGGCCGTCGGATTTCCAGTCGAGTTGGAACGGGCATCGTTGCCGGTCTTATAGGCTGTGCGTCGCTTGCGTGGATACCGGTATCTATCCAAAATCAAACCTTCGCTGACGCGGTAAATACTTGTACAACAGCCCCATGCACGACATCCACCGTTACATGCACGGGCGTCAGACTTCTTATTCTTCTCGGTGTTCCCATGCTTTTAGGCTTCAGTGAACGTACCTTGATTTCAGTCGAGCAGCGTATTTTCGGAAACTCGCCCAGAGCCGCAAACAAGTGACTTTCCAACTTTTGTCCTCACTGCCCTGCATCACGTTCGCCGCTTCACTCGCTGAATAGTTTTTTCATTTCCGCAAAGTACTGCGCGGATGTGTAGTTGGGAACACCTGATTTGACAGTGTCTAACAGTTCTTCTTTTGAGTTGTCGCCGACGCCTACAATCCGTTTGAACTCGCCAAGGAGGATTGGCCGATTTCCGTATACATCGACCACCCGATTGTAATGAAAACTGGTCGCGCTGTCGAGGCCAAATCGAAGATACCGGACGGACACTAGGCATGTGTTGAGTTTGGCGCTGTAGTGAAACTCAGGATCATCCCACGTGTAATTCGTCGGCCCAAAGGAAGGATCATTCACCTCAGCAGAAAAGTCGTTGAAAAACTTCAATCCGTCAGTACGGCACCGCTGCGCAAGTTCGAGGTCTGTCTTACGGTGTTGGTCCGCGAGTTCGGCATCATGAGCACGAGGAAGGTAATAAGCGAGGTAGTACGCCACAGAAAGCGCGGCAACACAAAGCGCCAGTGCGGAGAACTGCTTAGACATGATGTTAAAAACAATACCAAGAGGACAAGGGATCGGCCTCCGATCTACTCTCGCCTCCTTGCCGTGTCCAGCGTTTCACAAAGGCGGGGGCTTATATTTGACGGTGATCTTATAGCTGATGGAGTTGCGGCACTTGTCGCCGCTGGCCCTTCGGTGAGCCTTCGTCACCCGGACACGCAAGCGAACCTTCTCTAGCGGTTTCGCCCGTTCGCTTCATCGCAGACAAGATACTAACGACCTCATATCCCCCGCGTCGACATAGTGGGTTGCTGCAAAGAATCAAAGCACCTCCATGCCTTATGCTGTGATACCGCTCTCGTGGTTCGTTGTTGAATTCGCGGATAGCCCACGACCGGGGCCTCACATCGGGCATCTCCCCGGTTTCTATATATTCGATATCTGCGGCTTCGACCGTTGGATGTGCGTCTTCAAAGGATCGTTTCTCCCCAAACACCCGCCTACTCAAATCCATTGGCTCGCCCATGAAACCACCTCGCTTACCGCTATTGTCTCAAAAACGTGTTGCGTCGCACAAAGGGTAGAATTTGCAGTGGAAGCCCTTGCGGGACCTTCGGGTTATAGCTATCCTTTTCGCTCAATCTTAGATTATTGTTGCGGCGAGAACATGGAAACGATGAAGCGTGCTGCACTTACTTTGGCGATAGCCCTGTCAATGATTCCCACCTCCGTTTCTGCCAAAGAGTCTCAACAGGATTCTAAATGGATGTTTCCGGGG
>CAJCIT010000108.1 GCA_903970405.1 Acidobacteriaceae bacterium | reverse complement strand
TATGCCGTTCGTAATCAGCGACGCGAACCTGCCTGCGATTTTGACGGCCGAGCCGATGACGGACGAGGAGTTCACCGCCTTCTGCGCCGAGCATCCCGATCTCAATTTTGAAATGACGGCCGAGGGGGAATTGATCGTTATGGCCCCCACTCATTTTTCGACCAGCGTTAGCAACTCCGAGATCAACGCGCAACTGCGCAGTTGGGCCAGGAAGGACGGCCGGGGGGTTGTCTCCGATTCTTCCGGCGGGTTCGTGCTTCCTAACGGCGCCCGCCGCTCACCCGATGCTTCGTGGACTTCGAGGAGCCGCGTCAAGAGCCTTAGCGCCGCTGAGCGGCAAGGCTTCTTGCACCTTTGCCCCGACTTCGTGATTGAGCTCAAATCCCACAGCGACCGCCTGAAGGCAGTTCGGAAAAAGATGGTCGAGTATCTGAAGCAGGGAGCGCAATTGGGTTGGCTCATCGATCCGGCCGCGAGAACGGTTGAAATTTACCGCCGCAATAGCGAAGTTGAGCGGCTGGAAGATATTGAGCAGATTGAGGGCGAAGGTCCGGTAGCCGGTTTCGTCTTGGATCTGACCTATGTCTGGGATCCACTAGCAGACTAGAAATCGGAAATCCTCTTCGCCCGCCGCGCTGCCCGAAAGCGTTAAACTCAACTTATGCCGTTCGTAATCAGCGACGCGAACCTGCCTGCGATTTTGACGGCCGGGCCGATGACGGACGAGGAGTTCACCGCCTTCTGCGCCGAGCATCCCGATCTCAATTTTGAAATGACGGCCGAGGGGGAATTGATCGTTATGGCCCCCACTCATTTTTGGACAGGCGCCAGCAACTCTGACATCGCAGTGCAACTGGGCAGTTGGGGCAGAAAGGACGGCCGGGGTGTTGTTTGCGATTCTTCAACCGGGTTTGTTCTTCCTAACGGCGCCCGCCGCTCGCCCGATGCGTCCTGGACGTTGAAGAGCCGCGTCAAGAGCCTTAGCGGCGGCAAGCGGCATGGGTTCTTACACCTCTGTCCAGAGTTCGTGATTGAGCTCAGATCTCACAGCGATCGATTGAAAACAATTCGGAAAAAGATGATCGAATATCTGGGGCAGGGAGCGCAGTTGGGTTGGCTCATCGATCCGTCTACCAAGACGGTTGAAATTTACCGCCCCGATAGCGCCGTTGAGCGGCTTCAAGGCAGTGAGCAGATTGAGGGCGAAGGTCCTGTCGCCGGCTTCGTTCTGGACCTGACCTATGTCTGGGATCCGCTGGCAGAGTAAGCATTGTTTCCGCCAGCCGTTGACGGGGCGAATAGGTCAGTCGAGTGACTGCACACTCAGCGTCCAACTGGCGGCAGCGATGCCACCCGCTGCTGAGAGCCCCCTTACGGCATTTTCAACAAGCGCATCCCGACGCCCCACCCCGCGCACGTTCATGACAACTTTGGCTTGCGAAGGAAGCTGGCCCGGGCTCGATTCGACGCCATACACAGTGAGGGGCGTGCCCTCAAACTGGCGTAACAAGCACTCCCGCACCGTCATCTGATCCTGTGAAGCGCAGTCCACGGTTATGGTGTAAGTTACGCCCTGCTCGCTGGTCGGCGGTTGCAGCGGATGCAGCTTATACGAGAGTGGCCGCAAGGCGATGTTCGTGATCAGAACAATGGCGCCGGTGGACAATCCGAGAACGTATTGGCCAAGGCCGAAGAGCGTGCCGATGGCCGCCGAGCACCAGATGGTTGCGGCAGTATTGAGGCCATGGACCGTGACGCCCTCCTTGAAAATGACGCCCGCTCCCAGGAAACCGATGCCGGAGACAATCTGGGCGGCAATGCGCGCCTGCGAATCTGGGTTTGACGTCAGCGCCGCGCCCGCCATGGTGAAGGCAGCGGCGCCGGCGGCAACCAGCGCATTGGTGCGTGTACCGGCGACTCGCTGATGCAACTGGCGCTCAAGTCCCACCAACAGCCCCACAATAAGCGCGGAGCTCATGCGAAAGATCAAATCGAGTTCGCGGTTGCCGGTGCTGAGGCCGATCACGGCTCGGGGACTCCGCTCTGCTGCAGAAGCTTCGCGACCAAACCGGTCCAGCCTGTCTGGTGGCTGGCGCCCAGCCCCGTGCCGTTGTCCGCATGGAAGTACTCATAGAACAGAACATAGTCGCGGAAGTGAGGATCGGTCTGAAACAACAGATTGCCATTGTAGACAGCTCTGCGCCCATCCGCGCCTGGCAGGAAGATGCTCGACAGGCGCTGCGAGAGGAGCTTGGCGGCTTCGTTCAGCGGAATGAGGTTGCCAGAGCCGCTGGGACACTCCACCGTGAGTGAGTCGCCGTAATAGTGGTGGAAACGCTGCAGCGCCTCGATCAGCAGGAGATTCATGGGGAACCAAACCGGACCCCGCCAATTCGAATTGCCGCCAAAGGTCCCGGTCTGCGATTCAGCCGGTTCATAATCAACTCTGGCCGTGGCGCCCGGCAGCGGCAGCACGTAGGGATGGCTCTCATGGTATTTCGAAAGCGAGCGAATGCCGTGGCCGGAAAGAAACTCGCTCTCATCGAACATTCGTCGAAGAATGCGCTCAAGACGGGGCCGGTCCACAATCGAAAGCAGGCGGCGCTGCTCAATGCCCGACTGCGTGATGGAGGCGATGCCCGCGGTGAGATCGGGGCGATGGTCGATGAACCACTGCATGCGGCGGCGGAAGCCCGGCAGCTTCGCGATTGAGTCCTCTTCGAGAGTTTCGGAGGCAAACAGCGGAATCAGGCCGACCATGGAGCGCAGGCGCAACAGCATGTCGGCGCCCCCGTCGATGCGAAGCCGGTCATAATAGAAACCATCTCCGTCATCCCATAGACCGGTGCCCCGGTTATGGTTGATGGCGCCCGCTATATAAAGAAAATGCTCAAAGAATTTGCTGGCGATGTCCTCGTAGGCCATGTTGATGCCGGCAAGCTCCAGCGCGATCTTCAGCAGATTCAGGCAGTACATGCCCATCCAGGAGGTGCCGTCCGATTGCTCCAGCAGCCAGCCTGAGGGCAGCGGCGCGCTGCGGTCGAAGATACCGATGTTGTCCAGGCCCAGGAAGCCGCCTTCAAAGATGTTCGCTCCCTCGGAATCCTTGCGGTTCACCCACCAGGTGAAGTTCATTAGCAGTTTGTGAAACACGCTTTCCAGGAACTCATAGTCGGCCTTGCCGTTTATGCGCTGGTCGATCTTGAAGACGCGCCAGCAGGCCCACGCATGCACCGGCGGATTGACGTCGCTGAAGGTCCATTCGTACGCCGGGATCTGCCCGTTCGGATGCATATACCACTCGCGCAGAAAGAGCGCCAACTGCTCCTTCGCAAAGCCGGGATCGGCCGGAGCAATAGCGACGGCGTGAAAGGCGAGATCCCAAGCGGCATACCACGGATATTCCCACTTGTCGGGCATCGAAATGACGTCTTCGTTGAACAAGTGAACCCATTGCCGGTTACGGCCCAACTTGCGTTCCGGCGGGGGCTTGGGCATGGCAGAGTCGCCTTTCAGCCAGGTATAGACCGCGAAGTTGTAGAATTGCTTGCTCCAAAATAACCCGGCAAAGGCCTGCCGCTGAACCCATGCCGCCTCGGGCGGAAGGCCCGGCGCAATCTGGCCGTAAAACTCGTCGGCCTCCTGTTTCCGCAGGTCGAAGACGCGATTCGCGGAAGGCCGATCGAGCGGCGCGGATTCTTCCCGGGCCAGCCGCATCAAATAAGTGAACTCCTGACCGGGGCCGAGGCTGACGGGGAAGACAGTGCAACACTTTGTCCCGGAGTGGGCGGGATTCACGGCGTCGTGACGGCCGTGAACCAGATACTCATGAAACGCATCCTTTACATACGGGCTGTCGCTGGGAGCCCCAAAGATGAGTTCGCAATTCGTCTGATTTTCGGTGAAGAGGATCTCAGGAGAGCCGCCCACTGACCACAGGTAGCTGCCGAGCGTAGGATGCGATGCCCGGACAACTCCAGCCGAAACCATACGCAGCGAGGGACGATTCGCTTTTGGCGTACCGGACCAGGTCCACGTGTCGCGGAACCAGAGAGTCGGCAGCAGGACCAAGTCGGCCGCGGCGGGCCCGCGATTCACCGCGTGGATGCGAATCAGGATGTCGTCAACATCGTTTTTGGCGTACTCAACGAAGACGTCGAAGTAGCGGTTGTCCTGAAAGATTCCAGTATCTTCGAGTTCAAATTCAGGGTCGGCCCGGGTCCGCCGGGCATTTTCATCGATCAGCTGGCGGTACGGAAACTCAGCCTGCGGGTACTTATAGAGGCCCTTGAGGTAACTGTGCGTGGGCGTGGCGTCGAGGTAGTAATAGATCTCTTTGACGTCTTCGCCATGGTTTCCTTCGTAGTTGTTGAGGCCAAAGAGACGTTCTTTCAGGATGGGGTCGCGCCCGTTCCAAAGAGCCAGGGCGAAGCACAGCCGCTGATGATTGTCGCAAATGCCCAGCAATCCGTCTTCGGTCCACCGGTAAGCACGCGACCGGGCGTGATCGTGGGTGAAGTAAGTCCAGGCTTCACCATCCGCGCTGTAGTCCTCCCGAACAACACCCCATGAGCGCTCCGCCAGGTAGGCGCCCCAGCGCTTCCAATACTTGGTTCGTGCTTCCGCTTCATCGAGGCGTTGCTTTTCGGCCACCATAGTTATCTATCGGTTCGGTCTTGCTTGCCCAGAATAGCGGATGATCAAGGAACGGGGCCGGGAAACAGCCGAGATGACTCTCGGCTCAGCAGGTTGAAGCCTGCGCCACGTGCAAAAGCGCGGATCGATCCAAACCGGCGGCGCGTCGCGAATTACGCGACGCTCGATTCCGGCGCTATTTCCAACGGATGCTTGTATTTGCACTCTCCGTTCGGACATTGCGCCACAGGCCCCGTCTTCAGGAATTTCTCAATCAAGTAGCTGCTGCCGCATTCCGGACACCTCTCCGGAAGCGGCTTGCCCCAGGCTACGAAATCGCACTCCGGGTAACGGTTGCAACCGAAGAACGTGCGGCCGCGCTTCGAACGGCGCTCCACCACTTCTCCCTGCGTGCAGTTCGGGCACGGAACGCCAATCGTCTTCTGCTTGACGTGCTTACAGGTAGGGTAGTTGCTGCAGGCGACGAATTCGCCATAGCGGCCAAACTTCTGAACCAGGTGATTGCCGCACTGCGGGCACTTCTCTTCAAGCGGCACGTCTTTGCGCTGCGTGCCGCCGATCTGTTTCGTGGTCTTGCATTCGGGATATCCGGAACAGGCAAAGAACGTGCCGAAACGCCCCTTTTTCAAGACCATCGGACGTCCGCAATTCTCGCAATACTCGATCTCATCCTGCTCAGTGAGGTCGGCTTTGTCGACATCCGGCAGATCCACCGTCAGCTCGCGCGTGTTGGTGCAATCGGGATAACCGGTGCAGGCGATGAAGCTGCCATGCTTGCCCCATTTGATCACCATCGGCTTGCCGCACTTGTCGCAAATCAGGTCAGTGGGCTTCTCCATGCGCTTGATGTCGGTCATGTGCCGCTCGGCGTGGTCCAGATCCTTCTGGAACCTGCCGTAGAACTCAGCCATGGCGACGCGCCAGTCGATTTTGCCTTCTTCAATCTCGTCGAGCGTGCCTTCCATGCCCGCCGTGTAGTTCACATCAAAGAGATTATTGAAGCTCTCAAGCAGAAGATCCGTAACCACCATCCCCAACTCAGTGGGTGTGAACTTGCCCCCTTCCTTCTTGACGTACTCGCGGTCCTGAATGGTGGAAAGGATGGAGGCGTATGTGGACGGCCGGCCGACCCCATCGGACTCCAGCTCCTTCACCAGCGTCGCTTCGGTAAACCGCGGCGGCGGTTCTGTGAAGTGCTGTTCGGGATCGATGGATTTGAAGCGAAGCGCTTCGCCCTGCGTTACCGCGGGCAGCTTGTGCTTTTCCTCCTCATCGTCCTCATCCACCTGGTCTTTGCCCTCTTTGTAGACCTTCAGGAAACCGTCAAACTTCGGCACGCTGCCGGTGGCGCGGAACAGGTACCGGTCGCCCGACTTCCCTTTGGCGTCGATATCGATGGTGGTTTGATCGAACACCGCGGGTTTCATCTGGGACGCGATAAAGCGCATCCATATCAGGCGGTAAAGCTTCAGCTCGTCTTCGGCGAGGAACTTTTCCACGGATTCGGGCGTATGCAGCACGGACGTGGGACGGATGGCTTCGTGGGCATCCTGAGCATCCTTCTTAGTTTTGTAGACATTAGGCGATTCCGGCACGTACTCAGTGCCGAAAGTCTGGCCAATGAACGCGCGAACCTCGGCCAGGGCGTCATCGGAGACGCGCGTGGAATCGGAACGCATGTAGGTGATCAGACCCACCGATCCTTCGCTGCCTATTTCCTTACCTTCATACAGGCCCTGCGCCAGCATCATGGTGCGCTTTACGCTGAAGCGCAGCTTGCGCGCCGATTCCTGCTGCAAAGTAGAAGTGATGAACGGTGGAACCGGGTTCCGGCGCTTCTCTTTTGTGTTCACCGAGCGAACGCTGTAGGCGGCGTCGGCAAGGTCGGAAACCAGGCTGCCCGCGGTGGCCTCGTCGCCGATGGCCGGCGTCTCATCGTTGCGCTTGTTAAGGCGGGCGGTCAGCACCGGCGGCTTCTTAGCGTTCAGCGCAACGTCGATGGTCCAGTATTCGTTCTTGACGAAGGCGCGGATCTCACGCTCACGCTCAACGATCAGGCGCAAGGCTACCGTTTGAACGCGGCCGGCGGACAGTCCCCGTCGCACGCGGTCCCATAGCAGCGGGGAGATCTTGTAACCCACCAGCCGGTCGAGAACACGGCGCGCCTGCTGCGCATCCACCAGATTCACGTTCACGGCGCGGGGCATATCGAAAGCCCTCTTCACCGCGTTGGCCGTGATTTCGTTGAACATGACCCTGAAAATCGCGGGCTTCTTCGACTTCTTGGACTCGAGCTCCTCCTGCAAGTGCCAGCAGATTGCCTCGCCTTCGCGATCCGGGTCAGCCGCCAGATAGACGGTATCGACATCCTTTGCCGCCGCTTTCAGTTCGGCGATCAGCTTCTTTTTTCCTTCGATGACTTCGTAATGGGGGGTGAAGTCGCGCTCCACGTCGACGGAGAGGTCCTTCTTCGGCAGGTCCTTAATATGACCGAGCGAAGCCTTGACGACAAAGCCCTTACCGAGATATTTACCGATCGTTTTCGCCTTCGTCGGTGATTCAACGATGACGAGTGATTTTGCCATAGACAACTCTTATTTGCTTTCCAAAACCGGTACCGGCCAGCCTGATCCCCGGAACGCTACCCTTTTACCACACCTTGACGAAGTGCTTTCCGGGCAATTGCCGGACCAGGCCGCTCATCTCAAGGTCGAACAGTACCGCGATCAGTTCCGATGACGTGATGCCCGTTAAAGATTCAAAGAGGGCTTCAAGTTGTTGAGGTTGATCGACTTTTAGCTGCGACAGAATCTTGCGGGCAAGCACTTTCAGAGGCTCGTTTTCACCTTCGGCGGGTATGGCCGGCGGTTCCTCTCCGCCCTCCAGACAAATTTTTTGTTGGCCCTCCGAAGTCAGATCGCGGCGGACCTTTACCGGCAGTTCGTTGGTTACGTCGGTCCATTCCTGGACCAGCTTGGCCCCGGTTTTAATGAGCAGGTTGGGGCCCCAACTCATTTTGGAGGTGATGTTGCCGGGAACAGCGAACGTTTCGCGGCCTTGCTCGGAAGCCAGTCGGGCGGTAATGGCCGAACCGCTGTACTGAGCCCCTTCGATGATCAAGACGCCCTCTGAGATTCCACTCACAATTCGATTCCGGATGGGGAAGTTCTGGGGATAGGCAGGCGAACCCATGGGGAACTCTGAGATGACCAGTCCGTTTTGGGCAATGGAATCATAGAGTTTTCGGTTTTCGACAGGGTAGAGAATGTCGACGCCACAGCCAAATACGGCGATGGTGTCGCCGCCTGCCTTGAGGGCGGATTGATGAGCCGCGGAATCGATGCCTCGGGCCATTCCGCTGACGATGGTGAGGCCCGCATGGGCGAGGTCGGCGGCGAGCCGCTCGGCCACCGCGAAGCCATAGGCCGTGGGACGCCGTGTGCCTACGATGGCCAGACAATGGCGCTGCAGCAGTTCGACGCGGCCTTTGGCGAACAGGACCGCCGGGGGGTCGAAGATTTCGCGAAGCAGGGGCGGATAGCGGGCGTCAACGAAAGACAGCAGTTCGACGCCTTCGTCCATCATCCGCTGCTGCTGATCGACGGCGTCTTCGTAAGCGATGCCGCTCGCGATGCTCCGAGCCAGCGCCGAAGTCAGTCCGGCAGCCTCTAATTCCGACGGCGAGGCCCGGAAAACCGCCTGAGGCGTTCCAAAGCGGTCCAAGACACGGAGCGTCGTGATCACGCCCAGGCCCGGGACCATGGTGAGCGCGAGCCAATGAAGCTGTTCTTCGTGCGTGCTGATTGTGGTAGCCATCTGTCTTCCTTAGGAACTCGCGCACAACGGGCTCGCCCCGCCGCGAGGTCCGCCGAGGTCCTCCCTGCTATGGCGAGGCGATACAGCACAGCGGCGCGTGCCCTGTGCCCTCAAGGAAAAGTGGGCTTCACCGGCAAAGACTCTCAGGCAGGGTTTTTTGTACAAGAAGCGCGTCCTGATACCCTGAGAACAATTTGGTTTTAAGCGAGTTAGGTTTGGGATGAATGTACGCAATTGAAGCCAATCAGATAAGCAAGCGTTATTCGCTGGCGCTCTCACCGGCGCGGCGGTTGCTTGACATCATGGCGTCTTCCAGCCGGAACCATCCGAACGACTTCTGGGCGCTGCGCGACGTCAGCTTCAGCGTGCCAAGGGGCGAGAGTTTCGGCATCATCGGCTCAAACGGGTCGGGCAAGAGCACGCTGCTTCAGATCCTGGCTCGGGTGATGGAACCGACGTCAGGAAACGCCCGTGTCGCCGGTCGAATTTCGGCCATTCTTGAACTTGGCGCCGGATTTAATCCGGATTTCTCAGGCCGTGCGAATGTGCGGTTGAACGCGGCTATTTTGGGCTTAAGTGAGGCCGAGATCGATGAGCGATTCGGGCAGATTGAGGAGTTTGCCGAGATCGGCGGCTTTATCGACCAGCCGGTGCGCACCTATTCGAGCGGAATGGCGATGCGGCTGGCGTTCTCGATCGCCGTGCATATCGATCCACAGGTCCTGATCGTGGACGAGGCGCTGGCGGTGGGCGACATCTACTTTCAGCAGCGCTGCCTTCGCTATCTGCATCGGCTGCGCGACCGCGGCATCACGCTGGTGTTCGTGTCGCATGCTCCCAGTGAATTGCGGGCGCTCTGCAGCCGCTGCCTGTGGCTGGACAGAGGCCAGGTCCGCGAACTCGATGACACAGACGCGGTGATGAGCCGGTACCTGGCGCATGCCGTCAGCCGGACGATTCCCGCCGAGGGGTACAGGCATTGTCCGGCTAATGCCGGCGGTGAGAGCCAGGAAATCAAGAAAGCGGCCGCCGTGGCGATGCCGCTGGCCGCTCCAGTGGGGAATGGTTCGCACCGGTTTGGCTCGCGGTTTGCCGAGGTGCTGGGGGCCGATCTCACTGACTTGGCTGGCCGGCCACTCACGAAAACTCGCCCCGGCGAACGGATTGTGGTAAGGCTGCATGTTGTGACTCACCGGGATATCGTCAATCCCAATGCCGGGTTCCTGATGCGGAACGATCGGGGTGAGACCATCTACGGCACGAACTCCACGCGAGAGGGAGAGGTGTTAGCCGCGTTGCAAGCGGGCGCCGAACTGATGGTGCAGTTCGAATGGACGGCGCCGGTCTTTGCCGCGGGCCGCTATTCCTTCAGCGTGGCGATTGTGGATGGCGCCTTGAGCGAGTTCGAAATCTGCGACTACATTGAAGATGCTTTGACTCTGGATTTTGAGGGACCGGGCGCGAACGCTTACCCGGGGGGTTATCGAGAGGAAGGATACCTGCAATTCGACTACACAGTGCGGACATACCAGGCGCAGAGCGAACTTCTCGAAGCATGATGACGCATCCTTTGCCCGGCGGCCAGCCCGGAGTCTGCACGGTGTGCGGCTCATGCGAATTTTCTTACCATGACGTGCTTTGGCAGGGACTGATCGATGAGTGGGAATTGAGCGCGGAGGAAGCGGCTTATATCGACGTGCAGCAGGGATTTACTTGCACTTCCTGCGGGGCTAATCTGCGGGCCATGACTCTGGCCAAGGGCATCTGCGGATCGCAGGGATGGCCGGGCAAACTCAAAGATTGGCTTTCCACCGAGTCGGCCCATCGCATGCAATTGCTTGAGATCAACGACGCGTTCACACTCGGCAGGCACTGGAGGGGACTGCCCGGGTACCGCTTTGTGCAGTATCCGGAGGTCGATATGCGGTGGCTGCCGTTCCAGGATTCGACATTCGACCTGGTGGTTCATTCAGACGCTCTTGAGCATGTGGAACAGCCCGTAGTGGCGCTGAAGGAGTGCCATCGCGTGCTGAAGCCGGGCGGTACACTGGCATTTACAGTCCCGGTGATTATAGGCCGGCTGAACCGGACTCGGCAAGGATTGCCGGCTTCGTACCACGGACGGCCGGGCGATCACCTGGAAGACCACCGGGTGGAGACCGAGTTCGGAGCCGATGTTTGGACAACCGTTCTTGAAGCGGGATTTTCCAACTGCAAGCTGTTGACGCTGGTATATCCGGCAAGCATTGCGGTGGTGGCGGAGAAAGAATAGCCAGAACTGGACTCTTGGAGGATCCCATGCGCCGGTCAATATTGCGAGCTGTTCCGTTGGGTGTCTACCTCGGTGTAGTCACCTTCCTGGCCGTCGCCTTGTCCTCGGCCCATGCCGGGACGCCGCAGAACGGCACGGCTCCCGCACTGGCTGCCAACGGCGCCGCACCCGATACAACCGTCATCAAAAGCGATGTGAGGGAAGTGGTTCTCGATGTCATCGTGCGCCGGAAGAGCATGGCGCTTGAGAAAAAGCTGCAGGCGGGCGATTTTACGGTTTTCGAGGATGGCGTCCCACAGCAGATCCGATCGTTCCGCTTCGTGCGCGGGCGCGATGCGTATGTGGCCGGCGCTGAGCCGCCTAAGAGCAAGAGCGTGGCCGAAAACGCAACGAAAATTGCGGTCAGCCAGGCAAATTCCACGCGGGAAACGAATTTCATCACCATTATTTTCGACCAGGTGCCGGCCACTGAACTGGTTCCCGCCCGGAACGCGATTGAGGCCGCCAATTACTTCCTGGATGCGCAACTGCCTGACAACAGCTACGCGGCGGTTTTGAAGTTGAATTTCCGCCTGAACGCCGTTCAGGGTTTCACCAACGATCGGGAACTTCTGCGGCGCGCGATCGAGACGGCCGTGAGGGGCAGTTCGTCGCATTTGGCAAACGCGTCGGCCGCGGTGCTCAACCAAACCACCTTTAGTGCCAGCAGCGGTCCGGGAGGCATTACAATCGCGCCTGCCAGCAATCTGGCAACGATGCCCGATCTTGCCACGGGTTCAGCCGACTCCAATCCGTACTCGGAGTCGCAACAAGCCCTTGGGCAGATGATTTCCGAACAGCGGTACCAAACCAGCTATGTTACCGGCATGAACACGTGGGACGCTTTGCTCAACATGATTCGCATCGAAGCGAGGGTGCCAGGCCGCAAGATTATCCTCTATTTGTCGCAAGCACTCGTAAATCCCCCCGGCCGGCGCGATATAGTCCGGCGCGTCATCAGCGAAGCCAACCGGGCGAATGTGACGTTTTACTGCATCGACGTTACGGGCCTGACGGGGCGAACGACAAACGGCGTTTCGAATGGGCTGCTGCGCAGCGCCGCGGCGATGAGCCGTTCGCAGCGGACCGTCCCCGAATCGCCCAGCGCCGGCAGGGAGCAAATGAAGCAGGACGATTTGTTGGAGCTGGGTTTCGCTTCCAACTACCAGATCAATATGGATGAACTGGCGACGTCGACCGGGGGGTTTGCGATCTTCAGCACCAACGACTTCAAGAAGAACATGACCCGCATTATGGAAGACGTCCGCACCCATTACGAGATTTCGTACGTGCCCACATCGTCGATCTATGACGGACGCTTCCGGCAGATCAAGATTCAGTTGAAGGATCCGCGGCTGTCGGTTCAATCTCGCGACGGATATTTTGCCTTGCCGGAGATTCGCGGCTGGCAGGTGCAACCGTTTGAAACCCGGGCCCTGCACGCCATCGACTCAAAACAGCATGACTTCGAATTCACCACGGGCGCTTTTCGGTTCCGGCCGACTGGCGATGGTTTCAGCTACGAGATGGGATTTGAAGTGCCCACGGGCAGCTTGGCCGCTCCAGTGGATCCTGCAACGCATCAAGCCCGGTTGCACGCCACGTTTCTGGCTCTGTTGAAGGATCGTAACGGGCAGGTGGTGGACCATGTGAGTCAGGAGATCGATCGCGATGTGCCGGAGGACAAGTTGGCGCAATTCCAGAACGGCGTGATCGTTTTCACGTCGCCGTTCCAGGCGCCCGCCGGATACTACACAGTGGATGCGGCGGTGGTTGATCCGGAAGGCCATCGAGCGGCTACGAAACGAGTTTCGCTGGCAGTGCCGCGGCCCGGATTGCCGTCGGTGAGCAGTATCCAGTTAGTGAGGCAGGTTCAGCCCCTGACCGAACCTCGAGATCCCGGGAACCCACTCGAGTTCGATGGCGGCAGGATTTCGCCCGCGATCCGCCAGAGGAGCCGCGCCGGTCAGGAAACGGCGCTCTTCTTCGTCGTGTATCCGAATCGTAGCGCTGCCGGCTTCCCGACGGCGGCCGCCGGCCCCGAAACCAAGGCGGAACGTCCGCGCGTTTCCATAACGGTCCGGGGTGACGACAACCGGGAGTTCGTTCACGCAACGCCTGACATCGGGACGCTGGACGAAGTAAACAGCTTCCCAATGATCCAGCCGCTGCGCCTGCCTGCCGGCCGTTATGTCGCTCAAGTTTCCGTTGAACAGTCGGGGCGCGTTTCCACGGAGTCGGTCGCGTTTCAGATTGACCAGTAAGGAAGTGAATGCGCTCGCTCCTCAAGCAGGCCTCCCGCGCAGTGTTACACAAAGCCGGCGGCCTGGAGTTATTGATCCGGAGAAACCGCCGCCGCATTGCTATTGTCACCTTCCATCATTTTGCGAGCGATCCCGCGTCGGTCGAGGAACTGGACAGGCGCTGCGGGTGGATCAGGCAGCGCTTTACGCCGGTCACGATGGATCGGGTTGCCGATGCGCTGGAGGGCTCGGCCGAATTGCCGGAAAATCCGATCGCGCTCACGGTAGATGACGGGTACCGGGATTTTCTCGTCGCCCATCCTATCTTTCGGCGCCACGGCTTGCCAGTTACTGTGTTTCTGGTCTCCGGATTTCTCGACGGTGAGTGTTGGCTCTGGGTGGACGCGGTGCGGATGCTGCTGATGCAATCGCCGCGGCGCGAACTGGCCATCCATCTGTCCGGCGGGGAGGCAACCATGGTGCTGCCCCTCATCGGACAGGAACAGCGCAAAGCGTCGGTGCGCAAGCTGACCGAGGCGGCGAAGCGATTGCCGGATGAGGAGCGTCGATGTCTGATCGCCCGTCTTCCCGAGTTGTGCGGCATCGCGTTGCCGCCGCTGAAGCCTGGCCAGTCTCCCGGCGGCTCCGGCGCTGGGCATCCTATCGATGGCCATCTGCCTCTGACGTGGGATGAGGTGCGGACGCTAGGGGCCGAAGGCGTTACTTTTGGGGCGCATACGCGCTCCCACCCGATCCTCTCCCGCGTCACCGGCGCGGCTGCGCTCGCTGACGAGATCAGGCAGCCGAAAGCGCGCATTGTTAATCAAGTGGGCCGATGCGAGCACTTTTGTTACCCGAACGGCGGCCCGGACGATATCAGCGAAGCTGCTGTGCGCGAAGTGGAGGCGGCCGGCTACAGGACCGCCGTCACAACCAGCACCGGGTTGAACGAGCGGACCAGCCCTCGACACCGCCTGCTGCGTGTGAGCACTGAAACCGAGAGTTCAAGGACTTACTTCTATGAGTCTCTGGCCGGGCTACATGCATACGGCGGCGCGTCGAACGAATATTAACTACGTGCTGGACTTCTTCAGCCCCGCGATCCAAAGTGCCTGATCGCTTTACAAGCGCCAGCCTTTTTACCCGCGGTGATCTTGTGGCAGGCCGCCCGGCGGCCTTATGAAAATAATCAGCCCAGCCGCTGGATTTTTGCGCCTGAAAGCAACTACGCTCGGGACCGGCGCCAGGCGAAAACGGCGAAACAGATTCCCGCCAAGCCTATCAAGCCAGTGGAGGCGGGTTCCGGGACCGCCGCCGGACCACCCGACGGATCGAACGAAATCTGGACACCGCCGAAGCCGCCCGATGGCGGATTGGTGGCTGCATTCGGATTGAAGACACCGGTTTGAGTATCGATGTCGGCAGTGAAATTGGTGTTGAGATCGAACCCAAAATCTTGCCCTATGCCAATTGAACCGTTCGTGAAGTCGATGGTCAGGCAGGCGTCTCGACTATTAGCGTTGCCTGAACAATCGAAGCCGGTGGTGGTTCCGGCAAGCGAGATATTGGAAAAAATGTAACTTGAGAAGTCCCAGTTCAGAAGCGAGGTGCCCACGGGCGGCGACTCCAAGCCGGTTACGTCGAGTTCCGAAAGCTGATTCGCGCTTGTCGGCGATACGGTGGTGGCCTGGAACGAGTAGGGCATCTGACCGGGCCCCGCGGTCACTGTCAGTTGGACGCTGAGTTCGGTAATGGCGCCCGGCCCGATGTTCTGATAAAAGAATACGCCGCCGCCGTTTACCGGGTCAAAGCTGAAGACACCACCGCTCGACGAGATGGGAGTGGGATCGCCACCCTTGGCGGTTACGAATTTTCCGGCAAAAGCCAGGCTGGAGCAGAGACTTCCCGAGAGCAAAAGCAGTGCTAAGCGTTTCATATCCAGCACGAAGAGTATCATAAAAGCTCTAGAACTGCCGATACCCCGCTGGGGCCCACGGAGTCAATCGGTACCAGGACTAAAGCCGCCTTTGCAACCCACCGCCCTTTTCACGGAACGCGGAGAGAATCCGGCCTGCCTGGAAGTACCGTTGTCCGGTCCAACTAACCGCCCAAACTCTCACTTGGACGCAATGAGTTTCTTGAAGGCCGGTTCATTCGCCAACGGTATGAAATCGGGATCGCTCGCAATCTGCTTCACTGAGAGCCCATTCTTCACTGCCTGAGTAAGATTCGATATCGCGTCCGCCGGCGATTTAAACGCAACCTGGATCAAGGCGTTCTGATACATCAGGTCAGGACTCGTGGGATCGATGGCGCGAGCGCGCTTGATGAAGTCGAGGGCCCGAACCTCGGAATGTCGTCGCGCATAGTAGACCGCCAGACTTCCCAGAGTTTGGGCGTCTCGCGGATTCACCTGAAGGTCGTGCAAGGCGTGGGTGATGGCCTCGTCATAGAGCTCATTCGATTTGTCTACGTCGCCTGCCCCACGGTAGCCATCTGCCAAAATGCCATAGGAAAGCTGGCTATTGGGATCCAGATCGACAGCCTTTTGGGCATTCTCAATGGCTTGACCGAACTTCCGCTCCAAGTAGTAAGCCAGGGCAATATTCTGGTAGGTCTCAGGCTTAGGCTCCAGTTCATTCGCTTTTTGCGAAGCCTGGATGCAGCCGTCGTAGTTGCCTTCGGTGCACGCGACCGAAGCGAGATTGATCCACCCATAAGGAAGCTTCGGCTCCAGCTTGGTTACCTGCTCGAATGCTTTGGTGGCTTCCCGATAGCGATTATGCCGGAGATAAAAGTCGCCCAGCAGATTAATGGTTGACCAATTGTACGGATTGGCGTCAGTGGCCTTCTTGTAGGCGACTTCCGCTTCGTTGACACGGTTCCCGGCGTCGTAAGCCTGCGCCAACCTGCGCCAGCCTTCGTCCGAGTTGGGAGCCATATTAGCTCCACGCTCCAACTCCGAAATGGCGCCTGCCGTATTCCCGCGGGCCAAGTAGACGCTCCCCAACGAGAAATGCACCTCCGGCAGCTTGTCGTTCAGTGAGCGCGCGTGTTCGGCCGCGCCCTGAGCCCGCGACGCCCAGACCTCGTCCTTGGTTAGCCGATAAAGGCGCAGACTGTTATCGGCAGTCCCGGCGAATGCCAACGCAAAGGAGGAGTCCTTATCTTCGGCGCGCTGGAACAACTCCAAAGCCTGCTTCAGCGATACCGGATCGCGCTTGGTGCGAACCAGGTTTTCGGCGCGTAAGTACAGGTCATAAGCGGCGGAATCGGCGGTGGCACGCGTAGCGGCGCTGGCCATCTCCTCATTCGAGAGGCTGATCCCGATCTTTGAGACCAGGTAACCGTAGATCTCGTTTTCGAGCGAGAGCACATCCTGCGTCACGCCGGAGAAGATCTTGCTTTCATGACTTCCCTGACCCTCAAAACCATCGAGGTTGACGACTGCTTCCAAATGATCCTGCGACGCCTGAATCGACCCGGTTACCAAGAGCTTCGCGCCCAGCCGGTGGGCAATCTCATCCACCGGCATTTTCTCGAGCGCCACCGGTCCTTCCTTCAGCTTCGAAATTGCAAACGGAGAGGAGGTGACGTGGACATCCTTCACTTGCGATAGCTTCGCCGAAAGTGAATCCGCGATGCCCTGCGCCAGGTATCCCAAGCCGGAAGCGTCTCCGGCGATAGTAAAAGGCAGGATGGCAACGAACTTTGCGTTCGCCGCCGCAGCTTCCTCAGCCGCGCCGGGGAACAGCTTGTTATGGATGGCTGGAACCCGTGTCAGGCCGAAAATTCCGGCTGCCAGAAGAACGGCAATCAGCGCGAGGACGCGGACATTCGGCAGATGAAAGGTGAGATTGCGCTGCTTGGCGGGCGCGCCCGCGTCCAAAGCCTTGAGAAGCTCCCCGGCCGTCTGGTACCGCTTGGCGGGATCCTTCTCCAGACACTTCATGATGATGTTCACGAAGTAGTCCGGCAGATCGGGATTCAGAAGCTTGGGGTTCTTCGGCTCCTGGGTCACCCGCTGATACATGGCCTGCATCACGGTGTCGCTTGAGAACGGAAGATCGCCGGTCACCATTTCGTAGAGGATGAGACCCACCGAATAGAGGTCGCTGCGGTGGTCGATCGGCAGGCCCTCAGCCTGCTCAGGCGACATGTACCGGGGGGTGCCCGTCATTTCGCCGGCCATCGCCGCGCCTGCCTCCACGGAACGCGCCAGACCGAAATCGAGAATAAAGGCGTTGTCCTGCTGGTCCACCAACACGTTTTGCGGCTTCAGATCGCGGTGCAGAACGCTCTCTTGATGCGCCGCCTTCAGGCCTTTGCAGATCTGCCTCGCGAAATGCGTGGCCCGCTCAATATCCAGGCGCCCTTTCCGGCGGATGACGGCCTGCAGATCCTCGCCATCCACGTACGCCATCGAAATGAACTTCACGCCGTTCACGTCGCCGAGGTCGTGGATGCGGACGATGTTCTTGTGGGAAATCTTGCTGGCCAGCAGCAGTTCCTGCTTGAGCCGGTCCATCGAAATGGGGTCGCTGGCAAGTTCCGGCCGCACCAGCTTCAGGGCGATGGTGCGGTCAAGATCCTTGTCGTAGGCCTTGTAGACCTTGCCCATCCCGCCTTCGCCTACCAGACTCTCAATCCGGTAACGCGGACCGAAGTCCGTGCCTGCTTCGAGGCCGAGGTAAAACGGGTCCGTCTCCTTGAGCTCTTGTTGCGGTGCGCTGGGATCGAGATCGCGCAGGATCTGCGCGGCGCTTTGGTACCGCTGATCGGGATCGATCTCCAGGCACTTCGACACTACTTCACCGATATGCCGCGGGATCGAAGGATCCAGGTCCCGCACCGGCGCCGCCCGTTCCTTGGTACGCTTCACCAGCGTTTGCATCACGGTTTCGGAGCGGTAAGGTTGCTGACCGGTGAGCAGCTCGAAGAATATGACGCCGACTGTGAAGAGGTCAGAGCGAGCGTCCGCCTTTTCGCCCTTGGCCTGCTCCGGGGACATGTAGTCGGGCGTGCCCATCAGGACGCCTGTCCGCGTCATGCCGGCCAGTTCCATCGATTTGGCGATGCCAAAATCCATCAGGTAAACCCGGCCGCCCGAATCCACCATGATGTTCTGCGGTTTCAGGTCGCGATGGACTACTCCTTCGTTGTGGGCGGCTTCGAGGCCGAGCAGAGTCTGGCGAACGATATCCACCGCCTGTTCCACCGGCAGCTTCACGTGTTCGCTGACAAGGCCTTGCAACGTCTTGCCATCCACGTACTCCATCGTGATGAAACGGCGCCCGTCGGCTACGCCCAGATCGAAGATGCGGATCACGTTGCGGTGGGTCACTTGACGCGCTAGCACCAACTCCTGTTTGAAGCGGCGCATGATCTCCGGGTGGCCGGAAAGCTCCGGCCGGACCACCTTGATGGCAACCGTCCGGTCCACTTCACGGTCGCGTGCCTGGTAGACGGCGCCCATGCCGCCTTCACCCAGGATCTGAAGAATCTGATAGCGGCCCGCCAGAACCGAGCCCGGGACAAGCGGCGCTTTGGTGGCCGCCCCCGCCGGCGCTTTACCGCCACCCGTCCAATCCTGAGACGGCGTGTGTACCGTGGCGTCCTGCGGCGTTACGGCAATGGTGGCGTCGGAGGCAACCGGGGAGAGTTCATCGCCGATGGCGATGGTGGCCCCTTCCAGATCGAAGGGTGTTGCACACTTCACGCAAATCCGTGAATCCGATTCGTTTTCGGTGCGACAGACTGGGCACTCCACGGTCATGAAATCGTCAGAGCACACCCGGCTGAGCGGGCGCTAAACGTCCGCACTGCCGTCCTTCTCAGAGGCTTCGTTTCCCACGTTTCTTCAAGGGCTTGCCTTGAGGAGAGCCGGTTTAAATGGCTCTCGACCTTCTCTTTTTCAACGCGAGGGGCAATTCGAATGCCATAGCAACTTAGGATACACCCGCAACCGCGGGAAGACAACGAATGGGCCGCCCTGACACTTCCATACGTAAGGCGGTCCCCCCAGCTAGGACTCCCTCTTCCGCTTACCCGCAATCGCCAGCATCGTTTCGAAGAACGGCGCTTCCGTTTCACGATGCACAACCGCAAGGTCCACTTCCTCAAAGCCGGCGGTCTTCAGGAGCGACTCCATCTCAACCTCCGAGAAGCCAAGCCACAAATCGGCGTAAAGCTCTCGAGCCTCCTGGAAGTTGTGCCTGCGCAGATCGAGAACGGCGACGCGGCCGCCCGGCTTCAGGATGCGCCAGGCTTCTAAGAGGGCTGCCTTCGGATGCTGGGCGTGGTGCAGGCTCTGGCTGAGGATGGCAAGGTCCACCGACTCGCCGTCAATAGGCAATGCCTCCAGGTCGCCACGCCGGTATTCAAGATTGCCCAGACCGTGTCGGCGGGCGAGATCCTGACCGAACTCCACCATCCTTTCCGAGCTATCGACGGCAATAACTTGCTTGGCCCGCTGCGCCAACAATTGTGAAATCGTCGCTTCGCCGGCGCCTAGATCGGCCACAACCAACGGAGGCATCAGTTTCAGCATCATCTCCGCCATCGCTTTCCAGGAACGGCCGGGCACGTATTCCTTGCCGAATCGGCCTGCTAACTCATTGAAATAAGACCTCATACGGTCCTGACGCCTGCGGAGCACGAGGTTCAGGGCAGCCTGATCTTCCGACACCTCGGTAATCTCCTGGGCGGCGGCCCGCAAAACTTCGACCAGGCGCCGGTAAGCCTCATTGGCCGCCATGCCCGCGGGACCGGATGGAATCGGCGGCGGCGTCATTCGATAAAGGCTGCTCTTTCCCGTGCGCCGGTCCTCGACGAGTTCCGCCTGCTTCAGTTGCGACAGATGCGTCGAGATTGTGCTTTGCCCCAGTCCGAGAATCTCCTGCAACTCGGCGACGGACAATTCTTCCCGCTCCAGCAGCAGCAGGAGGCGCAATCGGTTGGGATCTCCGAGAAGTTTTAGTGACTTTAAGATTGACGGCATAGCCGATGAGACGGTAAGATATCAACGTATCAAGATTTAACGATACCAACAACAAAAGGATTTCTATGAGCACTGCTGTTTTGAACCAGATCGCAACGGAATATAAAGTCGCGGACCTGTCGCTGGCCGATTGGGGACGCAAGGAAATCAATATCGCTGAGTATGAGATGCCCGGCCTGATGTCGATTCGCCGGAAGTATGCCCAAGAGAAACCCCTGGGAGGCGTGCGCGTCACCGGATCGTTGCACATGACGATTCAGACGGCCGTGCTGATTGAGACGCTGGTCGAGCTCGGCGCGGATGTGCGCTGGGCGAGCTGCAACATTTTCTCGACGCAGGATCATGCGGCGGCCGCCATTGCGGCGGCGGGCGTTCCGGTCTTCGCCTGGAAGGGCGAATCGCTGGAGGAGTATTGGGAATGCACGTACCTCGCTGTGAGCCATCCCGGCGGCAAGGGTCCGGAGCTGGTGGTGGACGATGGCGGCGACGTTACGCTGCTGATCCACAAAGGCCATGAGTTGGAAGAAGGCAGCGACTGGGTTAATAGCCCGTCAGGCAGCCACGAAGAGAAGGTCATCAAGGACCTGCTCAAGAAGGTGTACGCCGAAGATCCGAAACACTGGCACACCATTGCCAAGGACTGGCGCGGCGTCTCTGAAGAGACAACCACTGGCGTTCACCGCCTCTACAAGATGCATGAGCAGGGCAAACTGCTGGTGCCGGCCATCAACGTGAACGATTCCGTTACGAAATCGAAGTTCGACAACCTGTATGGCTGCCGTGAATCGCTGGCCGATGGCATTAAGCGCGCCACGGACGTCATGATGGCGGGTAAGGTGGCCGTTGTCTGCGGCTACGGCGATGTGGGCAAGGGCTCCGCCCACTCGTTGCGTGGACTTGGCGCGCGTGTTGTGGTGACTGAGATCGATCCCATCAATGCACTGCAAGCGGCGATGGAAGGCTACGAGGTCACGACGATTGAAGAGACGCTCGGCCGCGGCGATATCTATGTCACTTGCACCGGCAATGTCGACATCATCACCCTTGAGCACATGAAGCACATGAAGGATCAGGCCATCGTCTGCAACATCGGCCACTTCGACAATGAGATTCAGGTGGCGCTGCTCGACAAGGCGGAGGGCGTCAAGAAACTGAACATCAAGCCGCAGGTGGACCAATACACCTTCCCCGACGGACACTCCATCTTCATGCTGGCCGAAGGCCGGCTGGTGAACCTGGGTTGCGCCACCGGCCACCCCAGCTTCGTGATGAGCAACAGCTTTTCGAATCAGACGCTGGCGCAGATCGACCTTTGGATGAACAAAGATATCTATGAGAAGAAGGTCTACACACTGCCGAAGAAGCTGGACGAAGAAGTGGCGCGGCTGCACCTGGAGAAAATCGGCGTGAAGCTGACCACGCTGACGCCTGAGCAGGCCGAGTATTTGGGCGTGTCGCCGGAAGGCCCCTACAAGGCGGATCATTACCGGTACTAGGGACTCGCGTGCTTTCGCAATCGGGGCGGGGGTTGAGGAGTGAGCGCTCTTCAGAACCCGCCCCGTTTGCGTCTTGAGGGGCCGTTCGGACGTTGTAACTCCGGCCGGACTGAGCTGCCACCCTCTGGTCTTGACAATCAATGGCAAGGCTGAGTTGGTGGTGCAGGAGGCCAGCGACATTTGCACCAGCATCGGCACGAAGCTTTCAGCTTGTTTCAGCCGCTAAGTAAACCGTGAACAATGGCGTCTTCTCACCACGACCCCAGCGGTTCAGCTTCCATTGCGCGCGCAGAAAACGAGTCTCCGGGTGCTTCGCCAGATCGAGCGCCAAAGATGAAACTCCGGTATAGAACTTCTGCGGAAAGGCAGCGAGGCGGGACCAAGCCACCCCGTCGATAGAGCCGAGCACAGCCAGATCGAGGCTTTCCTGCTCAATCGCTTTCGTAATGCCGAGCGTAAGAAGCAAGCACGGAGCGGCTTCGCCAAGTGCGAAGAGCGCGCTTTCCCCGGCGCCATGGATGGTAGTCTCCGGGACGATGAACGCAAGCGGCATGACTTAGTTTCGAAACAGCTTGCTCAGCCGCTCGCCCGCCAGTTCCAGCGTTTCAATCTTCTTCGCGAAACAGAAGCGAACCATATTCCGGCCGTCTTCGGCCCGCGAGAAGAAGCTGGACCCCGGCACCGCGCCAACGCCAACCTCCTTGATCAGGTGCAGACAGAAAGCCAAGTCGTCTTTGAAGCCGAAGCCCGATATATCGGCCATGATGTAATACGCGCCCTTCGGCACGCTGCAGCGGAGGCCGTTCGATTCCAGGATCCGAACTAACAGATCGCGTTTCTGCTGGTAGGTTGCGCCGAGTTCGGCGTAGTACGAATCGGGCAAGTGCAGTGCGGTGACGCCGGCCTGCTGGAGCGGAGCGGGCGCGCCCACGGTGACGAAGTCGTGGACCTTGCGAATGGAGGCGGTAAGTTCGGGATCGGCCACCACCCAACCGACCCGCCAGCCGGTTACCGAGTAAGTCTTGCTGAGACTGTTCACCAGTACGCTGCGCTGGCGGCCCCCGGGCAGGGTCATGGGCGGAACGTGCTTTTCGCCATCGAAGACGATGTGTTCGTAGATTTCGTCGGTGATGATAATGGCATCGAACTCTTCACAGAGGTCGACGATCAACTGCATCTCTTCACGGTTGAAGACGCGGCCGGTGGGATTGTTCGGCGAGTTCAGAATGACGGCGCGCGTGCGTGACGAAAACGCGCGACGTAGTTCCTCATAATCGAACTGCCAGGTGGGCGGCAGCATGGTGACGTACTTGCAGACAGCGCCGCACAGTTGGGAATCGGGCCAGTAGTTTTCGTAAAACGGTTCGAAAACGATGACCTCATCGCCCTCGTTCAACAGCGCGAGCATGGCCGAGATCATGCCTTCCGTCGCGCCGCAGCAAACGGTGAGCTCGCGCTCTGGATCGATCTCCACCTTATAAAAGTGCCGGTAGTAATCCACAATAGCGTTGCGGAACGGTTTCGATCCCCAGGTGATGGAGTACTGGTTGACGTCATCGGCGATGGCTTGGCTGGCGGCGTCCTTGATTTCGACGGGCGCCGGAAAATCGGGGTAGCCCTGTGAGAGGTTCACCGCGCCGTGCGCCAGCGCGATGCGCGTCATCTCACGAATCACCGATTCTTTGAAATCGACAACACGGTTGCTTTGGAAGCGGGCTGCAGTCAGAGGCATTCTGCAATTTTAGCCTGATAAACCCCTTGTCGTGCGGCCGCATGGCCCGCGAATGCTTGGTCTCCTTCCAGTCTTGCTCTCGCGTGGCGGCTTACTCTGCTATGACGCGACTGCTCGCCAGTCGCAGAAGGTCCCAGAATTCGCTGTCAGCTTAGGACTGTGTAACCTACACGAACGACGGCGCCGCCAACCGATAAAGCTGCTCAAGACTTCTTCTTGCGAGCCGAAGTGACCGTGGCTGCCGTCTTTTTCGCCGGCGGTGGGGCGGGCAGCGATCCGGCATAGAGCCGGCGATACGTGTCGGCGTTTCGCATGACGGTCTCTACGTAGGCGTGAGTCTGCTCAAAGGCAATGGTTTCGACGAACTCGGCCGGTTCACGGAAAGTGCCGCGCTGACGCCAGGCATCCACCCGCGATTTTCCGGCATTGTAAGAGGCGAGCGCGGGCTCGGGCTGGCCGTTGAATTGATCCAGCAGACTCTTGAAGTAGTAAGTGCCAAGCTGCAGGTTTCGGTCAGCGGTCACCAATTGCGCCTTGGAGTAATTACGGATACCGAGGCGGCGCGCCAACTCGCGGCCGGTGGATGGCAGCACTTGCATCAGGCCGTAGGCGTTGGCATAAGAGACGATCTTTACGTTGAATTCCGACTCCTGTCGGATGAGCGCGGCCACCAGGAACGGATCCAGCGAACGCTCACGGCTGTATTCAACCAGTGGCGCGCTGTAAGGGATGGGGAAGGCGAGATGCCAGAACTCCACGGGCGCTGACTCAAACGGGTAGTAGAGATAGCCCGGCGCGTAGGCTTTGATATCGCGAATGGCGCGGTCGGGTTCGTCACGGGCCGCGGCCCTTTTGGCCAGCTCCAGAGCATAGACGTGCGGCTGGAGCGAATCGTTGTGCACGCCAAACTTCAACTCGTCGTCCGCCCAATCGTCAAGCTGGGCCAACCCCAGCAATTGCGCGCGGTCGAGCCGTTTCTTTACCGCTTTCTCCGGCGTGAAGGAAGGCACTTGCGGCCGGGCCGGCCACTGGACGGTGCGAAGAAATTCAACCACCTTAGGATCGGAGACGGCTGAGCTAATATCCGGCTGATGGAGACGTTCGCCGGCGACGACGGCGTAGTAAGTGTTTGGATATGCGTGCAGTAACTCGGTGTAATAGGCGTGAGCGGCGGGACGGTTATTGTTTCTTTCGCTGAAACGGCCCAGGAAATACAGCGCCCCGTTGGCGTCTTCGGACCCGGGATATCGGCTCACATGCTCGCGCAACAGATCGAAGGAGTCGGGCTGGTTCTTCCAATAGGCGTTGAAGGCGATGCGCCAGTGGCAGGCGGCCGCGCGCGGGTCGGTTGGAAAGCCGGAAGCGCAGGCCTGATAGAGCGGCAGGTAGCTCTCAGGATCGTTGTCGACATAAGACTGATTCGCGACAAAGATCAAGGCGTCCAGACGCCAGAGATTGTTGGGATGAGCCTGGGCGAGCTGGTCGAGTTCGGCGCGCACGGTTGCGGTCTTGTCGAGGCGGCGGGCGGCTCGGACGATGTAGGCGAGGCGTTCGGAGTCAGCATCGGCATCGTCGACGCGGAGGGCCCGCAAGTAGCTGAGCGCTCCAGGGGCATCGCGTTCCAGCAACCGGGCATCGCCAATGCGGACGCGGGCCAGATCGCGCTGGCCGCCGGAAAGCAGCGGCAGAGCACTCTCAAGTTCGGCGCGGGCATCGGCGTACTTCTTCGCGTCGAAAAGCTTGTTCGCGCGGCCCAGCATAGCCGTGCCCATGGGCGGCGGGTAGGCGTCGCCCAGGCGCTGCTTCAAATCGGCAAGACCGTCGCTTGCGCCCTGAGCCTCCCTTGACAGGGGGTAACCGTAATAGACGCGCTGAAAGTACTCAGCCGCTTGAGGCAGATCGCCGTTGGCTCGAAAACACTGCGCGAGCAGAAAATCGGCCTGGGGCTGGGAGATGCGCGCATAGAACTTACGGATCAGTTCCAGGGCCTCCTGGGGCTGGTCATCCTGGAGATCGGCCTTCACGGCCAAGGCAGCCGCCTGGCCACTGAGCGGAGAAGCAGGATCGTTCTCAAAGACGCGTGCCGCTGACTTGCCCACCTCGCCGTATTCCTTGAGACTGAAAGCAGCTTGTTCTCGAATGAATTGGGCGTAGTCTTCTAGCGCCGGAACTTTGGAGGCGGCATCTTTGGCGTACCTTTCGGCCGCGGCGAAGTCGCCCTGGGTGAGTTCTACCTGGGCGATGGCGATGAGCCCCGCCCCGCTGGCGGCTTTAGGCTTCGGCGCGGTGGTGGCGCTCCTCTTCTTCGTAGTCCTCGATGGTGAAAAGGCGGAGCCGGAAGGGACAGCGGCCAACGCCACCGCCAGGAAGAGCGATAAAGAAATAAAGCGGTTGTGCAAAACGGCTATACCATTTGCCCCGGATAATCAGTGCCCAGCAGCAGTTCATTGCCATGCGCCAGCGTGGTGCTGAGTTCAACATGCAGGTAATCGACCATTGACCGGACGTTCATGAACTGAGTGCGATAGGCTTCGCGCGCGGAATCGATTTCGGGCTTCAGGTAAAGGTAGAGATCCTGGCTTTCATTTCCCTTCCTGCATATCTCTGGTTTAAAAAGCTGCATTTCGGCTACCTTGGTGCGGGCAAAGCGCTGGGCGCGGATGTGCAGGCTGCGCTCGGCTTCATCGAGGTCAGCCCAGGAGGGCAGCGACGGTTTCGGCGCCGGCGCTTCGGCGGATGGGGCGATACCGAGCAGATCGGTTTTCTTGGGAACACGCTCAAGCATGGCGGAACTGGCGGAGGCAATCAACTCCAGTGCATTGATATCGGCCGTCGGCGGGTAGGCCGGGTCATTCGGACCGTGCACCGGCGAGGGCTCACGCATTCGATTGGGCAGAAGATCCGGATCCACGTGCTCCAGCGCGAAGATGAGGGCGGCGATGCGCGTTCGATTGCGAATGGGGAGCAGATAGCAGCGCCCCGGGTTGCCGCCGGAACGTTCAGAAGCGAGATCCTCCCCGACCTCAGCCTGAGTTCGCAGAACCACAACCGTGTCTTTAGACTCGATGGCGTCTGCGAAGGCGGCCGCGGACGACGTAGAGAAAGCGAGATCGGCTGCCAAGGCGAGGTGCCGGCTCCCGCGCAATTGCAGTTGACCTCCGCTCTCGACAGAGAAGACGGCAGCCTGGGGAGCAAAAGCGCAGATGCCGTCCAGAACCGCGTCAAGCCAATCGGACTCGCTCTCATAATGACTGAGCCGGCGAACGATTTGATTGAGGTGCTTAGTGGTTTCGCAGCGCGCCTCCTGACGGGAGAGCGCCTGGGCCTGATCAAATTCGCGAACGACGGACTGCCAGACCGGATCGAGTGGATGCATAAACCGCGTCTTAATTTTAGCGGAGTGGGGAAAAGGGTCCGGTCCCAGGCCGTGCCTCCCGGGCCGATCCGGAGCCTGGCCGCCCCGGACGCCGGCCGTACCACAAAAATTCACTATTGGAATTCCTCAAAAAAGGAGTAGACTACCGGGTATCGGGCAATGCTTCTGGCCTGATACACTCGACCATCCGCCGCCTCGACACCCCGTCAGTGGCCGCTGCGGAAAGCCGAAATGTAAAGAGTGTTCGGCACCGTAAGTCCCACAACGAAAGGAAATGTCGGCATGAGCGCTGCAACAAGTCCCGCATTAGCAACTCGTCAGGAAATAGGAAGAAGCTATTGGGACCGGTTGAATGCCGAATGCGAACGTCAAGCGCGTGCCGTGAACGCGGCGCTGTTAGCGCACGCGCCGAAAGGGGGCGCCGGCGACGACCGCTCAATTCTAATTGCCACTGGCGACGAGATCCGCCTTACAACAACGGATGTCCCCTCCACTCGCATTTACGCGCGTCTGAGCTTTCGCTCTTGGGGTCCGGTGGTCTCGGCCACCGTTGACTGTTATGAAGCTGACGGAGTCCGCCTCACTGAAGAATTTGAAGTGCCCATCGCCGAGGATGGTGACGGCGAGATTGTCGGTCTCTTCGATCAGGGCCGCAGCGTCTGCCCGTGCGAACTGGCCGCATATCTCTTGCAGCGATTCACTCACTGCTACCCGGCAGTGACCCTGCCCTGCCCGGAGAGTTTCGTCTAGGGCGCCCACGCGGCCCCATGGTTGGGAAGATACAAGGATCTCCGTGGCGCGGCCTTTTAGCCGGCTGAGCCGACATTCGTGTCGGCTGTTCTTTTGTTTCAACCGTAACCATTCACAGCCGAGATGACTCTCGGCTCAGCAGGCTCAAAAGCCCGCGCCACGAGTTAGCCACCGTCCTGCTGGCGCACCTTCGGCCAGCCCACAACGCGGCCCTGCAGGCAGCAACCGGCTTAGTCTTCAGCATCCGGCGCCGTCTTGCCCAATCCTCCGATCGCGTTCCTACTCAGTCACAGTTAACTCGAAATTTGTATCCTCCTTTCCCTTCAGCCGATTAGCCAGCCTTTTCCCGGCGACCCGCCGACCCTGCCAAAGTACCTTTGCACTGAGAACGCAGGGCCAGTCTGCCCGCGCCTTTCTCGAAGCAAGGACAAATAACATACATGATGAATAAGTGGATGAGTGCGAAGAGCGCCGTGGCGCTTCTCGTGATTCTCTGTTTTCTGGGGAATACGGCGTGCTCAGCGAGCAGTACCGAAATTCTCGACGCCGCTGTCGCGGCGGCCGATGCCGCGGTGGCCGGTCTTTCGGCGGGGGGTCTGGTACCGGCTCAGGATGAGGCTTACGTGAAAGCTGTCCTCGATGCCCTTAACTTTGCTACTCAGGAACTGGCCTCAAAGAGGAATCCGGCGCAAATTGCAATCGACATTGCCAATGAGTTCAGGAACGTCGAATTGCCTGAGCTGACTGGCTTGACGCCACAACAAATAACGGAAATGCAGGCGCTGGCTGCCGCCGTGGCCACGTTTATCGAGCCGTTTCTGGTTCTGGCGGCGAATCCGCCGGGAAGCCCGGCGATTACGATGTACCCGGTGGGCTTCCAGCTCACGTGGACTCAGCGGCTGCATCTCATGTTGGTGCGCCGCCACGTATCGAGGCTCCAGCAGACGGTCCAAACCATCCAAACCGACTAAGTCGCGATTCGACTTAGTCGGTAACCGGGGCGCGGGCCGCGCTCCGGTATTGTACTCAGCTATTGGGAGCCGATCGAGACCAGCTCCTTCAAACTGCGGTGGTATATGCGTCCGCCGGCGTAGCTGATGGAGTTGAGGCTCCATGTTTCGCCCGAGGGCCCCAGATCGTTGATGGAGAGCAGAGCCGATTCATCCAGAATCTTGGCCTTCGAATCGATCACATAAGTGATGCCGAGCATGGTGGTGACATAGATGTTGCCGTCAATAGCTACCGGGCTTCCCCAGAAGGCGGGAATCTCCCAGCCATCGGTGCGGGAACGGTCTTCGGCGGCTACATCTTGACCTTCCGCGTTGAGTGTCTGCGTCCTGACGGCGACCCCGTACACTTTCTCATCCGCCACGTCGGGCTTCCGGATCACCGTGACCGGCACCTCCAGATACTCCACTTTTCCTGTTTCGATATTCACGCGGGCGATGCAGTGCGATGGGCCGGCCCTGCCTTTCGGCGGATGTTGATTGCGGCGATGTCCGACGGTGGTCAGGAAGTAGTGATAGCCGTTGATCGCGATGTTGGCATGCCAGGCCGGCATGACACGGATGACATCGTCAGCGTCGAGCTGATTTCGCGGCGAGAGTTCCCGCATATCGCGAAGATTGACGTTTCGATGGACAATGTACTGCCTGGCCTTGGGATCCCATTGCCGATAGTCGACGTTGCGAATCAGAGACTGTTCGCGCAGCAGCTTACCGGTGGAGCTATCGATCACCAGATGCGTTTCCTCGGGATTCAAGCGAAACCAGTAAGCATATTGCCGGTCCCAATGAAGAACGTAGAGCGCCTGCCAGGTGGGCGCGGCGAGCGAGCCCGGCACGGCTAGCGGCTTGCCGTCGGCATCGGTGTCCGCAACGAATCGCCAGATGGTCTTGCCGGCTTGGCCGGGCGACAGGTCGATTAACGACAGGCCGACGGGGCGCTCCGGCACATCGTGCCAGCCGCCGCGGCCGGTGAGTACAGCGGGGCGGCCGGCTTTCGTCTCGCCAAACACAGACGTGGTGTAAGTGGTGGTGGCGTCGCCGGCAATCCAGAGTGTTTTCCCGGTTCGCTTGTCCAGACCGCGTAAGTAGTTCCAGCCGAACTTGTCTGGCGGATTGCCATCCAAAGGCTCCACGTTCAGGATGGTGTCGCCTGAGACGATGGGTTCGTGCTGTTTGTTGAAGGGGTACGGCTCACCCCAGGGCGTGTATTTGTGCCGCCAGATCTCCCGGCCCTCGAAATCGAAGCAGCCGATCTCACCGCTCGAATTGAAAAACCAGACATACTGGCCGTCCGTGATGGGGCTGGGCGACGTGGAGTCGCTATAGGCGTACATCATCGGACTCTTGACAGGTCCTTCCAGCTTTACCTTCCACAAAATCCTTCCGTCTTTCGCGCTAACGCAGAGGCCAAGAATGGTCCCGCTGAATTTGGGATCGCCCGTCTTGTACTCATCGAAAGTTGTGAGGAAGATCCGGTCGCCCCAAACGGCGATGCCGCTTTGGCCGCCATTCGGCATGGGTGAGCGCCAGATAATGTTTTGGTTGAGGGCCACGCTCCAGTGGATCGGGGCCGCAGGCACGCCGTCGATGCGCCAGTTGCCGTTCGGACCCGCTGCCTGTGGCCAGTTCGGGACAGAGGCCGCGGACACAAGTGCGGGAAGCAGCAGCAAGGCCAACAATCCGCGGGACGGAGACATTTCAGATGTCATTGCTGACAGAGTACACTCTTAAGATCAGACGTTTTAGCGCTAACGGCTCACGCCGGAGCCCACTGTCAACCAAGTTTTAGCCGCAAAATGGAGACGTAGCGCGACAATGTTCCACATTCCGGAGCCAATTCTGAAGTTCACGATTCGGCTTGCCTTCAGAGCACAACGGACGCCGGCCTTGGCGATGCTTGCCGCCGCCGTTGCGCTGGCTCAGACCACGGCAACGCCACCCAATCTGCAACAGACAGCGGCGCAGACCGAGTACTTCGAAAAGAATGTCCGGCCGGTCTTTGTCAAGAACTGCCAGATGTGCCACAACGCGAAGGCGAAGACGTCTCAATTGGACCTGACGTCGGCTTCGGGATTTCAGGCGGGCGGCGCGGGCGGGCCGGTGGTTTCGAAGGATCGCCCCGAAGAGAGCCGCATTCTGAAGGCGATCGGGTACGAAGAAAGCCTCAAGATGCCGCCGATGGGGAAGCTGAAGGCGGAAGAGATTGCCAGCATCACCGAGTGGGTGAAAATGGGCGCTCCGTGGCCCGGTGCGGAAAGTGCGGCCGCCGCGCCGCCCGCGAAACCGGTGGTCTCATTTACGCCTGAGCAGAAAGCCTTCTGGGCTTTCCAACCCGTGGCGAATCCCACGCCGCCACCCGTGAAGGACACCGCCTGGGTGCGGACCCCCGTGGATCGGTTTGTGCTGGCGAAACTCGAAGAAAAGGGCTTGCAGCCCGCGCCCCCGGCCGATAAGGCCACGCTGCTGCGCCGTGTGACGTTCGATCTGACAGGGCTGCCTCCCACGCCGGAGCAGATGCAAGCGTTTCTGGACGATAAGTCGCCTGACGCGTTTCGGAAGGTAGTGGAACGGCTGATGGCTTCGCCCCAATATGGGGAGCGCTGGGGACGGCACTGGCTGGACGTGGCGCGCTATGCGGATTCCACCGGCAACGACGAGGATCACCGGTATCCATACGCCTGGCGGTATCGCGACTATGTGATCGACGCATTTAACCAGGATCTGCCTTACAACCAATTCATTCGCGAACAACTGGCGGGCGATTTGTTGCCCGCATCCGGAGCCGCGGCCGATCCGGACATGCCGAACAGGCGCGGCATTGTGGCCACCGGCTTTCTGGCGCTGGGCGCGAAGGCGCTGGCGCAGACGGATAAGAAGAAGATGTTATATGACGTCTACGACGAACAGGTGGACGTCACATCACGAGCCTTTCTGGGCCTGACCATGGCCTGCGCCCGCTGCCACAACCATAAGTTCGATCCGATTCTGTCGAAGGATTACTACGCCCTGGTCTCGATGTTCGCCAGCACGAAAGATTTCGCGCGCGACGATACCGGTGTGGCGCAGTTGCTATACGTGCCGCTGGTTCCAAAACAGGAGTATGCGGTTTACAAGGCGCATCAGGACCGGATGGACGCCCTTCGCACAGCCATTGAAGCCATCGACAATGCGCAACGCGTGAACTGGGTTCGGGCGAATGGCTCACATATGAGTGAGTACATGCTGGCCGCACGCTCTGTGAATGTGGACGGCAAGACCTCCACGGAGGTCGCGGCCACGGCAAGTCTCGATGAGCCCGTGCTGAAGGTGTGGGTGAAATATTTGAAGGAAGGGTCAAAGGCTCATCCGCAACTGGCGGATTGGGATAACTCGGCGCCCGACCGGTTGGCGGCCACCGCGAACGCCTACCAGGCGCGCTTTCAGGCCCGCTTCGACGAATGGAGCAAGGTGCTGGAGAAATGGCAGGCGGATGTTCAGGCGGCGGTGGCGGCAAACACAAAGCCTCCCGCGAAGCCGCATTTTGAACCGGGTAAGGATCAGTTCTTCTATGAGGTGTTTCTGGAAGGGCCATTCTCCTTCAGTGAGCCTGACGACGATAAGCCTCCGCCCAAGGTGAAACCGATTGAGTTGATTCGAAGCGCTGATGCGAAAGATCAGATCGCCGCAATTCAGAAGCAACTGGCTGAGATGAAGGCCTCCGGGCCGCCTGAGCCGGACATGGCGTGCGCGGTGGCTGAAGGCCAGAGCGTGGATCAGAAGGTGTTTGCCCGCGGCGACTATAACAATCCCACGGAGGACGCGCCGAAGGCTTTTCCCACGCTTCTGGCGCGGCCAACCGACCCGCCTGTGAAAACAACCAGCGGGCGGCTGGAGCTGGCGAACTGGCTGGCTGGCCCCCAGAATCCGTTGCCGGCGCGAGTGATGGTGAACCGAATCTGGGCATGGCACTTTGGCGACGGCATTGTGCGGACGCCTGACAACTTCGGCAAGATGGGCGACCGTCCGTCGAATCCTGAGCTGCTTGATTTTCTGGCGCGCCAGTTTGTGGACGGTGGCTGGTCAGTGAAAAACATCCAGCGGCTGATTTTGTTTTCGAGCACGTACCAGATGGCGAGCGATACCGATGACAAAGATGCGGAAGCCGATCCTGAAAACCGCCTGATGACCAGATTCAACCGGCAACGGCTGGACGTGGAAGAGATTCGCGACGGCGTGCTGGCGCTGGATGGATCGCTTGATCCGGCGATGGGCGGAACGCTGCAAAAAGGCACCGGCACCGATGGCGAGAACAGCGCGGGACGCCTCAGCCTGGACCCGCTGAAGCTGACCCGCCGCACAGTTTATCTGCCGTTACGGCGGGCGAACCTGCCCACGCTGCTCAATCTGTTCGATTTTGGCGACGCCACCACCGTGAACGGAAAGCGAACCATCACGAACGTGGCGCCGCAAGCCCTGTTTGCCATGAACAGCGAGTTTGGTTTTGAGCATTCGCGCAAGCTGGCGGAAATGCTGCTGGCGATGCCGGACGCGACGCCCGCGCGCCGGGTGGAAGCGGCGTACCTGCGCATCCTGAACCGTTATCCCACTTCCGATGAAGTGGACACGGTGCTGACGTATATGCAGAAATACAGCACGAAATACGGCAAAGACAACGCGGATCTGGAAGCGTGGCAAAGTCTTTGCCATATTCTGCTTTCTTCGAATGAGTTCCTGTATCTGGATTGAGGCCACTAGTGGAAAACCCCGAGAAACTGTTTCATCATTTCGAGAAGCCAACCACACGGCGCGGGTTGCTGCGGGCGGCCGGATGCGGGTTCGGTTATCTGGCGATGTCGGCCATGATGGCGGAAGAGGCCAGGGCCGATGAAGCGCGGGCCGCCGCGGCGGGCGCGCTGTTGAGTCCCATGGCGCCGAAGCCGCCTAACTTCACTCCGCACGCCAAACGCGTCATCTTCCTCTTCATGCACGGCGGCCCGTCAAGCGTGGATACGTTTGACCCGAAGCCGCGGTTGACGCTCGATAACGGCAAGCCGTGTCCCATCAAGCTGCCGCTGGCGTTTGCCAAGGGCGAGATGGGGCCGCTGATGAAATCGCCGTGGGAATTCAAGCAGTACGGGCAAAGCGGCATTCCCGTCAGCAGCCTCTTCCCCAACGTGGCGCAGCATGTGGATGATATGTGCGTGATTCGCTCCATGGTGGGCGAGGGCGTGGATCATGGCGCGGCGCTGCTGCAGACCTTTACCGGCACCAGCACGTTTATCCGGCCGAGCATGGGCTCCTGGGTGCTATACGGGCTGGGAACGGAGAATCAGGACCTGCCCGGCTTTGTCACCATCAAGCCGACGCTTTCGCACGGGGGCGCGAAGAACTGGGCTTCGGCGTTTCTGCCCGGCGCGTATCAGGGCACGGCCATCGGAAACGCAGGCATGAAAGTGGCTGATATTAAGGGCGAGCCGCTGGAGTACTTACTGAACAAGCATTACTCGCCTGATCAGCAGCGTTTCGAGTTGGACATGCTGCAGAACATTAACAAGCGGCACGCCGAAGTGCGCCACCACGATCCGCAACTCGAAGCGCGCATTCAGGCCCTGGAACTGGCGTTCCGCATGCAATCGGAGGCGCCGGAATCCTTCAACGTTGATGAGGAATCGGAGGCCACGAAGAAACTGTACGGCTTGGATGAAGAGGTGACGCGCGACTTTGGCTGGCAATGCCTGTTGGCCCGGCGCTTGGCCGAGCGCGGCGTGCGCTACCTGCAATGCACGCACAGCTATAAGTGGGATCAACACGGCGAGCTGTTTGTGAAACACACGTCGAATGCGAAAGAAGTGGACAAGCCGATTGCCGGACTGCTGGCCGATCTTAAAGCGCGCGACATGTTAAAAGACACGCTGGTGATATGGGCCGGTGAATTTGGGCGCACGCCTGTTTCGCAGGGCGGCGACGGCCGAGACCATAATCCCTACGGATATTCCATCTGGATGGCGGGCGGCGGCGTCAAGCCGGGCACGATTTATGGAGCCACGGATGAGATCGGGTATCATGCGCAGGAAGATCGGATGAACCTGCATGACTTCCATGCCACAGTGCTTGCGCTCCTGGGCCTCGAACATACTAAGCTGACTTACCGGTATAGCGGGCGGGATTTCAGGTTAACGGACGTGTCGGGAGTGGTGGCGAACAAGATCATTGTGTAGAGGCCTCCAGTCTGGAGCGTCGCGCAACGTAACTACGCTTGACTGCCGCAAACAGCCGACTGAGCCGCGACCGTCAGGGAGCGACCGGTGGCTGGTTCCGGCCTTTCGCAGACCTCCAACGCCCCTTCTGAACCGCGCGCGTCAGCAAGCGGGTAACGAGCGGCGCCTCGCTGGCAACCGGTCGCTTCCTAACGGTCGCGGCTTAGTTGGCGTTGGCGGGCCGGGGAGCGACCGCCGGGACTGCGGCGCTCCAGCGCCCTCATCCCACCGTCTGAACCGTAAATCCCGCCACGTCGATCGCAAAACTTTCGACGGCTTGCGTGTTGGGCGTGCCGCCGCTGGAATAAGGCGCCGAGTAATAAGTTCCGCTGATTTGCGTCTTGCTGATTTCCAGGTGGAGAAAGCCAAAATTATCCTGGTCATACTGCTCTAACCGCAAGTCATCCCCGATTTGAAGAGGCGCCTGAGGATACGCGCCGTCGATTTTGTTCAATTTGCCGAGGTTCGTGTAACCGCCCGCCCCGGCCACAATGAGTGGAATCTGTTGCCCGCCTGGAGCGCCCGGGACGGTGTGCGTGAAGCGCTGGTAGTTGTGCACGTGGCCGGACAAAATCAGGTTCGGGTAGCGGCCGGTAGTGCTGAAGCTGTTAAACAGGACCGTGTAAACGGCACTGCTCCCTGAGTGCTCCGTGTCACCGGAGAAAGGCGGATGATGAACCGCGACAATCAGCGGCAGCGTAGGGTCGGCGGCGGTCAGTTCGCCGTTGAACCAGTCAATCTGATCCTGATGGATCTCGCCTTCCGTCTCTCCGACGTTCGAAAAGAGTCCGATGAAGGTGGCAAGCGGCGTGGTGAAGGTCCAATAGACGTTCGGCAGATTCATCTGAGTGCGGTTGGCCCCAGTCTTGAGTGACCCCGGCGCGGTGGGGTCCGGAGACATGAAGTTTTGGACGAAGCCATCCAGCGGCACTTTGTTGGGGTCCACGGGTCCATCCTGCGGGTCGTCGGGCTGGCAGTCGTGGTTGCCTGGAATGGCGACGATGAAGGCCGGGTAGTCTTTGTACGTTTCGTAGAAGTTATCGCCGTACTTATCGATATCGCCCGCAAAGTAGATGACGTCTCCCAGGTGATAGAGAAAGGCGGGCATCTTGCCGGCTGGCGCATTCTGCGAATCGGCGGCCATCATGGCCGCCACGAAATCCTGCTGGCGTCCGCGGTAATCTCCGGTATCGCCCACCGTATGGCAGACCAGGACACCCTCGTTCACAATCGCCGCGACGTCATCGGCGGTGAGCAGTTCCGACAAATCGAACCGGTACGGCGCTGGACCATTGGGAGGCGGAAGCGGTTGGAATGGGTAATGGGGGAGCTGAATACCCTGGGCCTGAACCTGGAACCCAGCCGCGGAAACGGGTGGCGTATGGCTTTGCCGGCCGCCAAAGCCCTTTCCTTCGGTGAAAAATTGCGCCAAGGAATCCTCCTGAACGGGCTTCCGCCCGAATGCAATCTATCACGGCGCGATGAACATCTGTTGACAGCATCCTGCACAATGAAATTATGACCACAGTTCGTCACTCCGTCTGCGCACTGGATTGTCCGGATACCTGCTCGCTTCTCATCAATGTGGACGAAGCGGGGCAAGGATCCAAGCTGCGTGGCAATCCGGACCATCCCGTGACGCGTGGATTCCTCTGCGGCAAGGTGGCGCGGTATCTGGAGCGCGAATACCATCCGGACCGCCTGCTCTATCCCCTCCGGAGGCGGGGGCCGAAGGGTGAAGCGCAAGCTGAGTGGGAACGCATCGGCTGGAACGAAGCGCTGGACACGATTGCGGCAAAGCTCAAACAGACCAGCGACGAGTTCGGGCCGGAGGCGATTCTGCCGTACTCCTACGCGGGAACGATGGGCACGCTGCAGGGTTCATCCATGGACCGGCGCTTTTTTCACCGGCTCGGCGCGTCGCGCCTTGACCGGACGATTTGCTCCTCGACGGGCGGCGCGGCGCTGATGCTTTCGCAGGGCGCGAAGCTGGGCATGGAGCCGGAGCAGTTCGTTCACGCGAAGCTGATTATCGCGTGGGGAGCGAACGTGCTGGGCACGAATGTCCACTTATGGCCCTTTATTGTAGAGGCGCGGCGGCGCGGCGCCAAGTTTTGGGTGATCGATCCGGTGAAGAATCGGACCGGGCGCGCGGCGGACCGGCATTTTGCGGTGAACCCGGGCTCTGACCTGGCGTTGGCCCTGGGCTTGGCGCACATCATCCTTAAGAACGGATGGGAGGACCGCCGTTATATCGACGCGCATACGGCCGGATTCGCGGATTACGAAAAGCTGTCAGCCGATTACACGCCGGATCGGGTTGCAGAGTGGACAGGCCTCTGCGCCTGTGAAATTGAGGAGATAGCCCGGGTCTACGCACAGACCAAGCCGGCGGCGATTCGGCTGAACTACGGCGTGCAGCGGTCTGAACGCGGTGGCGCTGCCGTGCGCGCTGTTGCTGCTCTGCCAGTGTTGACCGGGCAATGGCGTCATGAGGGCGGCGGATTGCAACTGAGTACGTCCGGTGGTTTCCAGTTCAATCGCGCTGGCCTGGAGCAGCCCGATCTGCAGAAGCTTTCCCCGCTGGGGCGCGAAGCCCGGCTCATTAATATGACGGAGTTAGGCGCCGAATTGTTGGAACGAACTGCGCCGCCGGTGAAAGCGCTAGTGGTCTATAACTCGAACCCCGCGGCGATTGCCCCCAACTCGGCGAGGGTAGTGGCCGGCTTGAAGCGGAGGGATCTCTTTACGGTGGTATTGGAGCAGTTCCTTACAGATACCGCCGATTATGCCGATATTGTGCTGCCCGTGACTACGTTCCTGGAGCACACCGACCTGTATCTTGCCTACGGTCATTACTATCTGCAGATGGCGCGGCCCGCGCTGCCGGCGCCAGGCGAGGCGAAATCGAACGTCGAGATCTTCCGGCTGCTGGCGAAGCGGATGGGCTTTAGGGAGCCCTGCTTCGACGATTCCGAAGACGACATGATTCGGCAGGCTTTGGCGAGCGAGTCGCCGTTTCTGGAAGGGATTACGTTGGAGCGGTTGGAGCGCGAACACTCGGTCCGGCTGAGCATTTCGCAGCAAGGAGTTCCATTTCTGCCATTCGCCGACGGTGGTTTCGCCACTCCGGTTGGCAAGTTCGAATTTGGCGCGGAAGCGCTGAAATACGCGCCGGCGGCGGAATCGCGCTTCGGCAGCGCCGAGCTCAAGTTGCGGTTTCCATTGGAGCTGATCAGTTCGAAGAATGACGACAGTATGAACTCAACCTTCGGCCACCGGGCGGAGGTGGACGCGCAGACAGGCGTTGCCGAGATCAATCCGGTGGATGCAGCGGCGCGCGGCATTATGGACGGCGATGCCATTCGGCTCCGCAACGATCGCGGGCAGTACTTTTGCCGGGCTCGAGTGGCGGTGCATGCCAAGCCGGGTGTGGTGCGAGTGCCGAGCACGCGCTGGGCGAAAACAGCACCGGGCGGTCTGGGAGTCAACCAATTGACCTCCAGTCGTCTAACTGACATCGGCGGCGGCGCCACGTTCTATTCCTGCCTAGTGGAGGCTGAACTGGCTCAGCCGACGGAAAGCCGGTAAAACAACGCTGGAAAAGTTAGATTCCGGGGCGCCTGACATGGCTTACGCCGAATTTCGCCCTGTGTGTCGGCCTGCGCGTTTTTCAGACACACGAAGTTTACTGAGAAAAAAGTCTATTCCCGCCAACACTTCCATAGGTAATGGAGCGTAACAAGCAGAGGCTCCTGATGCACTGTGGGCCTGCCGCGTCCATGATCCTGAAAAATTGGCTTAAAGCACTCGTAGAGTTCAGCCGATGAAATGGGTATTCTTCGGCGCGTATGCGGCTACGGTGTTCGAGGGCTCGTTCCGTGGCTAGGCTGAGAAATTCTTTGGCGCTTGAATTGCTCAGGCCTTGTGGTATGATGCGAGGACCTAGAAAGCAGCCGCTTCTGGAGCGTCGGGGTACCGTGGGCCGGAAGTATGCCACGATCCTCCCCAGGACGACACTGGTGCGCCGTTTGGCGCGCGTGTCGCGAAGGGCATGGACGCAGGAAAGCTCCCTCGTGTTGTCGAGTGGTTTGGCGATGGAATCGCTGATGTTTATGTCCGCTTTAAACGGCAACGCGCTTTTCAGCGTTAATGAGGCTGGTACGGCGATTGAACCCTTTCGCAGGATGTTGCGTCTAAGGTCGCATGGGCCGGTTCGAAGATTGTGTTGAGAAGTAGGACGCGCTGAGTTCTTTTTGCTTCAGCAAGCGAGTAGTTAGTTGTGACTAGTGGAGTGAGTGTTTTGGGCGAGGAAGAGACAAAGGAGAGAAAAAATGTTGACCAAAATTGAGTTAACGAAGTTTAAGAAGATCCTGGAGCAAAAACGGGACGAACTGGAACGCGTTGTAAGTAACCGCGATGCCATCACTATCGAAAAGAGCGCCGATGCGCTTGATGAAGTGCAACATGCCGCGGAGCGGGAACTGGCCATTCGCAATCTGGACCGTGAATCCAACTTGCTCCGGAGCGTTCGCCTTGCGCTGCGCCGCTTGGACGATAACTCGTTCGGCACGTGCCTGCATTGCGAGGAAGAGATCAGCCCGAAACGGCTGAACGCCGTTCCGTGGGCGGCTTTCTGCATTCAGTGTCAGGAACAGGCCGACCGTCATCGCGAAGACGGCGAAGACGAACTGCTGGAAGATATGCTTTCGAACGCAGCCTAAGCGTGGACACGGACTTTAGTCCGTGGTCGAAATGCAGAAACTCCAGTGCGGCGCGGATGGCCGGAGGGCTCCGCGCCGCTCGTGTTTGGCGCGTCGCTCCGCGAGTTGCTGAGGCGGACTCCGTTTAACCGCACCTCTTGAAGATCGAAGCGAGCCCGGTCAACGGCGTGAACCGTTGCGTCAGTTGCGTGGGCCTGCGCTGGATTCTGGCGCCGCCGCGATTTCGAGGGACGCCATTTGCGCCACTTTGCGCAAAGTTCCACGCCGACTGAGCCGCGACCGTCAGGGAGCGACCGGTTGGCACGGGGCACTGCAGGTCACCCGCTTGCTTACTTACGCGCGCGGCTCAGAAAGGGGCGTCGGGGGGG
>CAJCIT010000107.1 GCA_903970405.1 Acidobacteriaceae bacterium | reverse complement strand
GCGTAGCTTCGGGCGGGGAAAGGAAGCGAAAATGAACAGCTTAAAGAAGGCACGGTTGCAGCGGAAAGGGTGGACTGTTGGGGACGCGGCTGAGTTCCTCAAGCTCAACCTGCAGGAAGCACAGTTCGTTGAATTGAAGCTCGCACTTGCCGCTGGGGTCCGGCAACTGCGGGAGCAACATGGAATGACTCAAGCCGCTCTGGCGGAGCAACTGGGTTCCAGCCAATCGCGTGTTGCCAAGATGGAAGCGGCGGACCGGTCAGTGACCGTCGACTTGATGATGCGGTCGCTGTTAGCGATTGGAGCGACTCCTGGCGAGATCGCGAAGCTGATCAAGCGCGTGGAACCCGGTCGGGCTGCATGACCCGCTACGACCGTGTCAAAACCGTGTCAAAACCCTTCTCGTTGGAGCCGTTGGGGATACCTCGAGCGAAAAGCAGATTCCCCAAATTGTTGAAAACACTAAGAAGTGTGGAGAATTAAAATAACCGTTGGAGGCGGATGGGCTGCGCCCAAGGCAGGTGCGCTACCAGGCTGCGCTACGCCCCGGCATTCTGAGGTCTCCTCAATTGTAAACGACGCGCTCAAGAATGCTCGCCGAAGACCGTGGATTCTAACTATCGAACGATAACCTCGTAATCCTGTTCTTCCCACCGATTACTGTTTCGCCAATAGAAGGTGAAGCGGATGGAGGCATCTTTCGATGAGGACGCCGCCGCGGGTACATCGGCGAAGTCGATATCTAGAGCATTGGCGCTCGATTCGGTATCGTTCTGAGATTTCCAACCGTCGCTCGACCAGTGAAGACGGAACGGCTCAGCGCCGTGGATACGCAGAATGGAATCCTTGCGCATGAATCGCGCCTGCCGGTCCGCCTTCCAGACTTCCACCAGCTTGCGATTCTTGCGATCGCCGAGGTAGCGCTCGCCCACCGCGGGGATCGAGTCATAGACTTTGCCATCGGAAGCGGAGCGGAGCAGCTTGATGTACTCGGCGTGAGCCCACATGAGCGGCATAGCGGACCCGGTCGGCTTGCCTAGGGACAAGAACGCCTCTGGCTTGTCCGCCTCATCCCAAACCTGTTCCGCCAGCAGTCCGGTGGAAGAGGCAAGCTGCTCCATCGCCCGCAGGTAGGACTCAACGCTTCGGCCGGCCGCCAGTTCGTAGTGGCCTCGCTCACCGGTAAGCAATGGCCACGCCCGGCCGACGCCAACGCTGGTAAAAGGGCCTCCATCTTCCTGCTGGCCGTAGCCATCGTGATTGTAGCGATGCCATACGGGACCGGCCTTCGTCTCTACTCTCAGCACCGCGTCAATTACCTTAACGCTATCGACAATGACAGGGTCATTCGGGGCACGGATTCCATAGCGCACCAGCTCCAGAAAACCGGCATCCACCACGTCCTTGGCGGGAAACTCGCTTGGTTGACCCGAAGGGATGTTCTTGATTTGAAGCATGCGCGATTCCGGATTTTCGGCAGGGTTCGCGTCTCCCACTTGCTCGGGGAGAATGCGAATGTAATGCCGATTAATTCCGGGGCAAATCGACCCTTGGTTGGTTACGGTCCAGTCTTCGATGTGGGACTCCAGGTAGTCCGCGTATTCTTCCGCAAACTCGGCCGATGCCGTATCGCCCCTATGGCGGAAGAGCAACGACGCGCAAATCAGAGCGGCGATATTCGATGCCAGCGTCGAGGGCGAATAGCCGCTTGCTTCCTCCCACCGCTCCTGTGGCGTTACGGGCCCGTTGCGGATCAGATACGCGGCGCCTTTGCGCACCAGAACGTCCGGATCGAAGTCTTCCAGTCCCTTCTCGCAAAATAGGCGCCACGCCAACATGACCGGAAATGCCACTTCATCCAGTTGAACGCCTGTCCAATATGCCTTGCCGTTGACCCAGAAGTTTTGTGCGAAACCGCCATCCTCGTGTTGTGAGACGGCAAGGAAGATCAAAGCTCGCAAAGCGGTGGCTGTGTCCCCGGCAGCCAGCAGCGCAGTCACACTGCTGACCATGTCGCGCGTCCATACCAGGTGATATCCGCCCTGATCCTGGTCACCCTTGGCTTCTCCCCAGGGAATGGCCAGGGAGGCAATCAGAGCGCCGGGGTAGGACTTGTCCTCGTGCGCCAGCAACAGGCTAAAACTGCTGTGGAACAGGTTGCCCTGGTCGAACGACGAATTCTCCAGTGGCCGGCGATGATCCGCCACCGCGTCCCATTGCTTTTGGTACCGGGCGAGATGTTCCTCAAACGGAGTGCCCAGGGATTGAAGTAAATTGGTGATGGCGCGGTGTTCAGTTAGTCCGAACGCCGTTGCGAGTGTAAATTCCCGCGACTTACTGAGATCCAATTCGCCGGTCAGAGCAATGTTGCCGTTCTCGGCGCGATCGAATTGATAATCCATTTGAAAGCCGCTGTGCAGGTCCGTCCACCCATCGCTCTCTCCCACGTAACCGCAGGACATTCGGGAAAAGGGGACGGTGGCCGTCATCGCCAGCCACACCCCTTGCTTCGAGGCCATCAGAATGCGCCGGCCGTTGGCGATCTTCACATAGCCGGTGTTGCCATATCCGCCTACTTGCAGATGCGGGGCGCAGAGCGCGTAAAGTTTCAGCGTACTGAGAAAAGCGTCGTCCGGGCCTGTCAGCCGTGTGTGCTGCAGGAGACACGGCAAATACGGATCCGTGATCACTTCCTTGCAAATGGAATAGCGGCCACCGGGATCGGAATTCGTGCAACGAAACCCCAATGTATGGCCGGAAAGGCGTTCCACCTGGGACGTCAAATCGCGGTTCTCTTCATGGAAGAAGCTCTTCCCGTCCGTGGCCAGGTACTGAAGGTCGCGTAGCTGCGGGCGGTCCACCGTCGGATAATAGACTTCCGTGACAATGCCGCCAAACAGCGTGAACCATATCCGGCTCGACGCCGCGTAGGCTGTCCCAACGCCATCCTTGTTCCCGTGGGTCCATCGGGGTTCAATGCCTGGTGCTCCGAAGGCTTCGTTGCCTTTTTCACTTTGCTGCTGCATCCCAAAAAAATCCTCCTCGGCTTATCAGCCGCAAAACGAACTGGAGGGAAGCCCTCTCACATCGCAATCGATCGCGAACAGGCTCCCTGAAAGTGGCGCCGCTGCCAACTGTTCTGGCGTCATGGTTTCGCGGGCAGTGGTTATGAAAAGCGTTTTCAGGTCTGGACCACCGAAAGTACAATCCGTCGCGCGGGGCACGGGCAACTGAACGATTCGCTCCAGCTTGCCTTGCGGATCGTAGCGATGAATTTGTCCCAGGCCTACCACGTTGCTCCACACGAAGCCGTCCGCGTCTACAGTCATCCCGTCCGGAAAGCCGCCGCTGTTGCTATCCAGCGTGGCGAAGGGCAGGCGGTTCGAAATGGCGCCCATGACTGGATCGAAATCGTACACAAAAATCGTGTAACGAAAGCTCTCGGTGTAGTACATCGCGCGTCCGTCCGGGCTCCACCCGCTGCCATTGGAGCAGATGACGTTCTGCTGCATGAGCGAGATAGTTTTGCCGGCATCCAGCCGGTACAGATTGCCTGATGGGGCCGACCAGTGCGCCGCATCCATCGTCCCTGCCCAAAAGCGCCCTTGGGGGTCGCATTTCCCATCATTGAAACGATTGTTGGGCAGATCGGTTTCCACCTCTCCGAGCCGTTCCAGCTTCAACGTCGCCGGGTCAAATGTCGCGAAGTGCTTCTTCAGCGTCAAGACCAAACCGCCGGCCGCCCGCAGGGCAATGCAAGTAACGATCTCAGGCAGATTGAAGGTGTGGTTCGCGCCGCCAGAAGGGTGGAAGCGATGGATTTGTTTATTTTGAATATCGATCCAGTAGAGGCTCTGCTCTTCCGGCCGCCAAACAGGAGACTCCCCGACAATGGCCTGCCACGGGAGCACGCATCGGACACTTTCGCCGGAGATGGTCCGTACGGTCATGAAGCTTGCTCGTGATGGAGGACATGATTCCAATAGCCGAGCCACCCAAGATGGCCACTGGAATTCGGACCGCCAAACTTTGTGCTCAGCACACCGCCCGCCGTGACGAGTAGAACCCCAGCCAACGAGAGCAAATCGGGAGCGTCTTTCCAGACCCCCCAGCCGATGAGTCCGGAGAAAATGACGACCGTGTAATTAAAAGGCGCAATCCGGCCGGCTGTGGCGTGTTTGTAGGCCAGAATGATCAATAACTGACTTGCCGCCATCATCAAGCCAATGCCGCCGAGCAACAACCATTCTCGATCGGTTGGAGTTCTCCATTTCAGTACGGCGAATGGCGCCGCCGCGGCGGAGGAGTAAAGGAAATAGTAGAACAGGATTCGACGGGGAGGTTCCGTGTTTGAGAGTTGATTGACAGCTACCAAGGCAAGGGCTGAGAAGACGGCCGCACTGATAGCGATCAGCGCAATGGGATCGGATAGTAGCGCCAAACCAGGCTTCAATATCAGAATCACGCCCGCAAAACCGATGAGCAGACTCACCCATACCATCCCGCCAATCCGTTCCTTCAGCCATACCCAGGTAACGAGAGGAATGAACAGGGGCGCAGAGTTACTGAGCAGCACGGCGTTCACCAGCGGCATCCGCTTAACGGCCACAAACATCAAAACTTGCGAAAGCAGACCGGCCGCGGCGCGTAGAATGTGTAGCCAGGTGCGAGACGTCCGCAGTTGGGAAACACCTTTCCCCAGAGCCCAGGGCGTGAACAACAGCAGGCTGATCAAGTTCTGAAACAGTACCAGAATGCCCGTGGGTACATCTTTCGCTGCTTTACCGAACGCACTCATCACTGCCACGCAGGCGAACGCGAGCACAATCAGCAGGGCTCCCATCGCAACAGAACGTGTCGATCCGCCCGGTGTGTTCAAAGCAGGTTCGTTCAATGCAGTCTTTCGAGCAAATGGTCGCCTACACGGAGCGCGTTGGCGACGATTGTCAGCGAAGGGTTAACGGCGCCGCTGGACGCGAAGAACGACCCGTCTACGACATAAAGGTTGTCAACGTCGTGGGTGCGGCAATTTGTGTCCAGAACGGATTGCTTTGGATCGGTGCCGAAGCGGCAGGTTCCGTTCTGATGCCCCACTCCTTCTAAAGGAATCCGCTGCTTGAAATAGGAGTGCAGATGCAACCAGTGGCTGGCATGGCCGGCCTGCTTCAAGACATCGATCCACTTGTTTCGCAGGCGTTCGAAGGACTCCACGTTGTTTGGCGTGTAATCCAGGCGGACCCTGCCATTGACGATCTGTACCCGATTGTTCGGATCAGGCAGATCCTCCGTCGTCAGCCACCATGGCACGGCGTGGGTGGTCATCAGGTCCAGGATGAAGGTGGGCGTGAGCGGCGGCGCGTCCGCCTTCATCATTTCGGAGTGAAAGGAGCCAATCGGCTGGATGTTTCCCATTGGATAGGGATACTCTTTGTCGCCGAAGTAGAAGTCATTCAAGGTGAAAGTCTTCATATAAGAAGACCGGTTCGGTTCCTGGCCGATCGCCAGAATGGCGTCAGCCTGATGGAACATGAAGTGACGCCCCACCATATCGGAGTTGTTGGCGAGGCCGTTGGGATGTTTATCGTTGGCGCTCAGCAGCAGCAGCGCCGCCGAGTTGATGGCCCCGCAACAAACGGCGATGATGTCGCCGGAAAATGTAGTCCTCTTCCCAGAGTCGTCTAACTCCGCTTCTACGGCATCGACGCCAGTTCCCGCGGCGTTAGTTAGCAGTCGCGTCACTTTCGCTTGCGTGACCAGCGTCACGTTCGGCAGATGCATGATCTGGCGGATGCAGTTGATATCGGAATCCGATTTCGCGTGCACCAGACACGGATAACCGTCGCACGTGTCACAGCGGATGCACTTGCTTTCCACCCGATCTGCTTCGTTCAGCTTCAACCCGAGGGGGCACGGGAAAGGACGCAGCCCCATGTTCTCCAGATCGTTCTGAATTTCCTGCATCCGTGGTTCGTTCGAGATAGCCGGATACGGGTACTCCGTGCTGCGGCGGGGTTCTGTTGGATCGATCCCCTGCTTTCCGTGCACGCAGAATAGCTTTTCGGCCATTGTGTAATACGGCTCAAAGACGTCGTATTTCACCGGCCACGCGGGTGAAATGCCGCCTTTGTGATGAAGCACGCCAAAATCTTCTTCCCGCAGGCGGAACAGAGCGGCGCCATACACCTTCGTGTTGCCGCCCACCCAGTAGCCCGTACCGGGATGCAGATCGCGTCCGTCTTTGTCTGTCCAGACGTCCTTTGTGTGATAGCGGTTTTCGAGGAAAACGTCGGCGGTATTCCAGTTCGGCTTTTCCCTCGGCAGAAACGGACCGCGCTCAAGGATGAGCACTCGTTTACCGGCATTCGCCAGATGGTACGCCAGCGTCCCGCCGCCTGCGCCCGTGCCCACGATAATCACTTCGTAGCGTCCGTTAGACATTGTTGCCTGCCAAGGCTTAGTAACTCCCGGATTGCCGCAACATTCCGCCATCGATGAAATAGGTGGACCCCGTGATATACGCCGCCTCGTCCGATGCCAGATACACAGCCAACCCGGCGATCTCTTCCGGCTTGCCCCAGCGGGCCAAGGGAATCTCGCCCATCAGCGCTTTCTCCATTTCGGGCATGGCTTCCACATCGGCATCGATCGGCGTAAATACCGCTCCCGGGCCGATGTTGTTCACAGTGATTTTGTCTTTGGCTAATTCCACGGCGATCGTCCTGGTGAGCATTCGCAAGCCTCCTTTACTCACGCAGTAGGCGGCGTTCGTTGGCATCGGAAGATCCTCATGAACCGAGGAGATATTGACAAGCCGGCCGCCGTTTCCCTGCCGAATCATCTGACGAGCAGCCGCCTGCGAAACCAGAAAAGGCCCAATCAGGTTGATATCCAGAATCTTCCGCAGCTCTTCGAGCGGATAGTCCACGAACGCGAGTTTCTTCTCTACACCAGCATTGTTGACGACAATGTCAAGCTTGCCGAAGGCCTTCACGGCGCCGTCGATCAAATTCTGGACTTGGTCGGGCTTTGAGATGTCAGCCTCTAGCGCGATACTCTTCCCACCGAAGTCAGCGATCTGCTGCTGAGTCTTGCTCGCCACATCCGGCTGTCCGATGTAATCGACGACTACAGCCGCCCCCTCCCGAGCAAAGCGAACGGCGATCGCCTGGCCGATGCCGGTTGCCGCACCCGTCACAATCGCAACTTTGTCTTGTAAGCGCATCACCCGACCGTCTCCTGTGCTCCCTGGCTCACACACTTCGCCAGCCCGATGAGCCCTGCCTATTCAACTTCAATGTAAGAGAATCGTTGTCAAAAAGGCGTCAAAAAATGTATAGATCCGTGGTGGGGTTTGGTGACTTCTGGTAAGCCACACACCCTGTGAGCCCGATCCTTTGTTCGCCACCCTGAAGCAGACTGCGGAAGGGTTCCGCCCAGCGTCCGCTATGCCGATTGCCGGATCGGGACGAAGCGGATCTCAACCCGTTGATTCAACGCCGCCGCGATTCTCCGCGGCATCGCCAGCGAGTGGCCCTCATAGGGCGTCCTCGAGACGGCAAATCAACGAGGCGGTGGTGCCGAGCAGCTTGCCGAGTTGCGCTTGCGTCAAGCCCGCCTTGCTCCGCAAGGTGAAAATCTTCCGCGCGATTTCGTCGTCTGCCCGCTCCTCCTCCAGAATCCTCAACCCCAGTTTATTCGGTGAAGTTGCGAAAGCGCAATAGCCGTTGGGTATGCCCAGCCGAGGGACGGCGCGCAAACGGGCGTCGCTCGGCAGCAGATTTGGCGGCCGGTCCGAAGCAGCTTTCCGTAGGCGATTCGCTGCCTCGATACAATGCTTCCTGCCGCATGGTCTCTGTAAAACAACCTCGTTTCGCCACCATTCCCTTGTGTTTGTTCGCGGTCTTCGTCGCCGCCCAAGCCGCGGAGTTGCGCCCGCCCGCCGTCCCGCTGGTCACGCACGACCCGTACTTCAGCATTTGGTCGTTCTCCGACCGTCTGAATGAATCGCAGACGAAGCATTGGACCGGGGCCGCGAATTCGCTGGTCAGCCTCGTCCGCATAGACGGGTCCGTCTATCGCCTGATGGGGACGGAACCGCGAAGCGCCAAACCGCTGCCGCAGACCGGCCTCCTCGTTTTGCCTACGCACACCGTCTATTCC
>CAJCIT010000106.1 GCA_903970405.1 Acidobacteriaceae bacterium | reverse complement strand
ACGCTGCCAGCTCGACCGCATATATCAACGCATCTGCGACAACCTCGACGCACTTTTGCGGGAGGTTGGTCTCAAGATCGCTGCCTGATTTGACGCAACGAGAACAAAATTCTCGTTGGGGCCCCTATAACGGGAACTAAGTAATTGATTCCAGGTGATGGTCCGGCTATCATGACGGAGCCACGCCCGTCGGGGACTACGCGCGCGGTTCTGAAGCGCGCAGCGTTAGCTTATCTCTCGCCGGAACGAATCACAGACGTACAGAGGATTTGCGAAGGAGTGAATACTGATTTGTATTCATATGTTTCGCCAGCTATTTTGAAAGTATCGGTTGATGGACGTGGCTTCGTGAGCCTCTTAGCCTTTCGGGCGGGAGAACACGAAATATGTCCTTTACTTCTACAACCCAATCGTCCCCGCTGGCAGGCAGCTTTCGGAGACACTTGGCGAACGCCGTCCCGGCCGGAGTGCCGGTAGCCGGCGAACTCATTGATTTGACGCTGGTGCTGCGGCGCCGGCCGTCGACAATCGATCTCAGCGACCTCATTACGGTCCAGAGCCAGCCGCTTTCGCGCGATGAGCACGAAGCGCGGGCCGGCGCCGATCCGGCCGACATCGAACGCGTTGAAGCAGCGATCGCGGATCGCCATTTAACAGTGACCACGGTCCATCCGGCATCCCGCACCGTTGGAGTGCGCGGACCGCTTTCCGTCCTGGCGGAGTTGTTCGGAGCGTCGCTTCAAATGCGGCGCGCCGGCGACGAAGTATTCCGCAGCCGCCAGGGCTATTTGCACGTTCCCTCGGAGCTCGATGGCATCGTTACCGGCGTGTTCGGCTTCGACACTCGACCGGTGGCGAGAGCATCTCGAAATTTCCGGGCACAAACGAATCCGGAAGGCACTTTCACCCCGAAAGAAGTGGCTCAAGCTTATGATTTTCCGACGGCGACCGGAAAGGGAGAGACTGTCGCTCTCATCGAACTGGGCGGCGGCTTCCGCTATAGCGATTTGCACAAATACTGGGAAAGCCTCAGCTACGGAGATGTCCGGTGTACAGCCGTGTCCGTTCAAGGCGCAACGAACGCCCCGAACGGATCGCCCGACAGCGCGGACGGCGAAGTGGTTCTGGATATCGAGGTAGCGGGCGGCGTGGCCCCGGGCATCAAGATCGGCGTGTATTTCACACCCAATACGGATCAGGGCTTCCTGGGCGCGATCAACGCCGCGATTCACGATCGGGTTCGGAAGCCCTCGGTGATCTCCATCAGTTGGGGATCGGCGGAGCCCAACTGGAACCCGCAGTCTCTCACTGCTTTCAATCAGGCCTTCCAGGATGCGGCGCTGCTTGGCATCACGGTGTGCGCGGCGGCCGGCGATAACGGTTCCTCGGATGGCTCAGAGGACGGTTCGCCGAGTGTGGACTTCCCAGCCTCCAGCCCTTATGTTCTGGCGTGCGGCGGAACCAGGTTGATCGTTTCCGGCACGAGGATCGATTCAGAAACGGTGTGGAACGATTCCTCGGGCGAAAGCGCCACCGGCGGCGGGATCAGCAGTTACTTTCCCGTACCTTCGTATCAATCGACGGTGATGCTTCCCGCCAATGCGAGCGGCTCTTCGTTTCGCGGACGCGGCGTGCCTGATGTGGCCGGCGTGGCGGACCCGAACACCGGCTATTACACTCTGGTGGATGGAAGTTGGGGTGTAGTGGGTGGAACCAGCGCCGTGGCCCCCCTGTGGGCCGGGCTGATCGCAGTGCTCAATGAGCAATTGGGCAAGCCGGTTGGCTACCTGCACCCGGTCCTGTACAGCACTGTGTTCGGTCACAAGGCGCTGCATGACATCACGGAGGGCAATAATGGCAGTTACTCCGCCACTCGCGGTTGGGATGCCTGCACAGGGTTGGGCTCGCCGAACGGTCAACTTATTCTGAAGGCGCTCTTGCCGGCTAACAAATAGGGCGTTCGAGACACAACGGCGGGGGCACCAGACTGAGTGCTCCCGCCGCTTTAGGCACCGTCCGGCATCGGCCCTGCCTAACTGACGTACCCTAGTACAAAGGAGCGCAGATCATGGCAACGGCAACCCTCGATTGGTCACAATGCCCCGCCGTCGAGAGCGTGCCGGGGCGGTTGAGCGGCGCATGGGTATTTCGCGATACCCGGATGCCCGTATCCGCTGTGTTCGAAAACATTGAAGCTGGGGCCACCATAGAGGAAATCATTGAGCAGTTCGACATCACGCGGGAACAGATTATGGACGTGTTGGAATTCGCGGCGCGGAGCCTTGACGCACCGCCTTCTACGCACCCCCCCGCCCAAACAGTCGATGCTCATTCTGTTTGACCATGTGACGCCGCGCGGCGTGGCGCATTGCCTGACGGGCCACACCGTTACAAAGGCCAAAGATCGAGGGTGGGATAAGCTGACCAACGGCGATTTGCTGGCAGAGGCGGAGCGAGCCGGTTTCGATGTGCTTCTAACGGCTGGTCTTGCAGAAATGGATATTCCGGCCCAAACGAACCGAAGAAGTTAGAGTGGGCAAGGCACTCCCCGCGGCGCCTCTGAACCTTCGCGTTAGAAATCCCAGGGGGCGGGTCCCGCGGGGTGGGGCTCAAACTGAGGGAACCGGGAATTTCGCTCCGCGGACAATTTCTCTGATCCAGACCAAAACTCCTCAATCGCCCTGACAATCCGAATGTACTCCGGCAGGACGGTGGGTTTCGTAATGAAGCTGTCGGCGTCGTAGCTGAATGCGAATGAGATGTCCTCGTCCGCATTCGAAGTGGTCATGACGAGGATCGGAAGAGACGTCAACCGGGCGTCTGACTTGACCTCCGCCAGCACCTCGCGTCCGCTTTTCCTGGGCAGGTTCAAGTCGAGAATGATCAGATCGGGTCTTGGCTGAGCGCCTCCCAGCATCCCGGCAAGATACTCCATTGCCTGGACGCCGTCGTCGACGGTCGTCATTTGGACGTCGATGTGTGAATCCTTCAGAGCTTCCCTCAGGAGGCGAACGTCGCTCGGGCTATCCTCGACTAACAGCACCCTGAAGGGCCTTGCGGACTCCGCCTCTGGCATCGCGCTACACCCCTTCGGAGTTCGCGTGCACGCCTGACGCCATTTTGGAGGCTTCGCCGTATCTGCCTGATTCTATGGCCTCTAGACCGAGCAAACGCCAGTTGTACTGTAATTTCTCCCACACTTAACCGGAAAAAAATTCGTTTTACCGCTTCTCACGATCCGATATCCCTCGGCTTGGTTGACAAGCGAATAACCTGCTTCTTATCATTGAATTGCCTACGTTATCGTGTCGCGATTTCGCGGGGCCAGGCTGGGGTCTATCGGGAGGCTTCTTGATTAAGCTCGACATCATCAACGAGGTGGTCAACCGTACGGGGATCACCAAAACAAAAGCAGAGATGGCCGTCGAGACCGTCTTTGAAACCATGAAGCGCGCCCTTCACGAGGGCGACCGGATCGAATTGCGAGGCTTCGGAATCTTCAATGTACGGCCTCGCAAGACGGGCATTGGGCGGAATCCGCGTACCGGCGCCGAAGTGGCCATCCCACCCGGGAAGGCAGTGCGCTTCAAGCCCGGCAAGGAGCTGCAAACTCTGCAGTAGCCGCGTTGCCGGAACACAGCAACTGGGCTCCCCCTTTCGCTTTTGAAGACGATCAGCCGAAAGAAGAATCGTCGCCGTGGGCCAAACGCCTGTGGCTGCATGTTCTTCTCTTGCTGCTGACGCTGGCCACCACCACCGTATTTGGGTCGGCAGTGGCTGAAAGCTTCTACGGCAACCGACCCTTCAGTTTCGAGTTGACGTGGCAATACTATCCCCGCCTGCTTCGTGGCGATCCGGCTCTGCTCAGCGGTCTGGCATTTTCGCTGCCTCTGTTAGCGATTCTGCTGGCCCACGAATTCGGCCACTATTTTGCGTGCCGCCGCTGGCGCGTGGATGCCAGTCTTCCGTACTTCATGCCATCGCCCACCTTGATTGGAACCCTGGGGGCCTTTATCAGAATCAGATCCCCGATCTACACCCGCTGCAGCCTATTCGATATCGGGTTCTCAGGGCCGATCGCCGGCTTCTTGCTACTGCTACCGTTTCTTGTGATTGGAGTCGGCTTGTCCCACGCGATTCCCGGAATTGCCGAACGCGGAGACTATATCTTCGGAACGCCCCTGATTCTGCGCTTCGTGGAATGGGTTTGGTTTCCCTCCGCGGCCACTGCCGATATTGCGCTCCATCCCGTGGCCCGCGCGGCCTGGGCGGGACTGCTGGCCACGGCCATCAACCTCTTACCCATCGGACAACTGGACGGCGGCCATATCCTCTTCTCCTTCTTCCCTGACATCCACAAGCCGCTCTCGCGGTTCTTCTCCGTCCTGCTCTTGCCCTTGGGTATTTTCTATTTGCCCTGGGTGCTCTGGGCAATTGTGCTGTTCTTTCTTGGCGGCCGGCATCCTATGATTTACGACCGCACTCCCCTCAACCGGGGACGGGTTAAGCTAGGGTTCGTGGCCCTGATCATCTTTCTGGTTTCCTTCTCCGTTGTCCCGGTTCGCTTTTAGACGAAGTGGTCCCGAGATGAACATTCGGATCTCCGCCACTGTCATCACATTCAACGAGGAACGCAACATCGCGAGGGTCATTGAGAGCCTGCGCTGTTGCGACGAGATTCTGGTTTTAGACAGCGGATCGAACGACCGCACCGCGGAGATCGCCGCCAAGTTGGGCGCACGGGTGGTAGAGGCCAGTTGGCAGGGCTACGCCGCGCAGAAAAACATCGCGGCCAAGCTCGCTTCGCATGACTGGATTCTGTCCCTGGACGCCGATGAGAGCCTCAGCGAAGCACTGGAAGCCGAGATCTGGCAGATCAAGAAGGCCGGTCCGGCCTTTGACGCATACACCATGCCCCGCTTAGCCCAGTACCTGGGCAAGTGGATTCTGCACAGCGGCTGGTATCCGGATCGAAAGATTCGCCTTTTCAACCGCGCCCGCGCCCGATGGGTAGGCGACTATGTCCACGAATCCGTCAAAGTGGACGGGAAGGTGGGGCATCTCGACTCGAACATTCTGCACTTTACCTGCAGCAGCCTCTCAGAGCACTTGAAATCCATGGATCGCTACACGACGCTCGCCGCCGAAGAGATTGTCTCGCGGGGCAGAAAGGTCACCCCGGGAAACTTGCTTGTGAATCCCCCCTGGACGTTCCTCAAGACGTATTTGTTGCAGCGCGGATTCTTGGATGGCGCCGAAGGCTTGACGATTGCCTACATGGCCGCCTTCTACAACTATCTGAAGTACGCCAAGGCCCGGCAAATGTTTCCGGGCCGCGACTAGCTGGAGAAAGTGGATCGGACGCGGTTGCGAATTCTGCATATCGATACGGGCAAAGAGATGCGAGGCGGCCAGCATCAGGTGCTGCTGCTGCTTGAAGCGTTGCGCGACGCACAGGTCCAGGGGACGCTGCTCGCGAGAAACCGCAGCCCTTTGTTCTATGCCGCGCTCAATCGGGGTTTTGCCGTGCTACCGGCCACTTTCAACGCGATGTGGACCGAATCCCGCCGCGCCGGAACGCTGGTTCATGCGCACGACGCGCGCGGGCATACGCTGGCCGCCTTCATGAGCCGCGCGCCCTTGGTGGTTTCACGGCGCGTGGCCTTCCCCGGCAGCGGGTCTCCGGCTTCCCATTGGAAGTACGGGCGGGCCAAGCGCTGCCTGGCTGTTTCAAACCATGTAGCGAGGCAGCTCATCCTTTCCGGCGTCCCTCAAGACAAGATCGACGTTGTATACGACGCCGTTGGCCAAATTCCACCGCTCGCTACACGTCCCTCCGAAGGGCCACTGGTTGCCCTCGCCACCGCCGACCCTCAGAAGGGCCGCGATCTGGTGGAGCGCGCTGCCCATGTGGCGCGGACGCCCGTCGTCTTTTCTGAAGATCTTCTGGCGGACCTCCCCAAGGCCTCGGCCTTCGTCTATATCAGCCGCAGCGAAGGACTTGGTTCAGCCGCTCTCCTGGCCATGTCTCTCGGCGTGCCGGTGATTGCCAGCGAGGTTGGCGGCTTGCCGGAGATTGTCATCCATCAGGAAACCGGACTCCTGACCTCGAATGACGAAAACGCGATCGCCCACGCCATCCGGCGAATCGCCGCGGAACCCGAACTTGCTGAGTCCATGCGCCGCGCGGCGTACGCCCGCGTGGCCGCCGAGTTCTCCCAGTCTCGCCTTGTCGAACGGACTCTTGCCTGCTACCGGAGGGCCCTTGAATCCTGAGACCGTTTTGCTGACGGCGATCGCCGTCTCGTTCGGCTTGGCCACGGGCAGTTTTCTCAACGTGTGCATTTACCGCATTCCCCTCGGACTGGCACCCTGGCGGCCGGCACGTTCATTCTGTCCAGCCTGCGAAGCCCTCATTGCCTGGTATGACAACCTTCCTCTGCTCAGCTTTCCGCTGCTTCGCGGCCATTGCCGCCGCTGCGGTTGCCGCATCCCCTACCGCTATCCGCTGGTGGAGTTGACCATGGGCGTAGCTTTCGGTTTGATGGCGGCTCGCTACGGCGCATCGCTTGAAGCGCTGAAGTGGTGCGTCGCAGCGTCTATGCTGGTGGCATTATTCTGGACCGATCTCGAACATCGGCTTCTGCCCGATGAATTGACGCTGGGGGGCGCGCTGGCCGGCCTGGCATTCGCGGCCTTTTTGCCCCCAGTCAGTTTAATCGGCGATTTCTTTCCGGAAGCGGGCCGAGCGTTTCAGTCGCTCGCGGCCGCGGCAGGTTCAGCCTTACTGCTCGCGGTTCCTCTCTCTTTCGCCGGTTGGCTCTACAAGAAGATTCGGGGACCGGTGGGTCTTGGACGTGGGGACGTCAAGCTGTTATTGCTTATCGGCGCTTTCTTCGGCGCCGAGCGGGGCGTTTGGATACTGCTGATTGCTTCAATTGCAGGGGCCATCATCGGGCTCGCGTACATCCGGCTGCGCCGGCTCGACCCGAAGACCTACGGGCTTCCTTTCGGCAGTTTCATCGCCGCCAGTGGATTTCTGGCCCTCCTCGGTGGATTTTAAGTTAGCGGGCCGATTTCAGGGAGGAGGGAGATTCCGATGGGCTAAAACCGTTCTCCTTGATGTACGATAGGACTTTGCGCCATGAAGGAACTTCTCAAGCGTCTTTCGCCCGATGAGCGAGACTGGAGTCTCGCCAGAGAAATAGATCCCAAACGAATTCCCGCCCACGTCGCCATCATCATGGACGGTAACGGCCGGTGGGCGCGCCAGCGGAATTTCCCTCGCATTATGGGGCACCGCGCCGGTATCGGCTCAGTGAAGACGGTGACCGAAACCTGCGCTCAACTGGGCCTGGAAGCGCTTACGCTCTACGCCTTCTCGGTAGAAAACTGGAAGCGTCCCCGGCACGAAGTGGAGGGGCTCTGGCGCTTGCTGCGCCACTACCTGCGCCGGGAGGTCTCAAGCCTCATTGAGAACGACATTCAACTGGTGGCCATCGGCCGTATCGAATCGCTGCCGGCGTTCGTGCAGGATGAGCTTACGGACGTCATGGAGAAGACCTCGCGTAATCAGGGGATGCGTCTCAACCTGGCCATCAATTACGGCGGCCGTACGGAACTGGTGGATGCCGTCAACGCGATGATTGACTCCGCCCGCATCGACGGCACACTCGATTCTCTCGAAGTCACGGAAGAAACTATCTCCGCCTACCTATATACATCCGGACTCCGCGATCCGGACCTGCTTATCCGTACCTCGGGCGAAATGCGCATCAGTAATTTCCTGCTCTGGCAGATTGCCTACTCCGAAATCTACGTCACCAGCACGCTGTGGCCCGATTTTGGACGCACCGAGTTGCTGGAAGCACTGGTCGATTACCAGAGGCGGGAGCGGCGCTTCGGCGGAGTCACCCGCGCTGTGTCCCCGGCGGCGCAGGAAGATCAGCTGCTGCTCGAAGAGATTGAAGTTCCGCTACGGTAACCTCAACCGTATGGACATTCGAGCCGCATTGGCTCCGGACTTCCGATCATGAAGCGGGTAACCACCGCTGTACTCCTTGCGCTCTTTGCCGGTTATCTGATTTTCTGGGCGCCTTACTGGGCGTTTGTCCTGGGAGTTACTACCGTGGGCGCCATCTGTTATTGGGAGTATTCAGGACTTGTCAAGGGCCACGGCATTCAACGCCCCGGTGTGTTTGGCTTCCTGGCCGGCCTTCTGGTTCTCTTCGCGCCCCAGCACTTTGTCCTGCTGGGTTTCGGTTTGCTGGCGGTCCTGGCTTTAGCCACGGCGCTACGCTACGATAACCTCCGCGATGTGTTGCCGCAGGTGGCTTGCGCCATTCTCGGCGGTCTGTATTGCTTTACACCATGGCGCTTCGCCATTGGGCTGCGGGTGGGGAGTGTGCACTGGCTGTTTTTTGCCCTGGCGATCTGCTGGGCGGGCGACACGGCGGCGTACTATGTTGGCCGCGCGTTCGGCCGCCACAAACTCGCGCCCATCGTAAGTCCCGGCAAGAGTTGGGAAGGCGCCGTCGGTTCGGTCATCGGCTCTGTCCTGTTTGGTGTAGCGTATATGCGCTACTTCGAGTCCGGGATTCCCTGGTGGCAGATCGCGCTCATAGCGGTGGCGGGCAACATTGCGAGCCAGTTCGGAGACTTGGCCGAGTCGGCCATGAAGCGCGGCGCGGGCGTGAAAGACAGCAGCGATCTACTTCCCGGCCACGGCGGTCTGCTCGATCGGGTCGACGCCAGCCTCTTCGCGCTTCCGGTGGTCTACCTGTGCTTCGGATTGCTTGATCCGTTGCTGCTCTTGTCCTGACCGCGTGTCTCCTCCAGCGCCTGGCGCGCCCAACGCCCACCCGGTCGGTCCTCAGTTGAATTTTATGGACGAATTGGCCCCGAAGCGGCGGTGGTCGCTAAACTTGATGTCATTCCGCATTAGATTGCGCCGGCCCACGCGAACCAGCATCTGGGCCGCCACGGGAAGCATGTACTCGTGATCGCCCACCGGCACCGTGTCGTAGTCGACGCTGATTTGAGACGACTGAAACAAGAAGTCTTTAGGGACATCCTCGGCCTCAATGCTCACCCGGCGAATGGAATAGCTGTTCGCGTCGATGTAGATCAGTCCGTGGAAGCCCACGATGACCTCGGTTTGGCCGTTGGGACCGTGCGCGAGCGAGTACTTCGAGTTCTTGCGATCCACGTGGAAAGAGAAGACCTGACAGGTCTGGTCGCCGAGCCTCGCGATCTCTTTCCAGGTAAAGACCGCCTTGACGGCCGGGTCGAAAACCGCTTTGAGGAGCCCGCCAAATTCCCCGCTCGAAAAGACGCCGCCGAGCTTGACGCGCGGAACGCTCTGCTTCACGCCGCTGACTTCGAGGACGCGGTGCTCCTCTTGTTTGTCGACGTAGCGGACCACTTCGGTGACCGAATCCTTCACCTGCCACTTGGACTGGCCCCGCGGGTCTACCCAGCGATGCGTTACCTCAATGCAAGTGAAGTCCGGCAGAGTGTTCTGATAATCGAGCGAACGCTCGCGGGCGATGGCGATCATGTGCTCCTGGTCGTCATCGGGAGGGCGAATGGCGTTTTCGACGCGGGTGATCACCAGGGTGGATTGGATGGGAACGTCAATGACGGGCGCTTCCGGCTCGGCGCCGCCGGACCCTGCGGAAGTCACCGCCGCTTTCGCCATGATCCGTTGCGGCTCCGGACCGTCAATCGAAAAGTCCATGCGCTGCTCCACAGTCTCCTTCCCCTGCGTGACGATGGCCGTGAGTTCATACGGGCCGGGCCGCAGCGAGGCCGTGGGAATGGAAGCAACGTACGGGATGGGGCCTGGCGCAGAGACGGGAGGCAGTTCCATGGGTAGGCGGCCCAGCAACTCGCCGCGAAGCGTGATCTCCATCTCAAGCTTGGGCTTCTCAGCCGACTTAGCGTCGGGGTAGATGACGAAAAATGTCGAGATGGCGGGAGTCTTTTCCTTGAGAACGGTGCGCGTCAGACTCGGGACGATGCGGCTGTTCTGGTAACGGAAGGACTCGGAGGTTGCGGCGTCGGGCAGCGCCTCATAACGCTGAATCAGAGAGACGCTGCTCAACTCTGCGCCATCGGACAAGGGAGCGATCTTAACGTCAGCGCGCTGAGCCCCAACTTTCCCGGCCAAGGCGTCCTCTACCACTGCCTCGATGCGATAGCCGCCTGCCGCGGCTGTGAAATTGCGCTGGAATGTGTAGACGCCATGCTTCATCTGTTCCATCGCCTGCGAAGCGCCGTGGTAGGGCAGATCCTGGCTAAACTTTTTCACCACTTGGCCCGATTCACTCTTCAGCAGCACCAGGATGCGCGGGTGCACTTCGAAGGTCTTGTTCGTGGCGTCTTCGTGGAACTCGAATTGGGAGAGCGGGATTTCAACGATGACGGAAGCGTCGGCGCCGCTCGGATTGCGTCCGAAGCGGGCCACATCGGTGCGGAACTCGATCGCTTTTGAGAGATCAGCGTCGCTCAGCGACTTTAGCAGGCTCAGCTCGAAAGGTTGGACATCGGCTGGCGTGCCGGGAGGTAGAGCCAGATAACCGCTGCGCGCCTGAACGGTGGCGCCTTTACGCTGCACCGTTACCGCAAGGGGATGAAAGCTGCCGTCGAATTTTGTGTTTTGGGGGACGAATGCAGCCTCATAATACGTGGCCACGTCTTCAATGAGCCGGCGGGCCGGCTTTCGCAGGTCATTCGTATCGCCGATGTAGAAACCGCCGGTCCTCTTGGCGAGTTCCACGAGGCTGGATTGAGAATCAGAGGCCGTGATGTCGTGAAGCCGGTCGGAGGCCTTGACGGTTGCCATGGAGACGCCGCCGGGACCACCCACTTGCGCTCCTCCCGGCATCCCAGCCGGCACTGACGAGGCCACCGCAAAGCCTTGGGTGTTGCCGGCGGACGCGCTTGCGGCGGCGTTGAGCATGTCGACGCCGGCCTGCGTCCGCGACGCCATCGTGAGGCCGGTCACGTCAGCGACGTAGATACCCACGTTGGAACGGCTGCAGGTGTTGACCAGTGCGTTCAGTCCCTCTTTGCCGGCCCCGGTGAGGGGCATGCCCTGGCTGAAGTAGACGATTGTTTTGCGGCCAGGTTGCGTCCCCAGACTCTGCGCCAAAGAGCGCAGCGCGTCGAGCGCGGGCCGGGACTGCATGTCCCGCGAGTTCTGGTCAGAGTCGACCAGCGCCTTTGCCAGCATTTCGAGACCTGGACCATCACCGGGGCTAGCGCCGAGGCCAGCGTTCACTTGGGCTTCGATGGCATAGACCTCGGCGCCCAAAGTGCCGCGCGGCCCGACAGTGGCCAGCGCCACCGCCCGCCGCACCAGAGCGCGGTCAGACGTATAAGTTTGGATCAACCGCAGCCGGTGGTTGATCTGCATGACGGCGAAGAAGAGCTTGGCTGACGTATCTACCTTCAACATCTCTTCGGCGGTCTCTTGCGCCAATCGCGCGACATTGACGTCATAACGCTCAAAGACGAAGGAGACCAGGCGGACTGCCGCCGGCGCTGCGGTGGGCGCGTTTTTTTCGGCGGCTGGGGCGGCCGGCGCCGTGGTCTGCGTCGACGCGCTGCCCGCTACAAAGCGCAGGTTTGTGATCTTCACGGGAGCGCCGCTATCGGTCACGACGATTTCGTCCGCCGATAGATCCTGGACGATATTGCCCCTTTTGTCCCGGACCACCATGTCCACCAGGACCTCCGGCACCGCGGCGGTGACTGTAGTAGTAGCCCCAGGCGCGGTGGTTTGGACAGGCTGCGCCCGAGTTGCCCCAGATGCAGTCTGCGGCGCCGGAGTCTGTTGTGCGGCGCAAGCCAGAGCAAAAGCGAATGGAACGGCGGCGCGCCGGGTCACCCGCGAAAGGAACAAAAATTTGTACAAGCCTAAACCTCACAGCGAACATGGACGGACCCCCCGGACGCCCACAACCCGCCCTGCGATTTTAACCGATTAACGCGGCGGGCGCACTGAAACCAGGATCAAGCGGGATGATTTGCCGCCGAGGCCGGGTTTCGAGACTGGCGGCCAGTGACGCTTACCGCAGTGGCTTTTGCCACCCGAAGACTCCCAAGTGGGTTCGCCCGCTTCAAGCCCAAGAGGGTCTCGCCCAAAAAAGGGTCTGTCCCTTTTCGGCGGAAATTGCTGAGGCAAAAGCGCTTACGCGCTTCCGGGAGCCGCCGAAAGAGGCACCTCACAGAACCGCGAGCGTAAGCGAGCAATCGCAATAGAATCGCCGGTGGGAATCGCCGTTTCCCCAAAGGGGTCTGTCCCTTTTCGCGGGAAATGGCTGAGGTAAAGAGGCTTACCTCGTTTCCGTAGGTGCCGGAAAGGAGCGCCACAGAACCCGCGCGGGACTGCGGCTAATTATGCACAGGCGCGGCGGTTTGTTGTTCGATGCGGCTCAATTCCGTCTGCACCACGGCCGCATCACGTGCGCCCGGGGCCAGGGTCAGATAAGTGCGGAAGCATTGCGCCGATTCGGCGTATTCGTGCTTATTGAGAAGAATCAGTCCCAGCACGTAGCTGATTCGCGGAATGGTGTGACTCTTATCGAGCTTAAGCGCGATACGGGCGTCTTGCTCGGCTTCGGTCATCCTGTTGAGCCGCGCTTCGGCAATGGCGTGAAAGAGATAGGCGGCGGGAAAGTCCTCCGGATCGAGTTCGATCCATTGGCTGGAGTAGCGCTCGGAAGCCGCCCAGTCTCCCTGGGCGTCAGCGAGCGAAGTTAAGCCCTCCAGCGGCTTAAGGAACTTCGGATCTGACCGGCGAGCCTGTTTCCATGCGTCGGCAGCGCCCTCCGGATTATTTTGTTTCTGCCGTACGAGGCCGAGCCGGTACCACGCAACCGCATACTCCGGATAGGCTTTGGTTGCCTTGGTATAGCTAGCGGCGGCACCATCCCATTTCTGTTGCCTTTCTGCTTCAATTCCCTTCTCATAGGCTTTGACGGCGGCGGCAGGCGCACTCAGCGTGGTGACGCTCACGGCCAGCGTGTCGCCGCGCGTGAGGGCATGAAGAATGATGTCCGGCACTTGTACCCCGCCGTGCACGCTCTGCGCGTCGATCCGGAGGCTCTCTGTGCGATATCCGGAGAGCACGGCATGGATCTCGCAGTTTCTGAGCATCGTGGTGACGGGATTCGAATACTGAGTGGAGTTGCCGAAGGGTTTGGTCACGTCCGAAGGCGGTCCCGCCGATTGGGTGGCATCGGCGACACCGTTGTCGGTACTGCCGCTCTCCACTTTGAAGCTGAAGTGGCCGGTGGAATCAGTGACGCCTTCGATGTGGGTGCGGCCGTCACAGACTCTTTGGATCTGGACCGCATCGGCCGGCGCCGATCCATCAGCCAGCGTCACCTTGCCGGAAAAGTACACCGCGTGTTCCTGGTTGAGCTTCTCCGTGCCGGCGGTTGGGGTGGCCGGCTGGCCCCATGCTGTGGAAGCGGCGGCCAGAATCGTTGCCAGGGCTACTGTTTTCGAATCCACACGCACCTCGCGAGTGTTCCTATATTATGGCCCCGTTCGAGGCAGCCCCGCTATTCCTGCGGTTCCGAAAATGAGATGCTGCGCCGGAATCCGTTCGTTCGCCATGCGCCGTACGCAATGCCGGCCACGGACCAGGCGAAGCCCCATGCCTTCGCCAGCCACGAGAGATTCCACCACAACAACGCACATACCAGAAACCCGAGCACCGGCACCACTGCGTGCGGCCAGAGTTTTCGGTCGCCCCGCCAGAAATAGTGCATGAAGGCGGCGGCATTCACACCCATGAAGCCGAGTAGCGCGCCGAAGTTCAGCAAGTCCGCGCCAAGCCCATAGGTGACCACCAGTGCGCCGGCAAAGGAGAGAACGCCGATCAAAAGGATGTTCCAGACGGGGATGGCTAGCTCCCGGTTGAGTGCGCCGAAAAACGAGCGGGGGAGCACCTGGTCACGCCCCATTCCGTACAAGAGCCGCGCTCCGGCAAGCTGGGCGCCGGCGCCAGAGCCCATCGTCGCCACCAGTAGCGTCAGGTTCACGGCGATTGAAAGGGCTGCGCCGCCGGCCACCTGGGCCACTTCAACATAGGCTGTGTCCACATCGCGGAAGGCCTTGCCCGCCGGCCAAACAATTTGGCCGGCATAGACCTCAATGGCCGAGAGGATACCGGTAATGAGGCAGATCAAAACGGTGGCGCGCATGATATTGCGGCGCGGATCCTTCACTTCCTCAGCCAGGGTTGAGATGCCGTCAAAACCGATGTAGGTCAACACGGCAGTGGAGGCGCCCGCTCTGACGGCCTGGAACGAAAAGGTCTGGGGATCGTACAGCGGTCTTAGCAGGCCGGCGCCGGAGACCGGGCCGTGCGCAAAGACGTACCGCACGGCCGCGGCGATCATGGCCACGATCACCGCACCCATGGCGGCCGTCAACACCGCGTTGGTTCGCGCAGTCGCCCGAATGCGGCGCAGGTTGATCAGGGTGAAGAGAGCGGCAAAGCCCAGATCCCAGAGCCATTCGGGACCCATGTGAAGTAAGGCGATGGCCGCCTTGGCTGACCAAACCGTACAGATGAGCGGATTGATCAGGTAATCCATCAACATGCTCCACCCCACCAGAAAGCCGAGGCTAGGGTGTATCTCCCGCGTCACATATGTATAGGCGGACCCGGCGCTGGGGTAAGCGCGCGCCATGTATCCGTAGCTGAACGCTGTGAAGAGCATGGCCACAAGCGCGATCAACACCGTGAGCACGACATGGCCGTGAGCCGTTTGGTAAAGAACACCGAACACCGGCATGGGCGCGGTGGGCTGCACCATCACGATGCCAGTTAAGACCAGCGAAGCGAGTCCGAGCGACCGTTTGAGATGAACTGTCAAGTTCAGATCCAAATTGTAGGGTGGACTCGTCAGTCCGCGGCCGGTTGATAACCAGCCAACTCTGCTGCATTGCTAACTGTCAAGACCCCTTATTGGTCTTAATGTAGGTACTAAACATGTAGGTACTAAACTGGGGACCTTGAAGTCAACCTCTTGTCAAATCATCCTGTGCCAATGTCGTTAGCATACGGTCTGTCCGATGGGGGTGAAAAGAGTCCGTTCCCAATTGGGAGAGAGAAGGATTGTTTTTCATCGTTTTGGGTGAGCGCCGGCGAGAGCAGGCTCTTGACGAACTAGGCCCTACGAATGGGACCTCGTCTGATATCCTCACTCGGAATGTCGAAGACTTCCGTTGCGGCCGAGCCCTCGCTCGCCGCCCAGTTGATTGCCGAGTTTCTCGGCACCATGTTGATCCTGCTCTTTGGCAATGGCGTCGTGGCCATGGTTGTCTTGTTCGGAAAGGGTGTTCCGGGCGAGGTGGTCAACGGCGGCTTCACGAATATCACGCTTTGCTGGGGCGTGGCCGTCGCGCTGGCGGTGTACCTCACGGCAAAGATCAGCGGCGCGCACTTGAACCCGGCCGTAACGCTGGCCGTGGCCGCCTTTCGCGGCTTTCCGTGGAAGAAAGTCGTGCCTTACATCGCGGCCCAAGTAGCCGGCGCTTTTGCCGGCGCCGCCATCGTCTACTGGAACTATTTGCCCCAGTTCAATAAGGTGGACCCGGCCCGGGACCACACGGCCGGCGTGTTTACCACGTTTCCCGCCTTTCCCGATACGCCGCAGGCTGGGCTGCTGGATCAAATCATCGGCACGGCGCTGCTGCTGCTGTGCATCATGGCGGTGACCGACGCCCGGAATTCCGCACCCTCCAACCGCATCGCGCCGTTGCTGGTGGGCCTCACGGTGGTCGCGGTGGGGATGTCGTTCGGTTCCCTGCATGGTTACGCCATCAACCCCGCCCGCGATTTCGGACCCCGCCTGTTCACGGCGGTGGCCGGTTTCAAGAACAATGGGCTGACTGACGGCACGCACCAATTCTGGGTTCCCATTGCCGGGCCCCTGATCGGCGGATTGATCGGCGTGTTGCTCTATGACCAGGGCATTGCCCGGTTCCTGCATGAGGAAGACGCGGAATAGCGGCGGCTATTGGGTGGGGTCGCCGTGAATCTCCACCGAATCGTCCTCTTCGACAAGCTGCGGTTCCGGAAGTTTGCCGGCCCAGTTCGCCCAGCCCCAGAAGATCGCCGTTGACGAACTCAGAAGGCCGGAGACAACGCCGATAGTGCGAATGGGCACACTGCGGGAAGCCAAACCGGCCGCCAGCATGGAGAGCATCATGGTGGACCAATTCATGGTCTCGATGGTCGCGAACACGCGGCCGCGAAACCGGTCTTCCACGTGCTTCAGGATGGTGGACCAGTTGAGAACCGAACTGATGGCCACCGAGGCGCGCGATAGACACATAAAGGCCAACGCGAGGTACCAGTTGGTCATCTGGCTGAAGATGATGTAGGCGCCGCCGTGGATCAGGTAGCAGAAGAAGACAGTGCGCTTGTAATTCTCAAAGCGAAGGATGAGGCCGAGGCGGTTGCCGGCGATGCCGCCTATAAGGAGCCCCACGCCTGCGATGCCCCACAACTGGCCCAGCCCGAACGCGCCGCGGTTGAAAACCTTCTCACTGAAAAGGGTGAAGAGCACCTGCGCCGCGCCGCCGCCGCTGGCCCATCCCACGGAGATTAACGCGATACCAAGAATGAGAGGCGATGCCCACATGTAGCGAAGGCCCTCTCTGTATTCGAGCCACGGACGGACCACCTTCGTTTCATCAAGGCTGGTATGTTTCGGACGGAAGTGGCCTGCGGGAGCGGCAAGGTTCCAGATGCAGAACGCGGAGACCACGAATGAGAGCGAGTTGAAAATGAAGGCGACCTGATAGCCGAATGCGGCGACAATGCTGCCGCCGAAAAAAGCGCCCGCGGCCAGAGTCAGCCAGCCCGTGGTCTGAGTAAGCGAGTTAGCGGTATGCAACTCTTCCTTGGTGGCGATGGCGGGAAGAATGGCGGAGCGGCCCGCGCTGAAGAACGGCGACGCGGCCATAAGAAGAGCGCTCAGCAGATAAAGTAGCCAATCCTGGCTGTAGAAAATCGCGAGGATGAAAGCGAGCGCCACCACCGAACGAACCAGGTCACTGGCAATCATGATGCGCCGCCGGTCGAACCGGTCCAACATCACGCCGGCGAAAGGGCCCACCATCACTGCCGGGATAGCGCGTGAGAGCATGATGCCGGCGATCACGTCGCCACGTTGCGTCGCGTGAATGGCCAGGCTCAAGATTGCGACGTTATTGAAGTGATCGCCCACTTCGCTGACCACCTGGCCGCTCCACATATAGCGGTAGTTCCGGTTTTGGCGGAGAAGTTGTAGAAACGGTGACACTGGTTGGGCTGAAGTTATGAAGGGAGATGTAGGGCGAAGAATGTCGCCCGGCGGCTGCCTTCTCATTATTCTTTCATAGACATGAGAATTGAGAGTTGTGGGGCGGGCTGGCAGACGGCGGCCGATTGGCAATCGGCAGCATTGGCACTGCCTGGACTGAAAGTCGGGACCAGAAACCGCGGTCGCTCCCTGAAAAGCTGTGGATAATCCTGGAGACAAACTGACACAAGCGCGCCCTTCCGAGCCGCGACCGTCAAGGAGCGACCGTTGTCGGTCCCGACGGATCGCCCGACTCCCTCTTCTGAACCGCGCGCTTGAGCAAGCGTGGCCGCAACTGTTCGCTCGGCGCAGATTCTTCGCGGTCCCTCAGGGAACGACCGCTGTGTTGTTCCAGTCCTGCCAACCGGCCGCTCCCTGACGGTCGCGGCTCGGAAGGCGCCGACGCTTCAGTCAGGCGCCGCTTCTTTTCAAGGCTCCCTGACGCTCACGGCTCTGAAGAACTGACTTGCGAAGATAGTCGAGTCATGCAGAAAGCTCACATTGGTTGTCATGCGTTTGCGAGCCTGATCGTCGCGGCGGCTCTGGCCTGTCCGGCGCCGGGGGCAGATTTCGGGGCGCGATTCGATGAGATCAAGCGGAGCGCTTCACCCGCTGAGCTGTACGCGTTTCTGTTCGCCTTGCCGAAAGGCGGCGACCTCCACCATCACAACGGCCTCTCGGCATACGGCGCCACCTGGTACGCGGCCGCTACTTCGCCGAAGACGCTGGCCCGGAATTCGTTCTACACCATGACGAAGCTTGGCAACTGCTCGGGCGATAGCGATGCACGGCCCCGGTTTTACACTGTTCAGCGGGCCACGTTCGCGAAGCTTTCAACTTGCCAGCAGGGCGAGTTCGAGGCGCTCGAGAAGCTATCGCCGGAGATGAAGGCGGCGTGGCTTTCGTCGCTGGTTCTCGACCGGCCCGGCGAAGGGCGCAAGGAGTTCTTCGATGAGATCGTCCTGCGATTCGGAGACTTGAATCACGATCCATACCTCGCGGCCGACGTCATCGTGGAGAACATGAAGCTTTTCGGCGCGGAGGGCGTGCGGTACATCGAATCGCAATCGATTCCAGCCGGATTCCTCCATGCCGACGGCCGGCCGATGGACCCCGAGGATGCGAACCGGATCATTGAACAACGCCTGCACGAAGCCGACGCGGCCGCGAGCGGCGTTGAGATTCGATTTCAGGATGTGGTGATCCGGTTTCTGCCGAATGCCGAGCAGGAGATTGAGCGAGCTTACGCCTGGGTGGCGGCACATCGGGACAGATGGGTTGGCATCAACATGGCGGGCATTGAAGACAACTCAAAGGGCTACGCGTTGCGGTTTCTTGACACCTATCGCAGGATGCGGCGGACTTACAGCGACATTCCGCTTTCTATTCACGCCGGCGAAAAGGACAGTCCGGGACATGAGGTTCATGACACGCTGCTGCTGGGGGCGTCGCGAATCGGCCATGGCGTGAATCTGATTAGCGATCCGGATACTATGCTGCTGATGCGCAACAACGTGTATCTGGTGGAAATCAATCTCATTTCGAACCGCGTGCTGGAGTATGTGCCGGACACGTCGAAGCATCCGTTCCCGGAGTATTTGCGGACGGGCATTCCGGTGTGCCTGAACACGGACGACCGTGGCGCCTGGGGATCGAACATGACCGACGAATACTACACGGCGGTGACTACCTTCAATTTGAGTTGGAAAGAGGTTGTGGATCTCGGCCGCAATAGCCTGACGCATTCTTTCGCGGAGGATTCGCTCAAGGCCGCGATGCTGGGCGACTACGATCGGCAGGTTCACGCTTTTGAAGGACGCTTCGCCGGCGATTGGCGCGGAGCGCTGAAGGGGGTGAAGCCGCTTGTTTCTCAGTATGCCGGCCAGAGGTGGGGCTTCCATGAATAGCCGCCTGCTGGGGCTGCTGCTCTGTGTTTGCGCCTCGTTGTTCGGGCAACCGGCTACTCCAAAACCCATTGAGGTGAAGGTGGTGGTAGTGGCTATGTTCGAGCGGGGCGAGGATACCGGCGATATTCCAGGCGAATACCAGTTTTGGGTGGAGCGTGAACATTTGGACAGAGTCTTTCCCAGTGCCGGCTACCACCACGTTCGGATGAACAACAACGGCGTATTGGGACTGCTGACTGGCGTCGGTACCGCGAAGGCCGCCGCCTCTGTGATGGCGCTCGGAACAGATCCAAGATTCGATCTGTCAAAGGCTTATTGGCTCGTAGCCGGAATTGGCGGAGGCGACCCGGCGGATGTGTCTCTGGGTTCGGCAGTCTGGGTGGACCACGTCATCGATGGCGACCTGGCGTATGAGTTAGACGCCCGCGAGACTCCGCCGGATTGGCCCACCGGCTATGTGCCGCTTCGCAAGGCAACACCCTATGAGCAGCCGGTCCGCCGCGAGCTCGAAGGCGAGATTTACACGCTGAATCCACAATTGGTGTCATGGGCCTTCGATCTCACCAAGGACACGCCGTTAGCTGACAACGAAACCATTCAGAAGTCACGGGCGCGTTTTGCGGGTTTCCCGAATGCGCTTCGGCCGCCGTTTGTGGCTCGCGGCGACACCATCTCCGCCAGCACTTTCTGGCACGGCGCCCGGATGGACGAATGGGCCAACCAGTGGACGCGTTACTTCACCAATGCCCAGGGCAATTACATGATTTCGGCGATGGAGGATTCCGGTACGCTTCAGTCGCTGACTTTTCTGAGCCGGTGGGGAAAGGTGGATTTGCAACGCGTGCTGGTGCTGCGCACCGTGAGTAACTATGACCGGCAAGCGCCTGGCTCGACAGCGGCGGAGAGCCTGAAGAGCATGACCGAGGGCATCTATTCGGCCTACCGGCCTGCGCTTGAAGCCGCATTCTCAGTAGGCGACAAGGTAGTGCGGGCGCTGCTTGCCGATTGGGACAGGTATCGCGATCAATCGTGGTAGACCTTACTGCAGCATCATAGTCAACACATGACCCGAGGACCCGGAGGGGGGCTCGATGTCGAGCAGAGTCGCCAGCGTCTGCGCGATGTCATTCACGGCGATGGTCTGGTTATAGCGTCCGGGCTTGATACCCATTCCATAAAAGAGAACCGGCACATGACGGTCATAACCCCAGGGCGAAAAATGAGTGGTGCCGCTGGTTCCGGGAACGAAGAACGGATCGTAAACGATCTGGAGGTCGCCGCTCCGCCGGGGATGAAAGCCGTAGGTCATCGCCTGGGCTACAAAATCGCCCGTAACGCCTGTTTCAAGTTCATCGTAAGCATAGACGCGCGCGATGTGTAACTGCGGGGTTCCGATCAGCGCTTCCTTCGCCACCCGGAACAGTTCAGCGCGGTCGATTCGCTTGCCGTCCGGGGCGCGGTACTCGTCCACAGTGGCGCGGTTAAAGTAGAGGGTTGTTTCACCGGCGCCTGGAATCAGCCAGTCCGTCTTGCGCGCCCCAAATCGCTTGATCAGTGCGGTGCGGACCTGGTCTTCGGCGTCGGCCAGCAGATATTCGCCTGGCATGCGGCGTTGGGAACGGATACCGGGCTCCGTGTCAGGCACCGGCGCTACGCCGTGGTCGGCAGTGAGCACAATGACGGCGTTGCCTAATCCTACCCGTTCCTCGATCAGCTTAAACAGCCTTTCGAGTAATTGATCCGTCCGGACGGACATGTCTTCCACCTCGGGCGCATCCGGCCCCACGGCATGGCCCACATAGTCGTTCGAAGAGAAAGAGACTGTCAGTAAGTCGGTTGCGCCGCGCTGGCCTAACTTCTCGCCCTCAATGGCTTGTTCCGCAAATTCCTCAATGAGTTCATTGCCCCAGGGACTCGCCGGAAGTTTGGCGTAGGGCGCGGCGCTGTTAGGGCCGGTCTTGAAATTCCACATGGGAAAGCCATCCCACTTACGCTCTACGTATTGGGCGGGTAGCTTCCGGTCATTGAAGACAAGCGCCCAGGCCGGAAGTTGCTTCATGAAGTAGGTGCTGGAGACGAAGTTTCCCGTGACGTCATCGAACCAATAAGCGCCGTCGGCGCGGTGACCAGATGGCATGATGGCGCCGCGGGCCTTGATGGAGACACCGATCACCTTCGATTCCTTGGAGGCGTTCTTGAGCTCGTCGCCAAGCGTCGTCACCAGAAGGCGCCGCGCGGAGGCCGGGTCGGAATCGGTGCACCTGGCGCTCTTTGCGGCCTGTGCGCCGCCCACCGTCTTTTCATCCCAATCGCAAACGCTGGTGACAACCGTCCCCTCTTCGCGGTCGTACCAGGAGTTACCCACGATGCCGCTCACCGATGGCATCGCCCCCGACATGAAAATGCTGTGGCCAACAGCGGTGACGGTGGGCGCCTGCTGATAATAGGCGTTGGTGAAGACGGCCCCTTTGGAGAGCATCCGGTCCAGACCGCCGTGGTACTTGGCCCGGAAGCGAGTCAGGTAGTCATAGCGAAACTGATCCACCACGATGCCCACAATCAGCTTGGGCCTTTCCGCCGGCCTTGGCTGTTCCGTCTGACCCGCTGCAATACTGTTAAACAGGACGAAGCACGAAAGCTCGCCAAAGACTATAGCGGCGGAACGAAATGCAAATGAGCGCATGACGGAATCAGGGTAACAAAGGTGAGGCGTCCTTGAACGATTTTTCACCCCTTCTCGCTGAGAGGCATTCATGAACCGCCGGAACTTCGCCCGCTGCGTTGCTGCGTCGCCGCTGGCCGCGGCCTTGGCGGCTGCGCACAAGGCATACGCCGGCGAGAAGTTCGATCCATTATTGGGCGCGACTCTAAAGCCGCATCCGCGGCTGATTTGCACCGACGAAAGGCTGGAGCAGATCCGGCTGTCGATCAAGCGCAGCGCGGCCGCGCGGGCATTGCACGAAGATCTGGTGGAGTCGGCCGGCAAGCTGCGGGGCGAGCCGCCAGTGGAGTATAAGCTCATCGGGCCGCGCCTGCTGGAACAGAGCCGCACGTGTCTCAAGCGGGTGAGCCTACTCAGTTTCCTGTGGAGGCTCGACCGCAAGCGCGAGTATTTCGACCGGGCGGTGAAGGAAATGAACGCGGCGGCGGCATTTCCGGACTGGCACCCGCCTCACTTCCTCGACACCCCTGAGATGACGCACGCGTTCGCGATCGGGTACGACTGGCTGTATCGAGATCTGCCACAGGCGGACCGGGACCGGTTCGCCAAGGCTATTCTCGAAAAGGGATTGAATCCGGGGCTGAAGGCCTATTCTGAGAAGGCCTTCTGGACGGCCCCGAACACGAATTGGAACCAGGTTTGTAACAGCGGTCTTGGTTTAGGGGCTTTGGCGGCCGGCGACGTTTTCAAGGATCAAGCGAATGCGATCCTCAATTCATCAATAGAGTCGCTTCTCCCAGCGATGGAGCAGTACGCTCCCGATGGCGGGTGGATTGAGGGCCCGGGCTATTGGAGTTATGCCACTGAGTATGTGGTAGCGTTTCTAGCTGGCCTTGACACCACATTTCATCGCGACTACGAATTGTCGAACTCCGCTGGATTCAATCGCGCCGGCGATTTCCGCCTTCACTGTCTCGGTCCATTGGGCCTGCTTTTCAACTTTGCGGACGCGGCGGAAAGGGCTCTGCCCGAGCCCGCCATGAGTTGGCTGGCGACGCGTTTTGAACAGCCTGCTTATGGCTGGCAGGAGTTGGATCTGGCGTCGAACAAGGGCGCAGCTTCGCCGCTGGATCTCATCTGGTTTCCGGCGAAAGTGAAAACGCCGGACGAACTTCATTTCCCATTAGGGGCTCAGTTTCGCGGCGTGAATGCCGGTTTCCTCAGGACTTCGTGGAGCGACGCCAATGCCCTTTACGTCGGCGCCAAGGGCGGAGACAACAGGGCCAACCATGGACACCTGGATCTGGGGTCGTTTGTGTTCGATGCGCTGGGGGTTCGCTGGGCTTGTGACCTGGGTCCCGATGACTATAACTTGCCTGACTATTTCGGCAAGCTGCGTTACAGTTACTATCGCACGCGAACGGAAGCGCATAACACGCTGCTGCTGGATCAGGAGAATCAGTCGCTGGACGCCAAGGCGGCGTTGCATCTTTCCGGGAGCGCGATGGAGATTGAACTAACCAGGGCCTACGGAGACCGGCTCCATTCCTGGCGGAGGCAATTGTCGTTACTCGAGGGCAAGTCGCTTCGCATCATCGATTCGGTGGATGCGAAGCGTCCGGTGGAAGTGCTGTGGGGCATGGTGACCCGCGCGAAGGTGGAGTTGCAGGGGCGTCAGGCCGTTCTCAGGCAAGATGGGAAGACGCTCACGGCTTCGATTGAATCGCCCGAAGAGGCGCGTTTCGATATGGTCTCAACCACGGCGCCCGCGCCCCAGGAACCCAACGCCGGCACCGCCAAGCTGGTGGCGCGCGTTCCGAATAAGGTGCAGCGGCTGCTGCTGGAGGTGCAACTGAGCGTGTAGGACAATAACCATGGACATGTCAGAACCGGCAATCTTTATTGCTAACGGGGATCTCCGCCTTTCCGCCAATCAGCGTTGTTGGGCAGCCCAGGCAAAGGTGGAAGACGCCTTGGTGAGCGCAGTTCACAGACTTGGATTTCCCATTCGCCGCGGGCACGCCTTTGACCCCATCAAGCAGCACGGCTTCATCGATTCGCAAAAGCGTGGGATGCAGGTTTTTCGTGACATCCCGGCCACCGCCCCGTTGATGGTGGTGGAGGCAGTTTGGCAGTATAGCCATCACGTGTTGCACGGCCTGGTGAGCCACAAGGGTCCCATTCTGACAGTTGCCAACTGGAGCGGCGAATGGCCGGGCCTGGTGGGCATGTTGAACCTGAACGGTTCGTTGACCAAGGCGGGCGTTCCTTATTCAACCCTGTGGTCGGACGATTTCACCGATACCTACTTCTTGTCTCGCCTCGAAGCATGGCTAAAGGGGCATCCCGTTGTTCACGACATGTCTCATGTGCGGCCGCTCAATGGCGTTCAGATGCCGGCACGCGCGGAAGAGGTAGGCGTCCGTCTGGCGCGAAAACTGCAGCATGAGAAGGCCATCATGGGCATTTTCGATGAGGGCTGCATGGGCATGTTCAATGCCATCATTCCCGATCATTTGTTAATGCCCACCGGCGTCTATAAGGAGCGCCTCAGTCAATCGGCGCTCTATGCCGCGATGCGGTTGGTGACGGATGCCGAGGCCCAGTCTGTCCGTCAATGGCTGGAGGCGAAGGGGCTTCAATTCAAGACTGGCGCAAATGAAGAGACAGACCTGACCGATGCTCAGATTTTGGATCAGTGCCGCATGTACATCGCGGCGATGCGCATTGCCGATGATTTCGGCTGCGCCGCCATCGGCATTCAATACCAGCAGGGATTGAAGGATCTGGCGCCGGCCTCGGATCTGGCGGAAGGCCTGTTGAATAATTCGGACCGGCCGCCGGTCCATTCGCCGGACGGAAGGCTGCTGTATGGGGGCGAGCCTCTGCCCCACTTCAATGAGGTGGATGAGTGCGCGGGGCTGGACGGCCTCATCACATACCGTGTTTGGAAAGAGCTCGGCCTTGCGCCAGAGAATACTCTTCACGACTTGCGTTATGGCGAAGCCTACAACGGGGATTTTGTCTGGGTATTTGAAATCTCGGGCGCGGCGCCGCCGGAGCATTTCATCGGCGGCTATGCGGGTGCGGTCAGTGAGCGGCAACCGCCGATGTACTTCCGGCTGGGCGGCGGCAGTTTGAAGGGAATCAGCAAGCCGGGCGAGGTTGTCTGGAGCCGGATCTTCATTGAAGACGGGCGTCTCAAGGCTGACCTGGGCCGCGCGAAGGTCGTGGAACTGCCCCGCGAGGAGACGGAGCGCCGCTGGCAAATCACCACCCCGCCATGGCCCATCATGCATGCGGTGACGTATGGAATTTCCCGGGAACAGATGATGGCGCGCCACAAAGCCAACCACATTCAGGTAGCTTACGGGCAGGATGCCGCGACCGCGAACCTGGCCTTAGCTGCGAAGGCCGCCATGTTCCGGGAACTGGGCCTGGAAGTGAGTATCTGCGGAACGGAGACCGGACTCTGATGCGCGTGGGCATTTTGGGAACGGGCGCCATCGCGAACAAACACGCCCAGGCCTACCGCAACATTGGGTTCACCGTGGCTGGCTGCAGCAATCAGACCGAATCGCGCGGGCGGGAGTTCGCTGAGCGGTGGGGGGCGCGTTTCTTTCCCGATTTCCGCGATCTCTGCCGGGCGCCTGGACTCGATTTCATCGACGTTTGCACTTTCCCCGATTTCCGGCTGGAACCGCTCGAAATCTGCGCTTCCATCAAACGGCCCATCCAGGTGCAAAAGCCGATTTCGACCAACGTTGAGACGGCGCGTCAGATGATTGAAATAGCAAGATCGGCCGGCATCACGCTGGGTGTGGCCAGCCAGCATCGTTTCGACGACGCCACGCTGTTCCTGAAGCGGGCGATTCCCGAGGGGCGCCTGGGCAAGATTCTGCAGGCCGATGCGTACGTCAAATGGTTTCGCAGCGACGAATACTACTCGCGGCCTATCAAAGGGAGTTGGCAGACCGAAGGCGGCGGCGCACTGATCAACCAGGCCATTCATCAGGTGGATTTGCTGCTCTATCTGGTAGGCGATGTTGTGTCTGTGGCTGGCGCGTGGCAACTGGGCGCGCGTCACAAGATTGAGTCGGAAGACGTGGTGAATGCCTTGCTGCGGTACAGCTCCGGCGCCACGGGCGTGATTCAAGCGTCAACGGCGTTTTGGCCCGGATATACAGAGCGAGTGGAGATTCACGGCGCCAAGGGCACGGCGGTGATCTCGGGCGATCAGTTGACGGCGTGGGACGTGCTGGATGATGCCGATGCGAATCGGGCCGATCCGGCGCCGGTGGCCGCGAACGTGTCATCCGGTTCATCGGACCCCATGGCCATCTCACTCATCTCCTTTGAGCGCCAGTTCCAAGACTTCGCCAACGCCATTCGGGCGGGCGTTGCACCGGTAGTGGATGGCGTGGAAGGGTACCGGGCGCTGGCGCTGGTGATTGCCGTCTATGACTCGTGCCGCGAAGACCGGTGGGTACAATTAGGCAATTCCGCGATTTAGCGGAACGCATCGGTCATGACATTTGTTTTGGTTTTCGTTTTATGACCTGGCACGTCCAGGTACCCGCGTCGAGCGCCAACCTCGGTCCCGGCTTCGATTCCCTGGGGCTGGCCCTCAATCTCCACCTGACATGCACGTTTTCGCCTGCCCGGGAACTTCGCATCCAGGCCCGCGGTCTGGATGCGGCTGAGATTCCACTGGACGAGACCAATCTGATTTGGCAGACGGCGTACGCGGTGGCCGCGAGGGAAGGAATGCCCCTGCCACCAATCGAGTTGACGATCGACAATGAGATTCCGATCGGCAAAGGGCTGGGGTCCAGCGCCGCCGCTCTGACGGCTGGGGTGATTGTTGCCGATAAGCTGCTGAACCTCGGCTGGTCGCGTCATCAGATTCTCGACGAAGCAGCGAAGATTGAAGGCCATCCCGATAATGTGGCGGCGTGCGTCCTGGGTTCCATTGTGGCCAGTTCCATTGACTCGCATGGTTTGACTCACGCCGTGCGATTGGAACTGCCTTCCAGCTATGGAATCGCGGTGGTGGTTCCGGATTTTCCGCTGCCGACCGAACATGCGCGGGCGGTTCTACCTGCCTCTTATAGCCGTGAGGACGTTGTCTTTAACGTGCAGCGGGCGTCGTTGTTGATTGCGGCGCTGTCTACGGCGAGCACCGAGTCGTTTTCCGCGGCGCTGGAAGACCGGATTCATCAGCCATACCGTGCGCCCCTGATACCGGGTTTCAGCGAGATGATTCGCTTCAAAGCGCCCGGTTTGCTGGGCTGCTCACTGAGTGGGGCGGGGCCGTCGGTCCTGGTGTTCTTTGAGCGCGGCCACGAGGAGGTGACGCAACTCTTCGAGAAGGCGTATCTGCATCACGGGCACGTGGCGAAGACCTATTTCACCGAGATTCAGCGGACAGGGTATTGTGTGGAGGCGGCGCCTTAATTGGGCTCTGCGACAAGGTCGGAGACCCATGCCACCGGTCCAATGTGGAGTATCGAGTCTCCTCCTTATGGATAAAGAGGCATCGAGAGGGGGAAAGCCGCAGACCTTGTTATCGAAATCGGCGGGACGGTCTGGTTTGCTGTTCGGCGGGTCACTCCGCCGCAGGCCCGGAATCGGCTGTCGCGTCCAGCAGGCTCTCCAGTTCCGGCAAGACCAGCAGGTCTTTGGGGCGGCCGGCCGCGCGTTTGGCTCGAATCAAGCTTGGCAGATCCAGTGTCCACACCTCGCGGCCGAAGGCCCGCAGCCGCACACAGCCTTTGCGAATCTCATCCCAGCCCCCAAGTCCCGTAAGTTCCGCCGGAAGGTCGATTCGACCCAGATCCGTATCCAGGGTAAAAACAGTCCCACTATGCAGGGTCCGATCATCCCAAACGAAAGGGAGTTCGGGTGGAAAGCCGGCGGGTCGGGGATGGTACGGAGCCAGTGCCTGCGCCAGCCGCCGCAGATTATCCGGGTGTCGTGAATAGCCCAAATCGAGATCGTTGGTCAAGTGCGCGCTCCCGTGCATGATCGCCGACCATCCACCGATAATGGCGAACTCGACGCCCGCATCGGTGAGAGCCTGAACGGCCTGAACGAAATTCATGAACTCCGGCGGCGCGCGATGCCACGGAGTTGTTCGGCTTCGACGCAGGCAGCGTGCATCCGGCTTACACGCTCGGCTGGGGTTAGCCTGAGATTCGCGATCAGGAGGTTGAGATCGATGCCGAAATCGTGGGCGGCTTTGATCCGGCTGCCCGGCGCAGGGTGGCGAAGCCGCTCGATACTCTCCTCCAGACGGTCCACAATCCCATCTTAGCCCTCCTCGGCCGTGTTCGGAAAATGCCGGGTCTCCCGAGGGTCGGTCTCCCGAGGGGTCAGGGTCTCCCCCCCGAGGGGTCAGAGACCTCTGCCACCGACTTGGCGGGCGGGCCGACTGCGGCGCACGGCCCGTAAGTCTTTGTTACGCAGCGCCTTATCGGCGTTGTCCTGGTGCCGCCCGGTACGCTCTTCTATCCCCAGGGTCCTCTTGTGCTGATCAGCCAATGGACGCCCACTCTGGGCCTTCCAATCCGGCTAACTCGTTTTCGATCAATCGCATGCGCCTGTCGCCGCTTGGCCGCGTTCTCGGGTGACGGGTTTTGCATTTGCATCGAAAATTGGGAATAATGCTGCGTTCGCGGTCGAATTTTGAGCTTGGCCGCAATCAATGAAATATCGCGCATTTACCAACAAAGCAGAACTTCGACTAGTGCGGTACAACACTGTGCCACCAAGAGTTATCCGCCCAGTCAATAGCCGGGTCTCGCCCGTGAAGACCATCACAGAGTCTGGGCGGCAAGAGGCCCTCAGAGCAAACAGGTAGCCCCGGACGATCTCAATTCTCCCGATAAGTCATAGCAACGTAAGAGGTTATGCGCGGCATGACCAAGACCGGACCAGAAACGGAGCCGGTGGCAGAGGTCTCTGACCCCTAACAAAGGGGGAAAGTGGGCGCTTGCTGCCGTAACTTGAGATGCTTGACCTTCCCAAAATGGCGGCCTGACCCGGTCGATCTATAATCACCGCAATGAGCGCTTACAGCGTCATGATCGAGAAAGGCGAGAGCGGCGGTTCGATCGAGCGGCGGCAAGCCGATCTTCGGCTTCATTCCATTCACATATTCGTTCGCGATCAAGAGCGAAGCCTGCGGTTCTATCAGGAGAAGCTTGGCTTCGAAATAGCATTCGATGCGCGTTTCCAATCGGGGGAACGCTGGGTTGGAGTTTCGCCTCCCGAGGGGTCCGCCGTACTGACGCTCATTCAGCCCGCACCCAATTCCGCCGACAGCAAATTGATCGGCCGGGCGACTCGAGTCGTGTTCCTCACCGAAGACGTCGCGGGCAAATTCCGCGATTGGAGCCAGCGCGGGGTTCGGTTTCGTCATACACCTCGCCTGAGACGGGTCAAGTATGGGACGCATGAACCCGATGGTCATCGTGACGGTTCGCCGGCCGGCAATCACGCCGGGGCGCCGGTTTGGGGGCAAGTCTTCACCCGTTTTGAGGACATCGATCGAAACTCATTCGCCCTGGTAAGCTTCGATGAGGTAACGACTGCCATCGAGGCGCAGAGACGCGCGAATGTCGAGAAACTGGAGGCGGACCGGCGAATTGCCTATGAACTCGGCATCGCCAGAGAAGTTCAGTCCAGGCTGTTTCCGCGGCAGTTTCCTTTTTCTTCCACGCTGGAATGCGCTGGAATTTGCGCTCAGGCTCGGCAAGTGGGCGGCGATTATTACGATTTCTTGTCCCTGGGCCCGGATCGGGTCGGGCTGGTGGTGGGTGACGTCGCCGGAAAGGGAATTGCGGCGGCGCTTCTCATGGCTAACCTGCAGGCCCATCTGCGAGGCCAGTGCGCGATCGGTTCGGACCGGCCGGAAGACATGTTGCGATCGGTGAACCGCCTGTTTCACGAGAATACAACCCCTGGCGCTTACGCGACCCTCTTCTTCGGCGAATACGACGCCAACTTACAACGGCTTCGCTACGTGAATTGCGGTCACCTCTCCGGTCTTCTTTTGCGCGTCGACCTCTCCTTGGAACGCCTGACGTCCACCAGCACCGTGCTGGGATTGTTTAGCGAGTGGGATTGCTTACTGGGAGAATGCCAACTCCAAAACGGGGACATTCTCGCCCTTTACACGGACGGCGTTACGGAATCCTTCAACGCGGCCGGCGACGAGTTCGGCGAGGAAGGCATTCTGGAGTCGCTGAGACGCCATCGTCGGCTTTCCCCGGCGGAAATAGTGCAGGCCATTCTTGACGATGTTCGCCATTTCGGTTCGGCGGAACAGCACGATGACATCACGCTGATGGTGGCTAAATGCAGGGACTTCGAGCAGAGACCGTGACGCTGGGATGACCTTACAATAGGGTGGGCCGGCGCTGGCTCACTTAACCACATAGACTTAACTACACGCCCCTCTTCGCGCCCCACAGGTCCACATGCAGGCGAGGGCTGAACCGGTAGCCGTGCTGTTTGCAGGCTTCGGTGATCCAGAGACCCCGCTGCTGGAGTGTTTTGTGATCGATTCCCTCCGGCATCAGGATCACGTTCCTGGCCGGAGCGCCGATTTCGTGACAGATCACTTCAATCTCGGCGATATCGTCCCACGCGGCTACAACGAACTTCAATTGATACGGATACGCCGCCATTAGCTGCTTGAGGACGTGGGGTTGGTAGCGAAGGCGCTCATGTTGCGCCGCCCAGCGGCCGCCTTCACGCTCGTTCGGCGTGGAGTTGATCAGTTTCGGCGAAATGCTCATCAGATCGCAGGGAAGCTGGGCGAAAACGGTGCCCGCTGTTTCGATGGTGATGTGCAGCCCAAGACGTTGCAGGCCCAGCGTTAGCTCGCGAACCGCCGGCGCAATCATCGGCTCGCCGCCTGTCACAACGGCGTGGGAGGCGCCAATGTTCGAGACCTTTTCCAGGATAGCTGTTACGCTGATGTCGTCGCCCTCCGGCGCCCAGGACGTATAAGGCGTATCGCACCAGACGCAGCGAAGATTGCATCCCGAGGTTCGAATGAAGACGGAAGGCACGCCGACCAGCGAGCCTTCCCCTTGAACCGAATAGAAAATCTCGGAGATTTTCATTGTTCATTACGATAGCGGATTGGATCTGAAAGACCCGCCTCCGCGAATCCGCGGAGCCGCAGCAGACAGGAATCGCAATGGCCGCACGCAAGGCCTTCCGCGTTTGGATCGTAGCAACTGTGCGTCAGGCTGAGGTTCACGCCCAGCGAGACCGCCTCGCGGATAATGCCGGCCTTCGTCATGCTGCTGAGGGGCATGTGGATCTTCAATCGAGTGCGGCCCTCCACGCCGGCTTTCGTCGCCAGATTCCCCATGCGTTCGAAGGCCTCGATGTATTCGGGGCGGCAATCCGGATAGCCGGAATAGTCAATCGCGTTCACTCCAATGAAAATGTCGGAAGCTTCCAGCACCTCGGCATACGCCAGGGCAAAGGACAGGAAGATAGTGTTGCGCGCCGGGACGTATGTCACCGGAATGCCGCCGCCGATAGCGCCGGCGTCATCGTGTTTCGGGACGTCAATTGCATCGGTGAGCGCGGAGCGCCCGAAGAGCCGCAGGTCAATGATGACCACCTTATGCTCCTTGACGCCGAGCTGACGGGCGATGCGCTCCGCGGCCTGCAGTTCCACGCGGTGCCGCTGGCCGTAATCGAATGACAGCGCATAACAGGCGAAACCCTGCTCGCGCGCGATCGCCAGGCACGTGGCGGAATCGAGGCCTCCGCTCAAAAGACAGACTGCTTTCGGCATAGTCGCTTCGTTTCCAGTATGAAGGACGGCCTCACGAACACCCCCGCCCGTCAGTACAGCGGTGCTTCGCCGGCGGGGCGTGTTTTCCAGCGCCGGTGAATCCACATCCATTGATCGGGGTACTGGCGGATAACTTCTTCAAAGAAGGAATGAATCGCCTGAGTGTCTGTGTGGATGTCGCCGGTTATCGGGATTTCGGGATAGAAGCGCAAGACATACTTCTGCTCCTGCTCCTCCCAGAACGCAAATCCAGGTATTACGGCCGCGCCGGTTCGCGCCGCCAGACGGGCAAAGCCGGCATTGGCGCAAGCCAGGGTTCCAAACAAACGGACGAAGACCCCTTCGTCCGCCGCCGAGTTCTGATCGATCAGCACGCCGACCGCGCGATTCTCACGCAGCATGCGAATCACGGTGCGCGCTGCCTCACGCTTTCC
>CAJCIT010000105.1 GCA_903970405.1 Acidobacteriaceae bacterium | reverse complement strand
GAAATTCGGAGAGCCATCCCATCGATACGTGGCCCTCCAGTCGATCCTTGTGCCCGGAACGGTTTCTGGCGGGCTGGTAGAAGTACCGTGCGCCTAAATTGGGTCTGTCCCCCTTCCTGGGGAAGTTGTTGAGGCAGAGGAGCTTACCCGTTTGCACGAATCGCTGGAAAGAGCCTCTTCTCGTCGTGTTTTGCAGTCCCGCCACTCATGCTCGCCGACCTGCGCCGATCACAGGAAATTCGGAGAGCCATCCCATCGATACGTGGCCCTCCAGTCGATCCTTGTGCCCGGAACGGTTTCTGGCGGGCTGGTAGAAGTACCGGGCTCGAAGGACCGGCCTGCGATATCTGATAGGTTGTACCCGTATGCCAACCAAGACTTCCAGCAATCACAAGACCCGATCCAGAGTGACGCCGATCCTGAATCAGCGATCGAAGCCTGTTCAGGAATTTGGCACGGTGGTGAATTATCCCTTGGCTCTCGATGAGAGCGTCAGGCTGCACAGCACAAAGAACCTCAACCAGATCCTTGCCGACACGATGGTCCTGCGCGATCTGTACAAGAAGCATCACTGGCAACTTACCGGCCATACGTTCTATCAACTCCACCTTCTGTTCGACAAGCACTATGAGGAGCAGGCGGAGCTGGTGGACGAACTGGCCGAACGCATTCAGACACTGGGCGGGGTTGCCATTGCGCTGGCTCACGATGTGGCCGAACACACCAAAATTGAACGCGCGCCGATTCACCGGGAGGAGGTGCCCGTGCAGTTATCGCGGCTCCTCGAGGCCCATGAACTGATCTTGAAGGAAGCACGAAAAGGGGCGAAGGAGGCCACCGATGCGGGTGACGATGGAACCAATGACTTGCTGGTAAGTGACGTCATCCGGACGAATGAACTTCAAGTCTGGTTCATCGCCGAACATTTGGTGGCTACGCCGGCGGTTGAGGCCGACTCATAGAGAGCCGTTTGTCCGCAAACTAGAGAAACGTCTTAAATTCCATCACGTCGCCGTCCTGGACGACGTACTCTTTGCCTTCCGTGCGCAGTTTTCCGAGTTCACGGGCGCGGGCAAAGGAGCCGGCCGCCACCAGATCGTCATAAGCCACGGTTTCAGCGGAGATGAAGCTCTTCTCGAAATCGGAGTGGATGACGCCCGCCGCCTGTGGGCACTTGTCGCCCGCATGAATGGTCCAGGCGCGGGTTTCTTTCTCGCCGGTGGTCAAGTAGGTGCGCAATCCCAGCAGGTAGTAGGCTTCGCGGATCAGGTGGGAGACGCCAGTATCGTCGACTCCCAGCCCAGCCAGGTATTCCTTGCGATCGTCTTCGGAGAGCAGCACAAGCTCCGATTCAATTTCAGCCGAAACCACCACGGCGCGCGTGTCATGGTGCTCGCCCGCGTAGGCCCGAACCTTCTTGACGAACTCATTGTCGTCGGCATGGGCCAGGTCATCTTCAGCGACATTACAGGCGAAGAGCGTCGGTTTGGCCGTCAACAGGAAGAAGGTCTTGACCACGGCCTTCTCTTCCGGCGTGAGGTCCATGGTGACGACAGTTTTGCCGGTGTTGAGGTGGGCTTCGAGCCGATCCAGAAGCTCGACCTCCGCGGCGATTTTCTTGTCGCCGCTCTTCGCCGCCTTCTGCTGTTTTGACTTTCGCTTTTCAACGGATTCGAGGTCAGCAAGAACCAGCTCCGTGTTGACGATCTCAATGTCACGAACCGGGTCGACAGTATCCATGACATGCTCAATATTGGCGTTCTCAAAGCAGCGCACCACCTGGATGATGGCGTCGACTTCGCGGATGTGGCCGAGGAATTGATTGCCCAAGCCCTCGCCTTTGCTGGCGCCGGCGACGAGTCCGGCAATATCGACAAACTCAAAGACGGCAGGCACAACTTTCGCGGAACGGCTGATTTTGGAAAGGACGGCCAGGCGTTCGTCCGGGACGGTGACAACCCCGGTATTTGGCTCAATGGTGCAGAAGCGGTAGTTGGCGGCCAGCGCCTTGCGGGTTTGGGTGACCGCATTAAACAACGTGCTCTTCCCCACGTTGGGAAGACCCACAATTCCGGCAGTAAGCATTCTCTTCCATTCTCGCGTAAGACAAGAAATAAGCCCGGAGATGGAGTGTGCTGAACTAGCGGCATGTCCCTTCGAAGTGGTGTTTTCGCAGCGCTTGCGATTGTATTTATGTCAAACCAAATTCCTGTTGCCGGCGCCCCGGCCGAAATCGATTACCCGCCGGCTCCGAAACACCCGGTGACGCAGACGTTCCATGGCGTGGAAGTGACGGACAACTATCAGTGGCTTGAAGATCCCAAGGGCCCCGGCGTGGCTGCGTGGGTGGCGGCGGAAAACAAGCTGACCCGGTCAATCCTCGACACGAGTCCCGTTCGCGCAACGATCGAAAAGGAATTGACGCAGGAGTTGAAGGCGAAGCCGGTCTCCTACCAGCACCTTGAACTGGTGGCCGGAAAGGTGTTCGCGATGCGCTTCGATCCGGCGCGCGACCAGCCGGAGCTGTTGATTTTGCCGTCTATTGACGACACGGCCGGAGCGCGCATCCTGCTGGACCCACTCAAGCTGGACGCCCACGGGCATACGGCCATCGACTGGTACAAGCCGTCGCCCAACGGGAAACTGGTGGCGGTGTCGCTTTCAAGAGGCGGCAGCGAATCGGGCGACGTGCATGTCTACGACGTCGAGACGGGAGAAGAACGAACGGGCGACGTGATTCCGCGTGTCAACGGCGGCACAGCGGGTGGGAGCGTGGCATGGAACGCCGACAACTCGGGCTTCTTCTATACGCGCTATCCGCGGCTTGGCGAGCGGGACGAGGTGGACCTTGATTTCTATCAGCAGATCTACTTTCATAAGCTCGGGACCAAAACCGAAACGGACAAGTATGAACTGGGCAAAGAGTTCCCGCGCATCGCGGAGATTCAGCTCGAAAGCAGCGACGATGGCTCACACGTTCTGGCGCGCGTCGCCAATGGCGATGGCGGCGAATTCATGTTCTTCGAGAAAGTGGTGACCGGCGGGTGGCTTCCCGTCGCCACCTACGCCGATGAGGTGACCGGGGCGCACTTCGCCGATGACAACACAATCTTCCTGCTTTCCATTAGAGATGCGCCGAGGGGGAAGATTCTGCACCTTGAGGTGGGTGAGCACGCTGTGGCGAAGGCGAAGCTGGTGATTCCGGAGAGCGATGTCTCGATTGCCGACTTTCTGCCGTCCGGCGACCGCCTCTACGTGAATGACCTGGATGGCGGCATCTCCCAGATCCGGGTCTTCACCGCGGGCGGACATGCGCAAGGCCTGGTTCCGTTAGAACCGGTTTCGGCGGTGGACGAAATGAAGCGGCTTCATAAACAGGACCTCCTGTTCACGAGCGAAGGCTATCTCGGCGAGCCGCACTGGCAGAAGTTCGCGGCAGGAAGTAAGAAGGTGCAGAGTGTCCCAGCTCTTACGCCGGCCAGTACGATTTCCTATGCGGATGCCGAGGTGATCCGCGATTTCGCCGTTTCAAAGGATGGGACAAAGATTCCGGTGAATATCATCCGCAAGAAGGGCGTGACGCTGGACGGCGCGAATCCGACGCTACTTTACGCGTACGGAGGTTACAGCATCAGCTTGACGCCGCGAATCTACCGGGGTACGCGCACGCTGCTGAACCATGGCTTCGTGTTCGCGGTGGCGAATCTTCGCGGTGGCGGCGAGTATGGCGAAGAGTGGCATCGCGCGGGAAACCTGACCAGGAAGCAGAATGTTTTCGATGACTTTTACGCGGCGGCTCAATATCTGGTCCAGCGGAGGTATTCGGCGCCGGAACACCTGGGCATCATGGGTGGCAGCAATGGCGGCCTGCTGATGGGCGCGGCGCTGACGCAGCATCCTGAGATGTACCGGGTGGTGCTGGCCTTCGTCGGGATCTACGACATGCTGCGCGTGGAACTGTCTCCGAATGGCGCGTTCAACGTGACGGAGTTCGGAACGGTGAAGGAGCAGGATCAGTTTCGGGCGTTGTATTCGTACTCGCCCTATCATCATGTGAAGGCGGGTGTGACGTATCCGGCAACCATTTTCCTGACCGGCGACAACGATCCGCGTGTCGATCCGGCGAACTCGCGGAAGATGGCGGCCGCGATGCAGGCGGCGGGGCCGTCGAAAGGGCCGATTCTGCTGCGGACTTCGAGCAACGCGGGCCATGGTATTGGATCGTCGCTGACGGAAACCATCGCGCAGTTCACCGATGCGTTCACATTTCTGTTCGACCAGTTGGCGGTCAGATAGAAGAGGACACGAAGCCGGCCTTTGTCATGATGGACTTGTGGCCCTGACGTCCCATTCGTTCGAAGACGCCCTGCGCAAAGCCTTGCCGGAGGACGTGCCAAACCGTGAACGCCTCATTGAGATTTCGACGAAGCATCTGCTGTTGATTGTCGAGGCGAACAAGGAGATGAATCTGACGCGCATCCTGGAGCCGCAGGAGGCGGCCATCAAGCATGTGCTGGATTCCATCTTGCCGTGGCGGTTTTTCAAGGGTTTTCGCACGGTGATGGATGCGGGCACCGGCGCCGGTTTCCCAGGGATTCCACTAGCCATCGTTCTGCCGGATGTCGAATTTACGCTTTGTGAATCGGTGCAGAAGAGAGCCCGCTTTCTGGAGGAGGCGGTTCACGCGCTTGAGATTCCAAACATTTTGGCAATGGCCGTCCGGGCTGAGAGCGCGTTGCTCAAGCGGCGGGTGGCCGTGGTGACGGCACGGGCGGTGGCGCCGCTTGCGAAGATCTTGGAAACGTTCGAAAAAAGTTTGAAGAACGGCACGCCGCTGCTGTTGTATAAAGGGCCGGATGCGGAAATTGAGATCGCATCCGCCGCGGCTTTACTGCAGCGGAACCGGCTTATTGCCACCGTGCTTGAACGCTATGAGCTGCCGCAAAACATGGGGACGCGAACCTTCGTGGAGTTGAAGAAGCGGTGAGTGTGAAAACGTTTGAAGAAATTGGAGCCAGACAGGCGCGCCTTTTGTAAGAACTTTATTTTCAGTAGACTCTCGAAGAGCGCCTGGGGAGATAGCGCCAGCCGTGTTTCGCTTGCCGCTTGCTGCGGTTGATCGGAAAACACTGGCAGCGAGGGCGCGCCTCTTGAATGACAAATTAAAATCCGCGAAGACGACGGAATTGCTGCGATTCAACGGCGCTGTGGAGCGGGATCCCGCCATCGATGCTTGGATGAAAGAGCATGCCGGTGAATTGGGCGCCATCGCGCAGCGGTGGTTTAAGGCGATGCGAGAGTGTGGCGACGAAGTCCGGGAGCTTTTGCATGACGGGTGTCCGGTGGCATGTTTGGGAGATGCGCCCTTCGGCTATGTCAATATATTCACCTCGCACGTCAACGTGGGCTTCTTTCACGGCGCATCGCTGCCTGATCCGGCCCGCTTGTTGCAAGGCAAGGGCAAGTTCATGCGCCATGTGAAACTGAGACCGGGAACGGCGGCGAACGCGGCGGCTCTTAGCAGACTCATCGATACGGCGTACTGGGATATTAAGGCGCGCGTCGAAAACGGCTAGGACAGGGGAATTGAGCGGACTTTCGCCAATCAGGAGATTGGCGTTCCCAGGCGCTCCTAGGGCTGGGGTGGGGGGTCTTTTGGCTTATCGCCGTCCGACGGTTTCGAGGCCGGCATGTCGCCGTGTACGCTGTATTGCTTCTGCGGCGGAAGCAGTTTCAGTTCGATGGTCTTTTCCTCTTGATCGATGTCCAGCACTTCGCCGTAGGTCTGATAGCCCTGCGCGATTACCTGCAGCCGGATTTTGCCCTGACGAATGGAGGGGAAATGAGTGATGCCCTGCAGATTGCTGCGCACTTCCCAATGCAACTTTTCGCGCATGCCCATCTTTGACGCTTTATGGTCGCCCAGGAAGTCGAGGATGACGTAAGCATTCTCGACGGGCTTGTTGAACTGATTGGTCAGCTTCACCGTGATCACCGTTTCCGGCGCCGATGAGCCCTTAAGCGACAAAACAGCCATCGCGGCCAACGGCAGGAGGCGAAGAAGTTCCCGTCGAATCATATGAGCCAATTATCCTCCAATTGCAGTGCGAAGTCGCGCTCACATGCCCTTCACTTGGCGATGACGGCCTGAATCGCTCCGCGCAGATCCGGTTCGCTCATCTGGCCCGGATGGTAGAGGCGCACGATGCCGGCGTGGTCCACCAGAACAAGGGTGGGCGTGGTGCTGGCGCCATAGGTCTCAAAATTGGCTGAATCCACCGGGACCGTCATGTTGGGGATCAGCGAGTAGTATTTGTCGAAGACTTGTTTAATATAGACGCGTTCCGCGGCGGGTGCGGCGTCCGCTCCGCCTGCCACATAACCGTACAGTTTGGTGGGTCCGATCACCGTCAGGCCCTTGGGCTCAAATTCAGTAGCCAGCCTTGAAATAATCGGCGCTTCGGCTTTGCAGTCAGAACACCAGTGCGCCCAGAAGAACAGGAGGGTCGCTTTGGAGGGCGCAATCGCGGGGTGGGCAGGGAACAGAAGATCCGTCTTGTGAAGCGTGGGCGCCATCTTCCCGGCCAAGGTCAGCAGATTGAGATTCTTGTGCAGACGAGTGGCCAGCGACGTCCCGCGATACTTCACCAGCGAGGTCTGAAGCAGATGAACCGCCTCGCCCTTCTGGCCGCGCTTGTCCAGTGCCAGCGCTTCGGTCTCAATTGCTGCGCCCATGGCCAGGGCCAAATGCGGATCGCTATCAATTGTCTTGCCGGCCAAAGCCTTCGTCACCCGCTTCGCCGTTTCGTCCGCAAGATCGAAGGCTTGATCCGGGGCGCCACCCATCAAGGCGGCGCGCGCCAGCCACGAATACGCTTCAATCGCTTCCGGCAAGTCGCCGTACTGGAGGCGAAAGTTCTGAATCAGCGTGGCTGCGCCGTTAAAATCGCCGCGCGCCAGGGACGACTTCGTCGCGGCCACGATAGGAGGGTCTGGTTCCGCCGCGACAACCGTCCATGAAAGGACAGGCGGCAACGCCAGCACGAAGGCGGCGATCGCAATGCGGAATGCTTTGATCGTCGACGCCAAGGCTAGAGAGTCAAACCCTTCAGATACGTCCGGAAAGCGTCGCCCATATCGTGGCGGTTCAGCGCAAACTCAACCGTCGCCTTCAGGAAGCCCAGCTTGTCTCCGGCGTCATACCGTTTGCCGTCGAACTTCAATCCGTAGATGGGACGGCTGCGCAGCATATACTTCAGCGCGTCCGTGAGCTGCAGCTCGCCGCCGGCGCCCGGCTCAATCGACTCGATGCAGGTGAAGATCTCCGGCGTCAGAATGTAGCGTCCGATAATGGCGAGATTCGATGGAGCGTCAGATGGTTTGGGCTTCTCCACCATATTGCGGATGCGGAATACCCGGTGCTCATTGCCGTTGTGCGAGACGGGTTCGGCGTCCACCACACCGTAGGAAGAAATTTGGTCGGGCGGCACTTCCATCAGCGCCACCACGGACGCGCCATAGTACTCATAGATATCGAGCAATTGACGGATGCAGGGGACATCGGAAGCAATGACATCGTCGGAAAGCACGGTGGCAAAGGGCTCATTTCCCACCAGATCCTTGGCCCGCAAAACGGCGTGCCCCAGCCCCAGCGCCTCTTTCTGCCGGATATAGCAGACATCGATCATGTCTGAAATAGAGCGGACCATCGAGAGCATGTCCGTCTTGTTCTTCGATTCCAGCAGTTGTTCCAGTTCGAAGCTGACGTCGAAATGGTCTTCGATGGAGCTCTTGCCGCGGCCCGTCACGATAATGATGTCCTGAATGCCGGAGTGCATCGCCTCCTCGACGCAATATTGAATGAGAGGCTTATCCACCAGGGGAAGCATCTCCTTAGGCATGGCTTTGGTGGCGGGCAGGAAGCGGGTGCCCAGCCCGGCCGCGGGAAAAACCGCTTTGCGAACCTTGGGTATCATCTAAGGGCATTGTACGAAGTGGGTGCGAAAGCCGCCCGCCAGCGCTTTAGAATCAGCAGTTCGGCCCGCCCCAGCAACCGCTTGGTTCGGCCAGCCGCCAATGGCTGTTTTGATGGTTGGTCTGCTGTTTTTGGTGTGCGATCCTAGGGCTTAGAATCGATTGGAAGTTTAATGGCTTACGTTATCGCAGAACCGTGCATCGGAACAAAAGACACCGCTTGTGTTGACGCGTGCCCGGTGGATTGCATTCATCCGAAGAAAGACGCCGAAAAGTTTGAAGGCGCGGAGATGCTTTACATCGACCCGGTGGAATGCATCGATTGCGGCGCGTGCGTGCCGGTTTGTCCTGTTTCCGCCATTTTTGCCCTGGATGACCTGCCGGAAAAGTGGAACGATTTTGCCAAGAAGAACGCGGATTTCTTCGGGCGCTGAAGGCTTAGCTTACTCCTCGGGTTTGTGCATTTTGTGGCCCGGGCTTTTTAGCCCGCTGAGCCGAGAGTCATCTCGGCTGTTACCTGGGTTGAACGAATGAACAGCCGACACGAATGTCGGCTCAGCCGGCTAAAGCCCGCGCCACGGAGCTAAAGCCAGTGCCACCAGTTATCGCAGTGGCCGATACACCGCCCACGAGGTGTCCGTCTCCCAAACCTTGACCTGCGAGATTCGTGCGTGCGGAAGATCCGCCTGGATCTCTTCGCAAATGAACCGGGCTACGTTTTCCGCCGAGGGATTGATGGCCGTGAACGGCTCAAGATCGTTCAAATATTGATGATCCAGGTAATCGGTGGTCGCGCGCAGGCTCTTCTTCAACTCGGTGAAGTCGAAAAGCAGGCCGTTTTCCTCCAACTCCTCGCCTTCCACGCTTACCTCGACGCGGTAGTTATGGCCGTGCAGGTTTTCGCACTTGCCGCGATAGTTTCGCAACTGATGCGCGGCGGCGAAAGTATGTTCGACACTAATCTCAAACATTAAAAAAGTCTTCTACTTCCCGAAATCGATTGGTGAAGCGGTAGGCGGGCAAGCTATCGAAAAACACCTTCCCGTACCGGAGCCTGGTAATTCTATTATCCAGCAGGACCAGCACGCCGCGGTCGGTTTGACTGCGAATCAGGCGCCCAAAGCCCTGTTTTAAGGCGAGGGCCGCCTGCGGAATCTGGTATTCGTAAAACGGATTGCCGCCCTCCTCACGGATGGCTTCCGCGCGCGCTTCAATCACTGGATCGGTGGGCACGGCAAACGGCAGCTTATCGATGATGACGCAGCTCAGGGCTTCCCCTTGCACGTCGACGCCCTGCCAGAAGCTGGATGTGGCGAAGAGCACGGCATTCGGCGTGGCTCGGAATCGATCGATCAGCGCGGTCTTGGGCGCCGTGCCCTGCAGGAGCACTGGGAACGGCAGGCGGCTGGCCAGCGTCTGGTGCATCGCCCGCATCTGCGCCAGACTGGTAAACAGCACAAAGGCCCGGCCGCGCGAGGCTTCCAGAACACGCTCAATCTCCTGGGCAATGTGATGGGCCGCGTCACGGTCCCGCGGATCGGGCAGATGGGGCGGCACGTAGAACAGCGCTTGTTTTGAAAAATCGAACTGGCTTTCCACCAGCAGGGTGCGGGCATTCTTCAAGCCCAGCCGCGACTCCGTGTATGCGAACGACCCGGCTACGGTGAGCGTGGCCGACGTCAATACCACGCAATCCACCTTTTCAAGCAGCCGCTCGGCGAGCACGCTGGACACGTCGATGGGCGTTGCCTGAAGATAGAGTCCCCGGCCGCGCCGCTCAGTCCAATAGACGTAGCGTCGCTCGCCGCTCTCCATCCAGAACTCCAGCGCCTCCTGCATCAGCCGGGCGCGCCGCACCAACGGCACTAAATCCTCGGGCGCATCGTCCACCTCCTGCAATTCATTCGAAAGCAGCACCAGCGAGAAGATCAATTCGCGATACAGTGGTTCGTTGTTGCCGAGAAACTCGCGCCGCCCCCGATACGCCTGCCGGCCCTCCTGCGGGAATAAGGAGAAGAACGATTCAGCGCGATCGCCGAGCACGATCAGTGTCCGATCGAGGTCGGGAGTCGAGAAGAACTTTCGCCGCGAGAGTGCGCTGGTGTCGCGAATCAATTCCTGAAACTGCAGATTGCTGACGCTCATCCCGAAGTACTGCCCGGCGACGTCTTCAATCTCATGCGCTTCATCGAAGATCACGGCCGAGTACTTCGGCAGGATTCCCTGATAGGCGTCGTCCCGCACGGCGAGATCGGCGAAAAACAGATGATGGTTGACGATGATGATGTTGCTTTCGAGCGCCCGCCGGTGCATCGCCGTGATAAAGCAGCGGTCGAATTGCTTGCACTTCTGGCCCGAACACAGATCGCTGCGGGCATCGATCTTATGCCACACCGATGCCGATTCGTCGAGGTCCGCCAGTTCAGCGCGGTCGCCCGATTCGGTCTGCTGTTCCCAGTCGCGAATGATGCGAAAGTCAGAGAGTTCCTCCATGCCGTGGAGGATGGGTTCCCGCTGGGCGTCGTAGACTTTCTGCCGGCAGGCGTAGTTGTTGCGCCCCTTCATATAGCAGACCTTCAACGGATCCACGAAGAGTGTCTGCAGAAACGGAATGTCTTTGAAGAAGAGCTGCTCCTGCAGGTTCTTGGTGCCGGTGGAAATGATGACCCGCTCTCCGGAGAGAATGGCCGGAATCAGATAGGCGAGCGTCTTGCCGGTGCCGGTGCCGGCCTCGACGATCAAGTGACGCCGGTCCGCGAGCGCCGATTCAATGGCCAAGGCCATATCCAGCTGCCCGGGCCGGTACTCATAGTTCGGGTGCGCCTGCGAGAGTAGGCCCTTTCGCGCGAAGAAGTGCCGCATCTGCGATGATTTGGCTGGCGTTACAGGCACGGGTTTGCGGGCGGGAACTCCGGCGGTAGAGGGGCGTGGGCTGACATCTCTTTGTCTTTATTGTCGCTTGCGAGAGCTTTGGACGGCGGTTATGGTTCTGATTTAATAGTCAGGGCGCGATTGAACCGGTCGCGGCCCGGTAGATCGCGGCTCGGAAGGATAGCGGGCGCTTAAGTCAGACGCCCTCCTGGAGTATGCAATGAAACAAGTAATAGCAGTCTCAACCGTGACCGCAGTGGCGCTAGCCGGTTGCCTCGTTTTTCAGTCGCGGATCCTCGGGCGCCAACCCGGTTCCGTGGAACGTCCACCCATCACCGGTCTGGCCCACGTCGGCCTGTTTGTCAGCGATCTGGGAAAAGCCGAAGAGTTCTATGGGCACGTGCTCGGCTTTGAGCACTTCAGCCTGGATAAGCCCACCGGGGGCCTGATGCTGAATTACTACAAGGTCAATGACCATCAGTACATTGAGATCTATCCAGGCCTTTCGGGAGATGAGCAGGACCGGCTCTCACACGTCGCGTTTGAGACCACGGACGCCCGCAAACTTCGCGACTATCTGGCCGCCAAAGGCGTCAAGGTCCCGGCTGCCTTGAAAGTGGGCCTGGACAAGAACATCAGTTTTATGGTCGACGACCCGGAGGGGCGCAAGATTGAGTTCGTCCAATACATGCCCGATTCCATTCACGCGATCCGGTTCAAGACGCTGACGCCTTCAACGCGGGTCTCAACCCACATGATCCACTCGGGGTTCATCGTTCATGACCGCGCAGCGGAAGACAGTTTCTATAAAGACATTCTGGGCTTTTCCGTCATGTGGTACGGAGGGTTCAATGAGACCGTGGTGAACTGGGTGGACATGCGCGTTCCGGATGGCGACGACTGGCTGGAGTACATGCTGAATGTCACCAACCCGTCGCCCAAGAGCCGCGGCGTGAATAACCACATTGCGCTCGGAGTGCCGGATATTCAGGAGGCGAACAAGGTCATTCTTATGCGGATGCCCACGCTGACCGAGAAGCCGAAGATCGGGCGAGATGGAAAATGGCAACTCAACCTCTACGATGCCGATCTCACACGGGTGGAGTTGATGGAGTTCAAACCCGTGCAGACGCCGTGTTGCTCCGAGATGAAGACCCGGTAGCGGGAGCTGCGCGCCTTCAGAGCCGCGACCGTCGGGGAGCGGAAGCTAGTCTCCCCAACGCCACCGGTCGCTCCCTGAGGGTCGCGGCTCAGTAGGCGCGGCTCGGTGGGCTCGCGGCACCTTGCGCCGCAAAAGGGCCAATCGGGAGATTGGCGGTCCCAGGACAAGGGCGTTTCTTCGGTTATTGTAGGCTGATGAAAAGCCGACTGGCAGCCGATTGAAAGGGAAGCGCTTAGCACCATGACGAATCCCGTTGTTCACACCACTCGGCCTGAGGAGGCGTCGGCGGCC
>CAJCIT010000104.1 GCA_903970405.1 Acidobacteriaceae bacterium | reverse complement strand
CCAGGTCGGCCTCGTCATCGACGGTAGACATCAGAACGCTCTGCCATCGTTCCGGCGTGTACTCAAGCCGCCATCGCGTCAGATCCAGTAACCCATCGCTATCGAGGCCAGCGACATGGGTCTTTGCACTCGACCAGCGGTAGTCCCAGGGGGGCACGACGATGCCAGCGCGCTGGGGATTCCGCTCCACGTAAGCAACTGTCATCCAAAGGTGTTGCGGTCCAATGACGCAGGAATAGAAGCGGGCCTGAAACAGGTGCCCGCAGGAGCGGCGGCGGATGTTGAGGTACCGGGCATAGTCGGCATGAGTGCGGCCCAGGGTTTTGGCCAGTGAGTCGGGCCGCCGGGGCACTGCCACCAGATGAAGGTGGTTGTCCATCAGGCACCACGCCCACAAAGACAGGCTGTATTGCCTCGCATATTCGCGAAGCAGGCTGAGGTACAGCAGCCGATCACCGTCAGTGTCAAGGATGACGCGTCGACCGTTTCCCCGTTGAGTGACGTGACACGGAAGACCCGGCACCGCTACTCGTGCAATGCGACCCTTGCTGCTGATGAAGTCAGCTGGGCCTGAGGATCCTCTCAAGAAACCGGTGAACGGGTATACTGTCCCCAGGTTCCTCCTGTCCCCAGGTTCCTCCAGGTTTAGCGTTATCCTCGTGTTGCGGGTTGCTCACGGGGTTCGAATATCTATCGGGAAATTGGTCACTTGAAACGTTCGAGCCGGCGCCAGAGGTCTTTGACTGGTCTTTGACCCCGTCGATCTGGAGGTTGAGGGACAGAGTGCACTCCCTCTCTTAGGCCAGGCGATACTTGTCCTCGGCGACTTCACGGCTGATGACGCGTAGCGCCGGGGGGCCTCCGCCCTGCATTTCGCTCTGCGGGTGGAACCACTCCCAGTATCGACCGTCTTGTGTATCGCGATAGAGCTGTTCCCATCCGTCCTTGGAAGTGGCGACATGTTCCAGTTCCGTTTTGATGAGAGAGTTTATTCGCCGGCTTGCATCGTCCTCGGTCATTCGACCGTTGACCATGACCCAAGCCCCTTTGATTTCGACTTCGTCCGAATTGAGTCCCACCTTGTCTCCGTTCTCGATTTTATCGCCTAGTTGGGCGGAACGTACGTCTTTGTCGCGGTTGCTGGAATCGGCCCATTGGGGACCACGAATTCAGGGAGACCCCCGGCCGTCCGGCCGCCTCCAACGAATCCCGGGTTGGTCCGATTAACTGGCGAAGCGATGCCATCAGGGGTAGGAAATTCGAAAACATTAAAACCACTCGGACTCTCGGGGATGGTAAGTGCATTGGATATTTCACTCGACGTCATCCCGTTCAGGGGAAATTAGGGACGGTCGCACATTTTATCCTAGGTCGTAACACCACAGGATAGCTTCTCCCTGCGTTTCCAATCCAGGAAATCGCCGAGGATTCTCGGATTAAATGTCCGTCCGTCCCGAGTTTCCCCGACAACTCTTCGACGACGGCTAAGGTTTTACAGTTTCCTTCGATACATCGGTTAGCATTCCCGGCTGGCCCTTGGATGGGATAGCGAAGGCTAAGGTCCATTTGTTATATGCCTCGCCAGCGACTACCGGGCGGTCGGAGAAAGCGACAGAGCAGCCGTTATCGGAACAGGCATCAGCATTTCCGGAGTCGGCCTTCATGAGCAGGGCTTCTTTGTGGCCAAGGATCGCCATATACAGTTTGCCTGCCTCTATCCAACCTGCGGCATCTATGGGTCCTTTGTGAAGCTGGAGCAGCACGTTGAAGGCGGCAACATTGTGAGGATCACTATCGGCATGGGGAACCTCCAACATTCCCATCTCTGTCGGGATTATCCAGATTTGCTCCCTGCCTTGGACTTTCAAGATGGAAAAGGCTGTCTCGTCATCGGTCTGAGCGGTCACTTTTCGGAACCTAAGTATGGTGGCTCCTATCGCCCAAGGTGATTCGACCATTGTGCAGGCCCAAGGCGTTTTCCAGTCATAGCCATAAGCGCCCAAGATGGCGAGCCCCTCTCCCTTGCTGAGTTCAGCCAGCAACGGTGATTCTTCGCACACATGGCCTGGAGATGAAGCTGCTCGCTTTGTCTGCGCTTGAGTTGATAAAGCCAGCAACAGTAGGGGGAACAGAAGGCTTTTCATGGCTTCGGATCACCCAAGACATCCCACGCACGCTGATCTGCCCCCTTCTCGTGATCGTAATGATCTTGCATCAGTTGCTGATTCATCTGTTTGACACCAGGCTGAGAGCCGAAGTTTACGCCGAACTTTTGATACATCTCTTGTATTTTCTGTCCGAGCACTTGGTCTTGACGGATGCTGGCACCCCCAGTCTGGGTATCCGCAAACTCCACATGAGCGAACTCGTGCGCAATAACATATGCTTGCCGCATGGCTCCGTCGCTGTTTAGCGTCGAGCCGTGGATGTATCCCGAAGAGGCATTCATTTGATTGTCTGTGTTGCCAGTACCTTTGCCGAGAGTGACATTCACGTTTGTCAGATCACCCTTCGAGTTCCATACATACCCGTTCGTCACAGATGTATTCGATTTGCTGTCCCAACCCACATTCACAGTCAGGGTTTTGTTGTTATTAAGCGCATCCCATTGCGCCTGTGCTCCCTTTTGCTTCAGATAGTTGTTAGCGCGCATCGAGAAACGTAGTTTTCTGATCATTTGGCCGGGAAGGATTGCGAGGCTCGCTGGAGCTTGAGGCGGAGGTAGTCGAGATAGCCGTCGGGCAAGGGATGGGCATGGAGTTCGTCGATGACGGGGCGGAAGTAAGCGAGCGAACGAATCGGCGGAAGTGGGGGCAAGCCGGGAGGCCGCACGAAGCGCCTGAGTGAGCCGAGCAGAAGGGCAGCCTCGACGATGTTGAGCGGAATCAGGTCGTCGAAGAAGCGACGAGCCAGCCATTGATCTGGAGTTCCGGCGTGGATGGGCGTATCGGGAAGATCGGCGTACAGTTGGAGAACCGCCGCGATGTAAGCAGCCGGGTCCGTCATGGTTTCGCTCTCCGCGCCGCCGTTTCCCGTTCGCTTTCGCGAACCCTGTAGCTATTGCCTTCGACAACAGTGACGTCGGCGTGGTGCAGCAACCGGTCCAGCATGGTCGCGATGCAGGTGGCATTGGGGAAGACTTCGTTCCATTCCTTGAAAGGGCGGTTGGTGGTGAGAATGACGGCCTTGCGTTCATAGCGCCGGTTGATGACTTCGTAGAGCAGATCGGCGGCCTTGTCGTCGAAGGAAAGATAGCCGACCTCGTCAATGCAAAGCAGTCCGACACTGGCGCAGGTGCGCAACTTGCGGCGGCGGCCTTCGGTGGTTTGCCTGTGAAGATCCTCGATCAGCGCCGCCGCCGATCGGAACAGCACCGAGTGGCCAGCCTGCACAGCGGCATGGCAGATGTTCTGGGCAATCATCGTTTTACCGAGCCCGTTGCGTCCGATCAGCACGATGTTGCGCGCCTCCGGCAGGAAGTCCAGCGTCAGCGCGCGTTCCACCACATCGCGGTCGATACTGGTGGGCCACGCCCAGTCGAAATCGGCCATGGGCTTAAAGCTCTTCAGGCCCGACAGTCGCAGTCGTCGCTCCAGACTGCGGCGAGATCGCTCGTCGTTTTCAACGCGCGTGAGTTGTTCCAGGATCTGGTGAGGCGACCAGCGCGCTTTGGTGGCACGCGCGACGAAGTCGTCCAGTTGCGCAGGCAGCGCGCGCAAACCGATCTGCCGCAACTGATCGGGCAGATTATTGGTTGGAGTCGTTGTTCTTTGTGGTGCGGGCGAGTTCATCATAAGTCTCCAAGTCATGGGGGCGGACATCAATGGCCTGCGCGCGCGGATGTCGGCTGAGATCGACGGCAGGCGGCAGCGCGGGGCGTTTCTGCTTGCGGAGCACAAAGGCGACAGAGGAAGCGCGCGGCGTATCGCGAGCCAGTACTTCCGCCACGGCAAGGCGCAGTGCCGGTGCTCCATAGAGGTCGAGTAACCGGAGCAGTTGAGCGGTCTGACTGCCGGCGGATTCACCCTGTGCAAAGGCCAGATCGAGCAGTTTTTCACATTCTGGCGCCGCCTGAACGAGGCGGCCGCCGGGCGTGGAGGAGTGAAGAGCCTTGCGCTTGAGTTGAAGCAGGGCTTCCTGATGAGCCGGATTCAATACGAACTGCTGCCGGTCGTAGCTGCGCTGGTGTCGGGCGATCTCCACCAGGCCGTCGAGTACCCGCACTTCGGTGTCAGAGGCCGCCAGGGTTAATGCGCGTCCCACCGCGGCGGGCGGAATGGAATAATCGTTGAGGTCGAAACGAACGTAGATGGTTTTGCCGGAGCCAACGTCAACCACTCTGTCGGTGGGGAACGGATGGAGAGGGAGAGGCAACAAACGTGGCTGCTCTTCGCCGAAAGCCTGCACGACCGGACGGGAGTGATCGGAAGGCCATGGACGCTGGTGTGCGACCTCATCGCGCCACTGCAGAGCCTGACGGTTGCACTCTTCGAGCGTGGTGAAAGTGCGGCCCGCCCAGAAGGAATCGCGCACGTAGCGGATGGCGCGTTCCACCCGGCCTTTCTGAGTGCCCGCGCGCACCTGGCAAGGGCGTGGAACAAAGTGATAGTGGCCCGCCAGTTCCAGCAGGCGGGGGTTGAAGAGGATCTGATCGTGGCGGCGTTCGAGCACGGCGCTGCGCAGATTGTCATAGAGGATGACGCATGGTACGCCGGAGAAGGATTCGAAGGCATGAACATGACCGCGCAGGAAGTTTTCCATCATCTGGTCGAAGAAGAACTCAAGGTAAAGCGCGCGAGACCAGGACAGGGTGATGACAAAGCACGACAGCGGGCGTTTGGCACGGCCGACCATGACGTGGCCGAAGTGCGCCCAGTCGGCCTGCGCCTGATCGGCGGGGAAAGTCTGCAGACGGAGGAAGGCTTCCGTGCGCCGGGGACGCAGACTGGCGACGGCGCGGCGCAGGTGCGCAACGCTGCCGGCGTAGCCGCGATCGCGGATCATCTGGTGGACGCGCGTAGCGCGCAGACGGGGATATTGGTCCAGAGTCTGACGTATGAACTCCCGATACGGATCAAGAATGGAAGAGCGCAACTGTTCGGTGCGATGGAAGCTTTCGACCTCAATGGCGTGCCGAACGGTGTCGGCATGCAGTCCCAGTTGCAGGGCGATGGTGCCGATCTTCCAGTGCTCGGCATAAAAATAATGGCGTATCTGCACGCGGGTTTCAGGGCTGATCATTCATACCGCCTTCGTTTTGGAATGCGTGGAAAAGGATTGACGAAGCGCCCGGCACGGCCGCAATAGCAACAGCGCAGCCAAAAGCCGGTTGCGGTGCGAATGCCAATGACTGGCGCGGCTGTGGTTACCGTTGCCGTTGCTGCAATCGCTGCAACCTCTTCTCCACCATTCGATATTGCCGGAGAAATGATCGAATGGGAACCCTGATCCGTCACGCGGGTCTGGGCACGACGTCGCCGATACCGGCGTTGCCGGTCGCGATGATCCAGTCGTCCTTCCGGGCTGCTTTGATGTCGGCGGTTGGCCGCGCGGCGCTGCCGACGTCGCGCTGTGGCGCTGCAAGCCGCGCCACAGTATCGTTGCCCGCGGTCACAGTGCGAACAAATAAAGAACAACACGTTGCAATCGCGACCCAGACAGAGCCGCGCCCGCAGAACCGCCTCGCCATGTATAGCCATGCGCCCGGCGTGCGGGCTTTGACAACGGCTATCCGTTCATGGGAGGTTAGAACCAGCTTCGATGTGTGGTTGACTTTCCCATGAAGGTCGCCACCAAGCCAGAACCCCGCCGCTGCTAACGGCGGGGTTCATTACCTTCACGCTCAACTTCCACTTTCACCGATGATGATTGACGGATGATCGCGCCTGCGGCGCGGATGATGCTGTTGGCCCTGCTCCCGGCCAGATGCTCAGAAAACTACGTTTTCTGATGATTGACTACAGATAGTTCGTCTTCCATTTCTGATAATCCTTATTGTCCTTAAGTTTCGAATCGTCGATGATGTGCCCATCGGCATCCATGTGGATCAGCGGATTATTGAGCACGTAAGCGTAAAGGTTGAGACTCTGAGGATTGTCTAGCTTTGCATACGGCACTGGTTGCGCTTTCGCGCTCCAGTCCGGGGACATGAAGCGGCCCACGTTGCTTGCGTAGTACCTGGCCCCGAAGTAGTCGAGTCCGCTCTCTTGATCGCGTTCTTTGCCGGTGAACTTTCGCGTAATGCCATCCGCCGTCGCGCTCCAAACGCTGGTCCTCCCGCCGAAGCCGCTCGGGATCTCTTCGCCAAACGGCAGGTAGTCATGCAGGCCAATGACGTTGCCCCAGTTGTCTGTCGTCAGACGCGACGTCCCCAAGTGGTCCGGACTCAAATAACACGTCGTGCATTCAGGGGTCGCCGAGGCGGAGCTGACTTCATAAGCTAACTGGCCGAAGGCGTCATAGGCGTAAACGACGGTCCCCGAGGGTCCCGATTTCACCACCCGCCGGCCGTTCCC